>NZ_JBVHJJ010000011.1:0-95139 GCF_055560115.1 Streptomyces sp. NPDC023527
ATCGATGTCGCCTACCGCTACTTCGCCACCCCCCGCCGCCGCTTCATCCTCGCCGACACTCCCGGGCATGTGCAGTACACCCGCAACATGGTCACCGGCGCCTCCACAGCCCACCTCGCCGTAGTCCTGGTCGACGCCCGCAACGGTGTGGTCGAGCAGACCCGCCGCCACGCCGCCGTCGCCGCCCTCCTGCGCGTCCCGCACCTGGTCCTGGCGGTGAACAAGATGGACCTGGTCGGCTACGCGGAGCCGGTCTTCGCCGCGATCGCGGAGGAGTTCGCCGCGTATGCCGCCTCCCTCGGCGTGGCGGAGGTGACCGCGGTCCCGATTTCGGCGCTGGCCGGGGACAACGTGGTGACGCCGTCCGCGCACATGGACTGGTACGGCGGCCCGACCATCCTCGAACACCTCGAAACCGTCCCGGTCGTCGCCGATCCCACGGCTGAGGCTGCGCGGTTCCCCGTGCAGTACGTCATCCGGCCGCAGACACCCGAATACCGGGACTACCGGGGCTACGCGGGTCAGATCGCCTCCGGCGTCCTGCGTGTCGGCGACCCGATCACGGTCCTGCCCTCGGGACGTACGAGCACGATCACCGCGATCGACGCACTCGGCACCGGCGTGGACGCCGCCTGGGCGCCGCAGTCGGTCACGCTTCAGCTCGCCGACGACCTCGACATCTCCCGCGGCGACCTCATCGCCCCCACGACCACCGCGCCGGCAACCACCCGGGATATCCACGCCACGGTCTGCCACGTCGCCGACCAGCCCCTGCGGGCCGGTGACCGGGTCCTGCTCAAGCACACCACCCGCACCGTCAAAGCCATCGTCAAAGACATCCCCTCCCGGCTCACCCTCGACGACCTCTCCCAACACCCGGCACCGGGTGAACTGACCGCCAACGACATCGGGCAAGTCACCCTCCGCACCGCCGAACCCCTCGCCCTCGACCCCTACACCCACTCCCGCCGCACCGGCTCCTTCCTCCTCATCGACCCCGCCGACGGGACGACGCTGACCGCGGGCATGGCAGGGGCAGCCTTCGCCGTCGATGCCACCCCGGTCGTACCCGTGGCCTCCGACGAGGGCTGGGACTTCTGACATGACCTGTTGACGCTGCCGCAACTCGCGCCGCCTTCCCGTCCCCCGCAGCCCTTGTTCAACTGCCGGGTGTGCCTCAGTCGTACGCCCGGGTCGTCGAGAGGACCCTCCCTCGTGCCTGCCGCTCGCCCATCCCGCCGTGCCCTGGCCGCCGTGGCCGCCCTGCCCTTGCTCCTCGGCGCGCTCGGGGCCTGCGGCTACGGCTCGGAGAAGAAGGACGACACGAGCGAGAACGCCGCGGTCAAGGGCAGCAAGCTCTCGACCGGCACCGTACGGATCGGCTACTTCCCCAACATCACCCACGCCACGCCGCTCGTCGGCGAGCAGGAGGGTCTGATCCAGAAGGAGTTGGGCGGCACCAAGGTCCGCTCGACGACCTTCAACGCGGGGCCGTCCGAGATCGAGGCGCTCAACGCCGGTTCGATCGACATCGGCTGGATCGGCCCGTCGCCCGCCATCAACGGTTATGTGAAGTCCAAGGGCAAGAACCTGCGGATCATCTCCGGTTCGGCGTCCGGCGGGGTGAAGCTGGTCGTCGACCCGAAGAAGATCTCGTCACTCGACGAAGTCAAGGGCAAGAGGATCGCCACCCCGCAGAAGGGCAACACCCAGGACGTGGCGTTCCTCAACTGGGTCTCCGAGAAGGGCTGGAAGGTCGACCCGCAGACCGGCAAGGGCGACGTCTCCGTGGTCCGTACGGACAACAAGGTGACGCCGGACGCCTTCAAATCCGGTTCCGTCGACGGCGCCTGGGTGCCGGAGCCGACCGCGTCGAAGCTGGTCGCCGACGGCGGGAAGGTGCTGCTGGACGAGGCGACGCTGTGGCCGGAGAAGAAGTTCGTGATCACGAATGTGGTCGTGTCGCAGAAGTTCCTCGGCGAGCACCCCGATGTGGTGGAGGCCGTGCTGCGCGGTTCGGTGCGGACCAACGCCTGGATCAAGGCCAACCCGGACAAGGCCAAGGCGTCCGCGAACGCGGCGCTGAAGAAGCTCTCCGGCAAGGCGCTGCCCGCCGAGGTGCTCGATCCCGCCTGGCGCGGCATCGAGGTCACCGACGACCCGCTGGCGTCGACCCTGCGGGCCGAGGCCGACCACGCCGTACGGGCGGGGCTGCTGGAGAAGCCGGACCTGTCGGGCATCTACGACCTGACCACGCTCAACAAGATCCTCAAGGCCGACGGCAGGAAGGCGGCCGACGCCGCCGGGCTCGGCAAGCAGTGACCAGCGACTGACAGCGCCCAAACCGCCCCACCCCAGGAGGTGACCGGATGGCCCCGGCACTGACCACCGACAAGGCCGGCCCGGCCGAGGTCGCGGACGACGCGCCCGCGGCCGTCCGGATCGACCACGTCCACAAGAGCTTCGGCCGCCCCGGCGCGGCACAGCCCGTCCTCGACGACATCACCCTCGATGTGCGCCCCGGCGAATTCGTCTGCCTTCTGGGCGCCTCCGGTTGCGGAAAGTCGACCCTGCTGAACCTGGTCGCCGGTCTGGACCGGCCGACCGCCGGTTCCATCGAGGTGCCCGGCGGCCGTCCGGCGCTGATGTTCCAGGAGCACGCGCTGTTCCCGTGGCTGACCGCGGGCCGGAACATCGAACTGGCGCTGCGGCTGCGCGGTGTGCCGAGGGCCGCACGGCGGCCGGAGGCGGAGCGGCTGCTGGAGCTCGTACGGCTCGGCGGCTCGTACGGCAAGCGGGTGCACGAGCTGTCGGGCGGGATGCGGCAGCGGGTGGCGCTGGCCCGCGCGCTGGCGCAGGACAGCCGGCTGCTGCTGATGGACGAGCCGTTCGCGGCGCTGGACGCCATCACCCGCGATGTGCTGCACCACGAGCTGACCCGGATCTGGTCCGAGACGCGGCTGTCGGTGCTGTTCGTCACCCACAACGTCCGGGAGGCCGTCCGGCTCGGTCAGCGGGTGGTGCTGTTGTCCTCCCGGCCGGGCCGGGTGGCCCGGCAGTGGGCGGTGGACATACCCCAGCCGCGTCGCATCGAGGACGCGGCCGTCGCGGACCTGTCCGTGGAGATCACCGAGGAACTGCGCAAGGAGATCCGCCGCCATGGCCAGCACTGAGACGCCCGCGTCCCACCCGCCCCATCCGCCCGCCGAGTCCCACGACTTGGCGGGCTTGGAGGCCGGGCTCGACGCCCTGGACGCCGTGCAGGCCACCCGCACCCCGTTCACGCAGGTCCTGCTGCACAAGGTGCTGCCGCCCGTGGTGGCCGTCGCGCTGGTGCTCGCCGTCTGGAAGCTGCTGGTCCTGGCGGAGGTCACCGACGACTACAAGCTGCCGGACCCGTCGGCGGTGTGGGGCAGCCTCACCGAGCTGTGGCTCCAGGGCACCTTGCTGGACATCGTGTGGACCAGCGTCTCGCGCGGTCTGCTCGGCTTCCTCGCCGCGCTCGCCATCGGCACCCCGCTCGGCCTGCTGGTGGCCCGGGTGAGGTTCGTACGGGCGGCCATCGGGCCGATCCTCTCCGGGCTCCAGTCGCTGCCGTCCGTCGCCTGGGTGCCGGCCGCCGTGATCTGGCTGGGCATCACGGACTCGGCGATGTACGCGGTGATCCTGCTGGGCGCCGTGCCCTCCATCGCCAACGGCCTGGTCTCGGGCATCGACCAGGTGCCGCCGCTGTATCTGCGGGCCGGGCGCACGATGGGCGCGACGGGGGCGCGCGGCGCCTGGCACATCCTGCTGCCGGCCGCCTTGCCGGGCTATATCGCCGGGCTCAAGCAGGGCTGGGCGTTCTCCTGGCGCTCGCTGATGGCCGCCGAGCTCATCGCCTCCTCGCCCGATCTCGGTCTGGGGCTGGGGCAGTACCTGGAGAACGCCCGTACCGACTCCGACATGCCGGGGGTGCTGCTCGGAATCCTGCTCATCCTGTTCGTCGGCATCGCCATCGACCTGATCGTCTTCAGCCCGCTGGAGCGCCGTGTGCTGCGCGGCCGGGGGCTGGCGGCGTCCGGCCGGTAGGAGGTGGGCGCCGTGGTCCTTCTCCTCATCGCGCACGGGAGCCGCGATCCGCGGCACGCGGCGACGGTGGACGAGCTCCGCGCGCGGGCCGCGGAGCTGCGGCCCGGGCTCCGCGTCGAGGTCGGCTACCTGGACTTCTGCGTGCCGAGCGTGCCGCGGGTCCTGGAGCGGCTGGCGGCGGAGGGCGCGGTGGACGTCATCGCGCTGCCGTTGCTGCTGACGCGGGCGTTCCACGCCAAGACCGATATCCCGGGCGTGCTGCGCCGGGCGACGGCCGGGCTGCCTCGGCTGAGGGTGCGTCAGGCCCAGGTGCTGGGCCCCTCGCCGCTGCTGATCGCCGCGCTCGAACGGCGGCTGTACGAGGCCGGGGTGTGCCCCGGCGACAAGGGCTCGACCGGGGTCGTCCTGGCCTCGGCGGGCTCCTCCGACCCGGAGGCGGGCGCGGTGTCCGCTGATATCGCGCGGGAGTGGCGGCGCACCGGTTGGTGTGCCGTGCGGCCCGCGTTCGCCTCCGCTTCCCCGCCCCGCACCGAGGACGCCGTGCGGGCGCTGCGGGCCGAGGGGGTACGCAGCGTGGTGGTCGCCCCCTATGTCATCGCGCCCGGGAGGCTGCCGGACCGGATCGCGCTCGGCGCCCGGGAGGCGGGGGCGGACATCGTGGCGGACGTGCTGGGTCCGGCACCGGAGCTGGTGTCGCTGCTGCTGCGGCGCTACGACGAGGCGGTGGCGGCGCGCGAGGGGGCTGTCGCGCTCGACGCGTAGGGCCGGCGCGGCCGGCTCGTAGGGCTCGTACGGCAGGGACGGCCGGCACGTACGGCGGGCACGGCCGGCACGTACGGCGGGCGGCTTCGAGGCTCGCCGCGTACGGCCCGGTGCGTACGACCCCAACGCGTACGCCCGACGCGCCCCAACGCGTACGCCCCGCCCGTACGGCCCGACCCGCACGCACCAGCGCCGGACTCAGCCGCGCGGCCCGCTCCCCCGCAGGCGTTCCGCCTGGGCGCGGCCGACCTCCGTCGCCTTGGCGAGGTAGTCGCCGATGACGGCGAGCTCCTCGTCCGCGTAGCCCGCCAGGACCTCCCCGAAGGCCGTGCCCGGGGTCTCCCACGCGTCACTGATCCGGGCCAGCGCGCCGGGCACGAGGGCGACCAGGGCGCGCCTGCGGTCCTCGGGGTCGGTGCGGCGTTCGGCGAGCCCGGCCTTCTCCAGCCGGTCGACGAGCCGGGTGGCCGAGCCCGGGGTGAGGCCGGTGCGCTTGGCGATCTCGCCCGTGGTCAGGGGTTCGCCCGCCATGTCGAGCAGGCCCAGGCACTGGAGGTCGGTGGGGTGTACGCCCACATGGTCGGCGAGGGCCTGGTTGAAGAGGGTCCACGCGGCGTAGTGCCGCCTGCTCTCGTCGATGATCCGCGCCAGCAGCTCTGCCCGTTTCGGCACCGGTCCGCCTTCGTCCGCCTCGGATAATTACTTGCGCGACGCAATCTAACTGCGTCACAATGTTTGCGCGACGCAACATGTGCGCCGCCTGACCATTTTAGCGCCCAGCGCCATCCCTATATCCCGAAGGATCCTCCCGCCATGACCATCCTCGTCACCGGCAGCCGCGGCCGCGTCGGCCGCGCCCTCGTCAGCCTCCTGAACACGCACGGCCACGACGTACGAGCGGCGTCGAGCACCTCCGACGCCCTCGCCCTGCCGGACGGCGTGCCGTCGGTGCGCTGCGCCCTCGACGACCCCGCCACCTTCCCCGCCGCCCTCAAGGGCGTCACGTCGGTGTTCCTCTACGCCCAGGGCTCGCACATCGACGCCTTCCTGGAGGAGGCCGCCTCGGCCGGCGTCCGGCACATCGTGCTGCTGTCCACGAGCGCGGTGCTCGCGCCGGACGCCGCCACCGACCCCGTCGCCCAGCGGCACGCGGTGGTCGAGCGGGCGCTGACCGCCTCGCCGATCGACTCGACGATCCTGCGGCCGGGCTCCTTCGCGGCCAACGCCCTGCGGTGGTCCCGGGAGATCGGCTCCACCGGCAGGATGGAGTTCCCCTACCCCGACGCGCACACCGACCCCATCCACGAGATGGACATCGCCGAGGTCGCCATGAGCGTTCTGGAGCGACCCGCCCCCGGCCACGCCGCGCACACCCTCACCGGCCCCGAGTCGCTCAGCTTCCGGGACCAGATCGACCGTCTGAACGAGGTCACCGGCCGCTCGATCACGGTCGCCGCCGTGACCCGCGACGCGTGGAAGGACCGGATGTCGGCCCACATCCCGGGCCGTTACGCCGACGCGCTGCTCGACATGTGGCAGGCGGCCGACAACTCCCCGCTCCCCCTCACCGACACCGTCGAGAAGCTGACCGGCCACCCGGCCCGCTCCTTCGCCGACTGGGCCGCCGACCACGCGGACGCGTTCAAGGGCTGACCGGCTCCATGGAGCCGCGATCCCGCCGACCGGACGCCGCCTTCCCTCAGGGCACGCACGCAGGAAGGCCGGCCGTCGCGCCCCGTGGGGGTGGGGCGCGGCGACCGGCCGGACGGCCGGATACGGGCCGCCTCAAGGGGTGTGGGGTGTTACTGGACGACCTTCAGCAGCTTGTTGGCCGTGCCCTCGCTGGCGTTGCCGATCTTGTCCGCCGTGGCGCCCTTGACGAGCGCGTCCGCGACCTGCGCGGGCGTGGCGTCCTTGTGACCGCTCAGGTAGACCGCGGCGGCACCCACGACGTGCGGGGTGGCCATGGACGTACCGGAGATGGTCTTGGTGCCGGAGTCGCTGTCGTTCCAGTCGGAGGTGATGTCCGAGCCGGGGGCGTAGAGGTCGACGACGCTGCCGAAGTTGGAGAAGTCGGACTGCTTGTCGTCCTTGGTGCTGGAGGCGACGGTGATGGCCTCCTTCACCCGGGACGGGGAGCCCTTGCCGGCGTCGGTGGACTCGTTGCCCGCCGCCACGGCGAAGGTGACACCGGAGCCGATGGCCTTCTGCACGGCCGCGTCGAGGGCTTCGTCCGCCCCGCCGCCGAGGCTCATGTTGGCGACCGAGGGGCCCTTGTGGTTCTTGGTGACCCAGTCGATGCCCGCGACGACCTGCTCGGTGGAGCCGGAGCCGTTCGCGTCGAGCACGCGCACGGCCACGATCTTCGCCTTCTTGGCGACGCCGTGCGCGGTCCCGGCGATGGTGCCCGCGACATGGGTGCCGTGGCCGTTGCCGTCCTCGGCGTTGTCGTTGTTGTCGACGGCGTTGAAGCCGTACGCGGCCCGGCCACCGAAGTCCTTGTGGCTGATGCGCACGCCGGTGTCGATGACGTACGCGGTGACGCCCTCACCGGCGCCGTCGGGGTAGGCGTACTTCCCGTCGCCCTTGGTCTCGGCCTGGTCGATCCGGTCCAGACCCCAGGAGGGTGGGGCCTCCTGGGTGGCGTTGATGCTGAAGCGGTGGTTCTGGACGACCTTGGCGACGGACGGGTCGGCCGCGAGGCGCTTGGCCTCGGTCCGGTCCAGGCCGCTGGCCGAGAAGCCGTTGACGGCCGAGTCGTACGTGCGGTTGAGCTTGCCGCCGTAACGCGAGGCGAGGTCCTTGCCCTTGACCGAGACCGACGCGGCGCCCGTGGCGCCCTTCGCGTGCGCACCGTCCTTCAGCAGGACGATGTAGCTGCCGTCGATCGCGCCGGTGGCGTCGGCGCCGTAGACGGTTCCCTCGGCGGGGGCGGATGCGGCGCCGGCGGGCAGCACCATGAAGGTGGCTCCCGCGGTGACGGCGGCCGCGGCGGATATCGCCAGTACGAGCCGTCGCTTTCCGGCGCGCTTGTGTGATGCCATGACGAGGTGTCCTCCTCGTGCGGAAATGTGGGGGGGAAATGCGCGTTTGGTCGAACGCACCCGAAGCGACGGAAGCCCGTGCTCCGGGTGGACGAAACCCTGTCAGGATTGACGCGCTCAATTCAAGATCCGCGAGAATGTGTGACATACGCAACGTCATTGCGTATTTTCAAATCCCGCTGAACGGCGGCAAATTGGACAGCCGACCGACATCGACTGTCAGGATTTACTTGAACGACATATGAGTAACGAGCCTTATTCGTAAGGCGTTTCCTCGCTGATGGCCCGTCAGCGACCCAGCTCGGCCTCGATGAGGTCGGCCGCGTAGGGCGTGCCGCCCTCGGCCGCGAGTTCCGCCTTGAGCTCGGCGCACCGGCGGGCCACGGCGGGATCCGTGACGAGCGCCTCCACGGCCTCGCGCAGCGACCGGGCGTCGGCCTCCTCCATCGGCAGGTGCCGGCCCACCCCCAGCTCCTGGAGCAGCGCGGCGTTGCCGAACTGGTCGACGGCCTGCGGCACCGCGACCATCGGCACACCACAGGCCAGACCCTCCTGCGAGCCGCCCATGCCGGCGTGGGTGACGAAGACGTCGGCCTGCTGGAGCACGGACAGCTGCGGCACCCACGTGCGGACCTCGAAGTTCGCGGGGATCGGGCCGAGTTCGGCGGCGTCGACGTGCTTGCCGATCTGGAGCACGACATGTCGGCCGGGCAGGTCGCCGAAGGCGGCGATGCACTCGCGGTAGAAGTCGGGCTGCTTGGTGAAGGTGGAGCCGAGCGAGACGAGGAGCACCTGCTCCGCGTCGGCGGGCCGCCGCCACGTGCCCTGGTGGGCACGGTCGCCCTGACAGGGGCCGGTGAAGGTGGTGACGCTCTCGTCGACGCGGTCGGCGTGCGGCTGCATGGCGCGCGGAATGAGGGCGAGGCAGCGGTCGGGGCGGCCCATGAAGTCGTCGGGGTGGGTGTCGATGCCGTTCTCCGCGAGCCAGGCGGTGAAGCGCTCGTAATAGGCGATGCCGCGCGGGGAGCGCTTGATCGGGTCGAAGACGGCCGCGGCGACCTCGGTTTCGTAGCCGTCCCAGGCGACGAGGTTGGGGCTCAGCTGCACGGCCGGCACCTGCCAGCGGTGGCCGAGCACGCGGCCCGGCCAGGCCGTGATGTCGTACAGCACGAGGTCCGGCTCGTCGCCCTCGTACGCCTCGATGAGCTGCGGAAGCGTCTGGACGGCGTCGGCGAGGAACAGCTCGATGTGGTCGATCGTCTCGCTGCCCCAGGACGTGGGGTCGTCGTCGACGGGCAGGGTGGAGGTGTAGACGCGCGGCTCGGCGCCGGTGGCGGCGACGAGGTCCGCGAAGGACTCGGGGATGGCGTAGGTGACCCGGTGGCCGCGGGCGACGAGCTCGCGGATCACCTCCAGGCTCGGGTTGACGTGCCCGTGGGCGGCGATGCTGAACATGGCGATGTGGGCGCGCTCGGGAAGGTTCATGATCCAGACGCTAGACGAGACGATACGTATCGTGCAACTGAATTGCCGGACCGTTGCCCGCCCCGGCCGCGAGCGACGTCGGGCGTGCGGGGAGACTGGGAAGCGACCGGTTCCGGAAGTACGGCACGTACGGCAAGCGAGGTACGACGCGATGGACGCACAGGGCGTGGCGAACACGCCCTTCACGGAACGACGGGCGCGCGAGCTCCTCGCCGCGGCCGTGCCGGAGGTGTCCGCGGCGGACGCGACGCTCCTCGCCCTCGGCGAGAACGCGGTCTTCGCCGCCGGCGGGCTGGTGGCCAAGGTGGGGCGCGACGCCTCGCTGCGGGACCGGGCCCGGCATGAGCTGCGCGTCGCCGTCTGGCTCGCGGACCTCGGCATCCCGGCCGTACGGGCGGCCGAGCCCGACGTCCGCGAGGCCGACGGGCACCCGGTGACCCTGTGGCACCGGCTCCCCGAGGCCATGCGCCCCGCCAACCCTCAGGACCTGGCCGCCCTGCTGCGACTGGTCCACGCCCTGCCGAAGCCGGACTTCGCCCTTCCGCGGCGGGAGCTGCTCGGTGGTGTCGAGCGGTGGCTGCGGCTGGCCGGGGACGCCGTCGACCCCGCCGACGCGGCCTACCTCCGCGAGCGGCGGGACGGCTTCGCGGCGGCGGCGGCCACGCTGACGCCCCATCTGCCGCCCGGCCCGATCCACGGCGACGCCCTGCCGCGCAATGTGCACATCGGCCCGGACGGTCCTGTCCTGGTCGACCTGGAGACCTTCTCGGACGACCTGCGGGAGCACGACCTGGTCGTCCTCGCCCTCAGCCGGGACCGGTACGGCCTGTCGACGGCCTACGACGCCTTCATCGACACCTACGGGTGGGACGTAAGGGAATGGGACGGCTGCGCGGTCCTGCGCGGAGCGCGCGAGACGGCGAGCTGCGCGTGGGTGGCCCAGCACGCGCCGGGCAACGCCGCCGCCCGCGCGGAGTTCGGCCGCCGGGTCGCGTCCCTCCGCGAGGGCGACACCACGGTGCGCTGGCGCCCGTTCTGAGAACCCGCCGGGAGGCCCGGCACCTCTCCCCCGCCGACGGGCGCTACCGCAACGGCCAGCGGGGGTCGACCACCGCGTCCGCGTTGCCCTGCCGCCGCAGCCACTTCTCGAAGCCCGTGGCCCAGTCGGCGTACCAGCGCTTCTGGTCGCGGTGCAGGTCCCACAGCTCCGCGTCCGCTATGTCCGGATACCGCTCGGCCACCGCCCGGGCGACCCGCACCGCCGCGAGGGCGTCCGCGCCCGCCTCGTGCGCGCCGTCGAGCACGACCCCGTACACCCCGCAGACCGCCTCCAGCGTGCGCTTGCCCTTGCGGTAGCGATCGACGGCGCGGTCCATGGTGTACGGGTCGACGACCGGGCCCGTCTCCTCGCCGCCGGTGCCCCAGGCGGCTCCCGCCACCCCGCACTCGGCCAGCCGCTCGCCGAGCGAGCGCAGCCCGTGCCGTCGCAACTCCGCCGCCAGCAGCGTCAGGTCGAAGCAGGCGTTGTACGCGACGACGGGCACGCCCATCGACCAGTGAGCCGTCAACGTGGCCGCTATCTCCTCGACCACCTCGCGGGCGGGCCTGCCCAGCGCCGCGCGCTCGCTGGTGATGCCGTGGACAGCCGCGGCCTCGGCCGGCACCGGCACGCCCGGATCGGCCAGCCACTCCCGCCGCCCGATGACCTCGCCGCCCTTGGCCTCGACGACGGCCGCCGTGACGATCCGCGCCTCGGCGGGATCCGTGCCCGTCGTCTCCAGGTCGAATCCGATCAGCAGCTCCTGGTGCCACCCCATCGCGGTCCCCCTTCGTGGTGCTTCCCCCGACTGGTACCCAGCGTCGCACGCCCCACTGACAACGGACTTGGCCGCCCGTCAGAAGGCGGCCCCGCGAGGCACCTGTCAGGACACCGGCCGCGAGTCCGTCCAGACGCTCTCGAACTCCTCGCGGTAGGTCTCGAAGAGTCCGTGCTCCGGCTCCCGGCCCTCCCGCACCACGCCGCTCCCGCCGCGCAGCACCAGCACCGGCGCCTCCATGCCCCGGGCCTTGCGCAGATACGACTGGACCACGGCCAGTCCGTCCGAGCCGTCGCCGTTGACGAGATAGGCGGTGAAGCGCGGCGTCTCGTCGAAGACGCGGATCTCGAAGGCGGCGGTGTCCCGCAGCCGGTCCCGCACCCGCCGCATGTGCATGATGTTCATCTCGACGGACCGGCTCATCTCGCCCTTCTTGATGCCCAGTTCCCGCTCCCTGCGGCGCACCGCGCTGCTGGCGGGGTTGAGGAAGAGCAGCCGCGCCCGGCAGCCGGCCTCCGCCAGGCGGACCAGGCGCCGCCCCGAGTAGTTCTGCACGAGGAGGTTCAGGCCTATGCCGACCGCGTCAAGGCGGCGGGCGCTGCCGAAGAGGTCTTCCACGGGCAGCTGCCGCTGGAGCCGCACCCGGTCGGGATGGACCCCCACGACGTCGGCGTAGCGGTCGCCCACCAGGTCCTCGACGGCGTCGATGGGCAGCCGGTCGGCCGAGGGCGCGCCGGCGCCGCTGCCGCCGCCGAGGATGTTCAGCAGCCGCGCCGAGGCCCGCTCGGCCTGGGCGAGGACCGTCTCGGACAGGGCGCGGTTGCGGGAGACGACATTGCGGGTCACCTCCAACTCGTCCAGCGCCAGTTCCAGCTCGCGCCGGTCGTCCAGATACGGCTCGAAGCACGGCCAGTGCTGGACGAGCAGCTCGCGCAGCTGCGGCAGGGTGAGGAAGCTCAGGACGTTGTCGTCGGCCGGGTCGAGCAGATAGCCCTTGCGGCGGCTGACCTCCCGGACCGCCACGGCGCGCTGCACCCACTCCTGCCCGGCCGGGCCGGCCGCGGCGACGACCCACTCGTCCTCGCCGTGCACCGGCTCGTAGACGGGCCGCAGCACCGCGGCGACGACCGCGCGCAGCCGCTGTTCGACGAGATTCAGCCAGATGTAGGCCCGGCCCGCCCGTCGTGCGCGGGTGCGCACCTCACCCCACGCGTCGGCGTCCCAGTCCAGCGCCGCGCCGATCTCCATCGGACGCGCCACGGACACCGCGCCGGGTGGTGTTCCGGCCGAGCCGTCTCCCCCGGGACAGCCGTCTCCAGAGGGCAGCTCCAGCCCGCCCGAGGTCACCAGTGCACCGCCTTCCGCCCCCGTCCAACGATCAAGGCAGACTACTGTGCGGGCGGCGGGCCCTGCACCCGGACGCGGCCGGTCCTCCACCAACTCTCCCGTCCTTGGTAGGGGTTGTATTCGGCCCGCGGGCGCGGAGTGAGCGGTTTCATAGCGGCAGGTGCGCGCCCGGGTGTTCGCGGGGCATCGAAACCGGCCGGTGAGGGGCGGGTACGGGCCAGTCACCCGGTTGGACGAGCCGGAGGGGGCCGTGGGTGCGCTCCTTTTGGGGAAGATCTGCCGAAAGGGCGGCTCGACGGCTCCGGTTGGGCAAGGATGCCGGTTCGGTGCCGAGAAGCCCACGACATCATGGAAGAGTCGACTCATGCAGGTCTGGCCGGGACAGGCGTATCCCCTCGGCGCCACGTACGACGGCGCCGGCACCAACTTCGCGGTCTTCTCCGAGGCCGCCGAGCGGATCGAGTTGTGCCTGCTGCACGACGACGGCTCGGAGACGGCGGTGGAGCTGCGCGAGAGCGACGCGTTCGTGCGCCATGCCTATCTGCCGGGCATCATGCCGGGCCAGCGGTACGGCTTCCGCGCCCACGGCCCGTACGAACCGGAGCGCGGGCACCGCTGCAACTCCGCCAAGCTGCTGCTCGATCCGTACGCCAGGGCGGTGAGCGGCGCCGTCGACTGGGGCGAGGCGGTCTACGGCTACCACTTCGGGCGGCCGGAGAAGCGCAATGACATGGACTCCGCGCCGCACATGATGACGTCCGTGGTGGTCAATCCGTACTTCGACTGGGGCGACGACCGGCCGCCGCGCACCGACTATCACCGTACGGTCATCTATGAGGCCCATGTAAAGGGCCTGACGATGTGCCACCCCGCGCTGCCGGAGGAGGTGCGCGGGACGTACGCGGCGCTGGCGCACCCCGCGGTGATCGAGCACCTGACGGAACTGGGGGTCACCGCGATCGAGCTGATGCCGGTCCATCAGTTCGTCAACGACCACCGGCTGGCGGACTCGGGGCTGGCCAACTACTGGGGCTACAACACCATCGGCTTCTTCGCCCCGCACAACGCCTACGCCTCCTGGGGCGACCGGGGTCAGCAGGTGCTGGAGTTCAAGTCGGCGGTGCGGGCGCTGCACGCGGCGGGCATCGAGGTCATTCTCGATGTGGTCTACAACCACACCGCGGAGGGCAACCACCTGGGGCCGACGCTGTCCTTCCGGGGGCTGGACAACGCCTCGTACTACCGGCTGACGGACGACCCCCGCTATTACATGGACACGACAGGCACCGGCAATTCCCTGCTGATGCGCAGCCCGCACGTCCTCCAGCTCATCATGGACTCGCTGCGCTATTGGGTGACCGAGATGCGGGTGGACGGTTTCCGCTTCGACCTGGCGGCGACGCTGGCGCGGCAGTTCCACGAGGTGGACCGGCTGTCGTCGTTCTTCGACCTGGTGCAGCAGGATCCGGTCGTCAGCCAGGTGAAGCTGATCGCCGAGCCGTGGGACGTCGGGGAGGGCGGCTATCAGGTGGGGAACTTCCCTCCCCTGTGGGCCGAATGGAACGGCAAATTTCGGGATACGTCACGGGATCTGTGGCGGGGCGAGCCGGCGACCCTGGCCGAATTCGGCTCCCGTCTGACCGGCTCCTCCGACCTCTATCAGGGTGACGGCAGGCGGCCGCTGGCCTCCATCAACTTCGTCACCTGTCACGACGGCTTCACCCTGCACGACCTGGTCTCGTACAACGACAAGCACAACGAGGCCAACGGCGAGGACAACCGCGACGGCGAGAGCCACAACCGGTCCTGGAACTGCGGCGTGGAGGGCGACAGCGACGACCCCGACGTGCTCGACCTGCGCGAGCGGCAGATGCGCAATTTCGTCGCCACGCTGATGGTCTCCCAGGGCGTGCCGATGCTCAGCCACGGTGACGAGTTCGCGCGCACCCAGCACGGCAACAACAACGCCTACTGCCAGGACAACGAGATCTCCTGGGTGCGCTGGCCGCACCCGGCCGACACCTCCTCCGCCCGGTCCCGGCGGATGCTGGAGTTCACCCGCGCCATGGTGTGGCTCCGCCGCGACCACCCCGTCTTCCGGCGCCGCCGCTTCTTCCACGGCCGCCCGGTGCAGGGCACGCACGACGAGCTCTCCGACATCGCGTGGTTCACCCATGAGGGTGAGGAGATGCGTGACGCCGACTGGAACGCCTCGCACGCCAAGTCGCTGACCGTCTTCCTCAACGGCGGGGCGATCTCCGAGCCAGGTCCGCGCGGCGAGCCGGTCGTCGACGACTCGTTCCTGCTGATGTTCAACGCGCACGACGAGCCGCTCGACTTCGTCGTGCCGGTGGACCACGGCCGGCAGTGGCAGGTCGTCGTCGACACCGCCCGACCCCGGGGCGTGGAGACCGACGGGCCGAAGGTCCAGGCCGGTGACCACCTGACGCTGACGGACCGCAGTCTGGTGGTGTTGCAGCGCCCGGCGTAGTCCGCCGCTGCATGACGGCCCGTTTGCGGGTACGTACGTTCCCATGACGCCCGACAGCGCTGCCGCACCGCCGACCGCCACCTACCGGCTCCAGCTCCAGCCCGGCTTCCCCTTCCGGGCGGCCGAGCGAGCCGTGCCGCACCTCGCCGCCCTCGGGGTGTCGCACCTGCACCTGTCGCCCGTGCTGGAGGCCGTGCCGGGTTCCACCCACGGCTACGACGTCGTCGACCACTCGGCCGTACGGGCGGAGCTCGGCGGTGAGGAGGGGCTGCGCGCCCTGGCCCGTACCGCCCGCTCGCACGGGCTCGGCCTGATCCTCGACATCGTCCCCAACCACATGGCCGCGCCGGCGCCGCTGCGGCTCAACGGCGCGCTGTGGCAGGTCCTGCGGGACGGGCCGGCCTCGCCGTACGCGCGCTGGTTCGACATCGACTGGTCCGAGCACGGCGGGAAGGTACTGCTGCCGGTGCTGGCCGGCCGGCTGGGCGAGGAGCTGACGCACTTCACGGTGGAGAGCGGCACTGTGGAGAGCGGGGCCGTGGAGAGCGGGGCCGTGGAGAGCGGGGCCGTGGAGAGCGGCGCCGAGGAGGTGCTGCGCTACCGCGACCACGTCTTCCCGCTGCGGCCCGGTTCCGAACGGCTGCCGCTGCCCGAGCTGCTGGACGCCCAGTGGTACCGGCCCGCCTGGTGGCGGCTGGCCCGCACCGAGCTGAACTACCGGCGGTTCTTCACCGTCTCGGAGCTGATCGCGGTCCGGGTGGAGGACCCCGAGGTCTTCGAGGCCACCCACGCCAAGGTGGTCCAGCTGCTGCGCGAGGGGGTGATCGACGGGCTGCGCGTCGACCATCCGGACGGGCTCGCCGACCCGGCCGGCTACCTCCGGCGGCTCGCGAAGGCGACGCAGGGCCGGTGGACGGTCGTGGAGAAGATCCTGAGCGGTGACGAACGGCTGCCCGCCGACTGGCCGGTCGCCGGTACGACCGGCTACGACGCCCTGCGCCACCTCGACGGCCTCTTCACCGACCCCGAGGGCGCCGCCGAACTGGGCGCCGCCTACCGCGCCTTCACCGGGCTGCCGCCCGACCGCGGCGGCGACTGGCCCGCGACCGTGCGCCGCGCCGCCTACAAGGTGATCACCCATGAGCTCGCCGCCGAGACCGAGCGGCTGGTGCGCACCGCCGCCCGGGTCTGCGAGAGCGCCCACCCGCTGCGCGACCACGCCCCCTGGGCCCTGCGCACCGCCCTGCGCGAGATCCTCGTCCGGCTCCCCGTCTACCGGCCCTACGCCGTCCCCGGGGAGCCCGCCGCCCCCGTGGACGCCACCCTGCTCGACCAGGCCGCCCAGGGGGCGCGTGCGGCCTTCGCCGTGCCGCGGGAGGCGGAGGTCGTCGAGGTCGTCCGGGACGCGGCGCTCGGCCGCCTGGGAACCGGGCCGGACCACCGGGACTTCTGCGCCCGCTTCGCCCAGACCGCGTCCGCGCTGCGCGCCAAGTCCGTCGAGGACACCGCCTTCTACCGCCACGCGCCCCTGCTGTCGGCCACAGAGGTCGGCGGCGTCCCCGACCGCCCCGCGGTCTCCCCCGCCGCCTTCCACGCCTACTGCGCCCGGCTCCAGCGCGACTGGCCGGCCACCGGCACGGTGCTGTCGACCCACGACACCAAGCGCAGCGCCGACGTACGGGCCCGGATCGCCGCGCTGACCGAATGCCCCACCGCCTGGGCCGCGCTGCTGGACCGCCTGTCGGCCGGGGCCGCCGCGCCCGACGCCCATGTGGCGTGGCTGGCCTGGCAGAGCGCCTTCGGGCTCGGGGCGCCGGACACGGACCGGCTCGCCCCGGCCGTCCTCAAGAGCGTGCGCGAGGCCGGGCTGACCACCACCTGGACCGAGCCGGACGGCGCGTACGAGACGGCGGTGGAGGCGTGGATCGCGGCGGGCCCGTGCGGCCCGGACCGGGCGGCGCTCGCCCCCCTGGAGGAGGCCCTCCGCCCGGCCGTACGGGCCAACACCCTCGGCGCGGCCCTGCTGCACCTGACCATGCCGGGCGTGCCGGACCTGTACATGGGCACCGAGCGCCTGTACGCCGCCCTGGTCGACCCGGACAACCGGCGGGTGCCGGACCTTCCGGGCGAGGAGCCCACCGGGCTGTCCGCCGAGAAGCTGCGCCTGACCCGGGCGGCGCTGCGGCTGCGGCGCGCGCACCCCGGCTGGTTCGGCCCCGGCGCCTCGTACGAGCCGCTCGCCCCGCTCGGCCCGGCCTGCGGTCACTGCGTGGCCTTCGCCCGCTCCGGTGAGGTGGTCTCCGCCGTGACCCGGCTGCACCGGCGGCTGACGGAGGCGGGCGGCTGGCGGGGGACGGCCCTGCCGCTGCCCGGCGGGGGCGACTGGCGCGAACTGCTGACCGGGCGGGTCTTCGCCGGGCGCGTGGAGCTGGCCGAGCTGCTGGGCCCCTGGCCGGTGGCGCTGCTCGTACGGGCGTGAGCTACCCCGGGAACGTCAGCTCGCGGCAGAGGGCGACGAAGGCGGCCGTCGTCCCGGTGAGTTCGACGCGGGAGAAGGCGGTCTGCTCGCGCCGCCAGGGCTGGTCCACGGGCACGACCACGGCACCGGGCACATCGCGTGCCATGTGCACGGGGGCGGCGACGAGACCCACGCCGGCCACGGCCATCCGCACGGCGGTGGAGGAGTGCTCGGTCCACACGGCCGTACGGGGCGTGAAGCCGCCCTGCGCGCAGACCCAGTCCAGCCAGCGCCGCCCCTGGACGAGCGGTTCGAGGGCGCAGCGCACCCAGTCGCGGTCGGCGAGCTCGGGCAGCGGTACCGGCTCGGTGCGGTCGGCCAGCGGGTCGTCGGCGGCGGTGATCAGCGTGATCTCCTCGTGGCCCAGGGACACGACGGGGCCGGGCCAGTCCTCCGGGCGCGGGCCGACCGCGATGTCGGCCACGCCGCGCTCCATGTGGTCGCGTAGCTCCTCGGTGGTGGCGTACTCGTGCAGATGGAGGCGGACGGCGGGGAACTCGCGCCGCCAGCGGGCGAACACCGGTGGCAGCACGCCGACCGCGAGGGCGTGCAGCGACGCGACGTGGAGCTCGCCGCCCGCCGCGCCGGCGGCGGCCTTGGCGGCGCGGCGGGCCTGTTCGGCGCTGCGGACGGCCAGTTCGGCGTGGGGCAGGAAGGCGCGGCCCATGGGGGTGAGCCCGATGCCGCGGGTGCGGCGCTCCAGGAGGGCGCCGCCGACCTCCCGCTCCAGCGCCTTGATCTGGTGGGAGAGGGCGGACTGGGTGACGTTGAGCGCGTCGGCGGCGCGCGTGAAGGACTCCTCCTCGACCACCGCGACCAGGTACTCCATCTGCCGCAGACTCATGGGACCCCCCGTGGACGGACAGCTCATGAAGGGCTGTCATCGCCTCGATCGAAACATTGCGTTGGACTCATAATCCCTGACGGGCGCAGGGTTGGGGCATGGCAGAAATACGTGACCACTCCACGGATGTCCTCGTGATCGGTGGCGGCACCGGCGGCTACAGCACCGCCCTGCGGGCCGCCGCGCTCGGACTCGACGTCGTCCTCGCCGAACGTGATCTGGTGGGCGGTACGTGCCTGCACCGCGGCTGCATCCCGAGCAAGGCGATGCTGCACGCCGCCGAGCTGGTGGACGGCATCGCGGAGGCGCGCGAGCGGTGGGGCGTGAAGGCGACGCTGGACTCGGTCGACTGGTCGGCGCTCACCGCGACCCGTGACGACATCGTCTCGCGCAACCATCGCGGTGTGGAGGGCCATCTGGCGCACGCGGGCGTACGCGTGGTGCGAGGTTCCGCGTCGCTCACCGGCGCGCGGACGGTGCGTATCGACTCCGGCGCCGAGGCGGGTACGGTCTGGACGGCCCGGCGCGGCGTCGTGCTGGCCACGGGTTCGCGGCCGCGGACGCTGCCCGGTCTGGAGCCGGACGGCGCGCGGGTGGTGACCAGCGACGACGCGCTGTTCGCGCCGGGGCTGCCGGGCTCGGTGATCGTCCTGGGCGGCGGCGCGATCGGGGTGGAGTACGCGTCCCTGCACCGGTCGATGGGGGCCGAGGTGACGCTGGTGGAGGCGGCCGAGCGGCTGCTGCCGCTGGAGGACGCCGATGTCAGCCGCCATCTGACGCGGGGTCTGAAGAAGCGCGGCATCGACGTCCAGGTGGGCGCGCGGCTGGAGGACGCCCGGGTGACGGAGGGCGGAGTGCGGGCCGTGGTCCGTACCGCGCGCGGGGAGACGCGCACCGTGGAGGCCGAGCGGCTGCTGGTGGCCGTGGGCCGAGTGCCGGTCACCGACGGCCTGGGCCTGGCGGCCGCCGGTCTGGCCACCGACGCGCGGGGCTTTGTGGCCCCCGCCGACTGGTCGCGCCTGGAGACGTCCGTGCCGGGCGTCCACGTGGTCGGCGACCTGCTGCCGCCCCCTTCGCTCGGGCTCGCGCACGCCTCCTTCGCCGAGGGCCTCCTGGTCGCCGAGACCCTCGCGGGCCGGACGCCCCGGCCGGTCGACTACGCGGCCGTGCCGCGTGTCACCTACTCCAGCCCGCAGACCGCGTCCGTCGGCCTGTCCGAGGCGGAGGCCCGCGAACGGGGTCATGACGTCGAGGTCAACTCCATGCCGCTGACGGCCGTCGCGAAGGGCATGGTGCACGGGCAGGGCGGCGTGGTGAAGGTCGTCGCGGAGCGGGGCGGCACGGTGCTGGGCGTCCACCTGGTGGGCCCGCACGTCTCGGAGATGATCGCGGAGAGCCAGCTGATCGTGGGCTGGGACGCGGAGCCCACCGACGTCGCCCAGCACATCCACCCGCACCCGACGCTCTCCGAAGCGGTCGGCGAGGCCTTCCTGTCCTTGGCGGGGCGCGGGCTGCACCAGCAGTAGAACCGGCGGTGGACAGCGCGTCGACGCGGCACCATGGTGCTTCCCAGCGGTGGGCGACGGCGCTGTCACCACCGTCACGTTCGTCGAGAGGAGCCGGCCGTGCTGTTCGAGCTGTGGGCGCCCGGGGCCGGGCGGGTCGCTCTGGTCGTCGACGGTGGTGAGCACCCCATGGAGCCCGATCCGGCCCGGGCCGGCTGGTGGCGGTGTGGGGCCTCCGCGACCGAGGGCAGTCGCTACGGCTTCGCCCTCGACGGCGGGCCGGTGTTGCCCGATCCGCGCTCGCGGCGGCTGCCGGACGGTCCGGACGGGCTCTCCGCCGTCGTGGACCTCGGGCGGTTCCCGTGGCGGCGGGACTGGCCGGGGGTGCCGCTGCCCGGTGCGGTGCTGTACGAGCTGCACGTCGGGACGTTCACCCGGGAGGGCACCTTCGACGCGGCGGCCGGGCGGCTGCCGCATCTCGCGGAGCTGGGGATCACCCATGTGGAACTGATGCCGGTGTGCCCGTTCCCGGGACGGCACGGCTGGGGGTACGACGGGGTGGCGCCGTGGGCCGTGCACGAGCCCTACGGCGGTCCGGAGGGGCTGCTGCGGTTCGTGGACGCGGCGCACGCGCTGGGGCTCGGAGTCGTCCTGGACGTGGTGCACAACCACTTGGGGCCGTCGGGCAACCATCTGCCCGCGTTCGGCCCGTACTTCACCGACACCCACGAGACGCCGTGGGGCGCCGCCGTCAACCTCGACGCCCCCGGATCCGACGAGGTCCGCGCGTATCTGACGGGCAGTGCGCTGGCCTGGCTGCGGGACTACCGCCTCGACGGGCTGCGGCTGGACGCGGTGCACGCGCTGGCCGACACCCGGCCGAAGCACTTCCTGGCCGAGCTGTCCGGCGCCGTCGACGCGCTGGCCGCGCGGCTGGGGCGGCCGCTGTTCCTCATCGCCGAGTCCGACCTCGACGACCCGGCCACCACCACCCCGCGCGAGGCCGGCGGGCAGGGGATCCACGCGCAGTGGAACGACGACTTCCACCACGCCCTGCACACCGCGCTGACCGGTGAGGCCCAGGGCTACTACGCCGACTTCGCCGCCGATCCGGCGCACGCCCTGACCAAGACACTGACCGGCGGCTTCTTCCACGACGGCACCCACTCCGCCTTCCGCGGCCGCCGCCACGGCCGACCCCTCGATCCGAAGACGCCCGCCTGCCGGCTCCTGGGCTACGCGCAGACCCACGACCAGATCGGCAACCGGGCCCTGGGCGACCGGCTCTCGGCACACCTCTCCCCCGGTCTGCTGGCGTGCGCCGCCGCGCTGGTGCTGTGCGGGCCCTTCACGCCGATGCTGTTCATGGGCGAGGAGTGGGGCGCCCGTACCCCCTGGCAGTACTTCACCGACCACACGGACCCGCCGCTGGCCGAGGCGGTACGCACCGGGAGGCGGCGGGAGTTCGCTGCGCACGGGTGGGCGGCGGAGGACATCCCCGACCCGCAGGACCCGGCCACGCGCGGGCGCTCCTGCCTGGACTGGGGCGAGGCGGAGCGCGCACCGCACCGGGAGCTGTTGGAGTGGCACCGGCGCCTGATCGCGCTGCGGCGCGCCGAGCCGGCCACCGCGCCGCTGTCGGACACCGCCGTCACCGTCGCCGAGGACCTGACGACCGTGCTGCTGCGCGGCTCGCTGTGCGTCGCCGTCAACCCGACGGGCCGGCCCGCCGCCGTACCGCTCGGCGCGGCACGGCCCACGGAGGTGCTGGCCGCCTGGCGGCCGGTGGAGCTGCCTGCCGACGGCGGCCCGCTGCTGCTGCCGGCCGAGTCGGCGGCCGTGCTGCGGCGCGGTTGACGAGGGACGGCCGTTGCGGTCGGGGGCCACCGGAGAGACCCTTGAGGAGGGCGTATCCGCGCCTCAGTGAGCGCGGAGCCGGAGCGCCGGGTGCGGTGCGTCGTACCGAAGGGCGTGATGCGCCATGCGCACCCTGCTGAGAGCGCGGATGGACACCCGTGCCGGGAACGAGGCGTTCCGCAGCGGCTCGCTGGGGAAGGTCATCGAGGGGCTGATGGCACAGCTCCACCCCGAGGCCGCCTACTTCACCGCGCTGGACGGCGGCCGCACCTGTCTCATGGTCTTCGACATGGAGGACGCCTCCCAGATGCCCGCCATCTGTGAGCAGCTCTTCCTCGAACTGGAGGCCGAGATCGAGCTGCACCCCGTCATGAACGCGGACGACCTCAAGAAGGGCCTGGCCGGCGCGAAGAAGTAGGCCGCCGGGAACGGGCCGCGCGCGGCTCAGCCCGCGTCCGGCTCCAGGCGCAGCGAGATGGAGTTGATGCAGTAGCGCTGGTCGGTCGGGGTGGGGTAGCCCTCGCCCTCGAAGACGTGGCCGAGGTGCGAGCCGCAGCGTGCGCAGCGCACCTCGGTGCGGGTCATGCCGTGCGAGCGGTCCTCGATCAGCTCGACGGCGGAGGAGTCCCTGGGGTCGTAGAAGCTCGGCCAGCCGCAGTGGCTCGCGAACTTCTCCGTCGACCGGAACAGCTCCGCGCCGCAGGCGCGGCAGGAGTAGACACCGGCCGTGGTCGTGTCGGTGTACTCACCGCGGAAGGCGGGCTCGGTGCCGGCCCGGCGGAGCACCTCGTACTCCGCCGGCGTCAGCTCCGCGCGCCACTGCTCGTCCGTCTTCTCGACCTCGTACGACATGTCGCGCGTTCCTTCCGTTCCTGCCGGGTGTCAGCTCTCCAGGCGGGCCAGGATCTTCGGACCGAGGTCCGTCACATCGCCCGCTCCCATGGTCAGAACGAGATCGCCCGGGCGCGCCATTCCCGCGACGACGTCCGGGATCGCGGCCATGTCGGCCTCGGGGCGGACGTCCGCCCCGGCCTCCCGGGCCGCGTCGATGATCAGGGCGCTGGTGATGCCGGGGATCGGGTCCTCACGGGCCGGGTAGATGTCCAGGACCACGGAGGCGTCGGCCAGGGCGAGGGCCTGGCCCATCTCCGTGCCGAGCTCCTGGGTGCGGCTGAAGAGGTGCGGCTGGAAGACGACCAGCACGCGCGCGGTGTCCCCGACCGCGCCCCGGATGGCCTCCAGGTCGGCGGTCATCTCGGTCGGGTGGTGGGCGTAGGAGTCGATGACCTGGACGCCGCCGGCCTCGCCCTTGAGCTGGAGGCGGCGCTTGACGCCGGTGTACTTGCCGAGCGCGGAGGCGAGGTTGTGCACGGGGATGCCGAGCGCGACGCCCGCGGCGAGGGCCGCGACGGCGTTGTGCGCGTAGTGGCTGCCGGGCACGGAGACGGTGAAGGTCAGCATCTTGCCGCCCAGGAGGACGGTGACCTCGCTGGTCAGGCCGCGGGGGTTGACCTTGAGGACCCGTACGTCGGCGTCCTCGGCCGCGCCGTAGGTGACGACCTCGATGTCGTAGCGGCCCGAGACGCGCTCGGTCAGCTCGCGGGCGCCGGCCTGGTCCGCGGAGACGACCAGCGTGCCGCCGGGCCGGATGCGGCCGACGAAGGTGTCGAAGGACTCGTAGATCTCCTCCATCGACGCGTAGTTCGCGTGGTGATCGAGCTCCACGTTGAGGATGATCGCGACCTCGGGCGCGTACTTGTGGAAGCTGCGGTCGCTCTCGTCCGCCTCGGCGACGAAGATCTCGCCGTCGCCGTGCCGGGCGTTGGAGCCGGGGGCGTCGAGGTCGCCGCCGATGGCGTACGACGGGGCCAGGCCGAGGGCGTCGAGGGAGACCGCGAGCATCGAGGTCGTGGTCGTCTTGCCGTGGGTGCCGGCGACGGCGATCGGGCGCAGGCCGTCCATCAGGCGGGCGAGGGCGTCGGAGCGGTGCACGACGGGGATGCCGCGCTCGGCGGCGGCCGCCAGCTCGGGGTTGTCGGCGCGGATGGCGCTGGAGACGACCACACAGCTGGCGTCCTCGGCCAGGTGCGCGGCGGCGTGGCCGATGTGCACGGTGGCGCCGAGGGCGCGCAGGGCCTCGGCGGTCGCGGAGTCCTTGGCGTCACTGCCGGCGACGGCCGCGCCGCGCTGGGCGAGGATCTTCGCGATGCCCGACATGCCGGCGCCGCCGATGCCGATGAAGTGCGGTCGGTCCATCGTCGTGGGGACGGCCGGTGCCATGTGCGGTGCTCCCTGGGGGTTGGCGGTGGGGCTACGGGGACCGATTCTCGCACCCGCCACCGACAGTCCCGCCCGCGCCCGTCCCACCGGTGCCGTACCGGCGTCACACCGGGCGGATCAGACCCGTCGTGAGGCCCGCCGCGATGGCGGCGGTGCGGCTGTCGACGCCGAGCTTTCCGTAGATGTGCACGAGGTGGGTCTTGACGGTCGCCTCGCTGATGAAGAGGCGGCGGGAGATCTGCCGGTTGGCCAGTCCCTCGGCGAGGAGCCCGAGGATCTGGGTCTCGCGCGGTGACAGGGCGGGCCTGCCGCCGGTCCGTACGCGGCCGAGCAGGCGTGCGGCGACGGGCGGGGCGAGGACGGTCTCGCCGCGCGCGGCGGCGTGGACGGCGGCGGCGACCTCCTCCGGCGGGGCGTCCTTGAGGAGGTAGCCGGTGGCACCGGCCTCGACGGCGGCGAGGATGTCGGCGTCGGTGCTGTAGGTGGTGAGGATCAGCACGGCGGGCGGGTCGGGCAGGGCGGTGATGCGGCGGGTGGCCTCCACACCGTGCATGCCGGCACCCATCTGGAGATCCATCAGGACGACGTCGGGCCGGGCGCCGCCGTCGAGGAGGCGCAGCGCCTCGCCGCCGTCGGCGGCCTCGCCGACGGCCGTCACGTCGGGCAGGTCGTCGACCATGGCGCGCAGGCCGCGCCGTACGACGGGGTGGTCGTCGACGAGGAGCACGCGGATGACGCCGCTCACGCCGCCTCCGTGCCCTCGGTGGAGCCGTGCGGGTGCGCGGGCGCGTCCGGACGTACGGGCAGCGCCGCGGCGACCGCCGTGCCCTCGCCGGGGGCGGACTCGACGGTCAGGGTGCCGCCGAGCTCCGCGATGCGCTCGCGCATGCCGTGGAGGCCGAAGGTGCGGCGGCCGTCCGGTGCGCCGGGGGCGTCCGGGGTGAAGCCGACGCCGTCGTCGTAGACGTCGAGGGTGACCTGGCCGTCGAGGTAGGTGAGGGTCACGGCGGCGCGGTCGGCGCGGGCGTGGCGGGCGACGTTGGCGAGCGCCTCCTGGGTGAGGCGTAGCAGGGCCACCTCGGTCTCCACGGGCAGGGGGCAGGGCTCGCCGTCGAGGTGGAAGGCCGCGGTGGGCAGCGTCCCCGCGGTGACGCGGCGCAGTGCCTCGGGCAGGGGCGCGTCGTCGAGGGCGGGCGGGGTGAGGGCCTGGACGAAGCGGCGGGCCTCGGCGAGGTTGTCGGAGGCGGTCCGGCCGACCTCGCGCATGCGCGCGCGTGCCGTGTCGGTGTCGGCGGTCTCGGCGGCGCGGGCGAGCAGGACGATGCTGGACAGGCCCTGGGCGAGGGTGTCGTGGATCTCGCGGGCGAGGCGCTGCCGCTCGGCGAGCCGGCCCGCCTCGCGCTGGGCGGCGGCGAGCTCGTCGCGGGTGCGGACCAGGTCGTCGATGAGGTGCTGCCGGCGGCGGCTCTCCTGGTAGAGGACGGCGTAGCCGTAGCCGGTGAGGACGGCCGCCGCCGCTCCCGCGACCGGGCCGATGACCTTGGCGGCCGTGAGCCCGCCGGGCGCGGCGGCCTGGGCGGCCACGACGGCGGCGGTGGCCGCGGCGATGGCGGGGTGCGCCCAGCGGACCGGCATGGCGTGCAGGAAGAGGAAGAAGAGCGGGAAGGCGATGTAGCTGAAGCGGTGGTCCATGGCCAGGAGCACCAGCCACAAGGCGGTGACGACGGCGAGCCAGAGCCCCGGGCGGGGCGCGCGCCGGATGACGCCGAGGGCGTAGGCGGTGGCGAGCGCGATGCCGGGGAGCAGGGGGGCGGTCGGCTTCATCCCCGCGGCGGCGGGGGCGAGGGCGATGGCGAGCAGGGCGTAGAACGCGCAGTGCAGTGCGAGCCGGACCAGCCTCAGAGCGGGCATCTCGGCGACGGGGTGCTCGTCGCTCGCGCATCCCGCCCTGGCACCGTCCGGGGCCGGGGCCGTGGGCCGCCGCCGGGTGCGGAGCCGGGCGCCCGCGCCGTACCGGCGGCCGGATGTACCGGTCGCGGCGGAGAGGGATGCGCTCGTTCGACTCACCCCATCGAGCGTACGGGTCCGCTCCGGACGCTCCTCCGCCGTACCCATCAACCGTTCGATTGATTTCCGGCCGCACCGTACGGACGAGCCGAAGACCGCTCCTTGCCCTGATGGCGGCGCGGCGCCCGGGCCCGATCGTGGAGGGGTCGTTGCCCGAGTCGTCCGAGAAGGTTTCCTGCCGTGTTCGTCGCGCTGCGTGACATCCGCTTCGCCCGGGGGCGGTTCGCCCTCATGGGGGCCGTCGTCGCGCTCATCACCACGCTCGTGGTCTTCCTCTACGGCCTGACCGACGGTCTGTCCCGGGAGGCGACGTCGGCCGTGGCCGGGTTGCGGGCGGACCGGATCGTCTTCGGGGCGCCCGCCGGGGCCGAGCCCGAGGTGTCGTTCTCCAACAGCACCGTCGACGGCCGTCAGCTGCGGGCGTGGCGGGAGGCGCCGGGGGTCGGCCGGGCCGAGCCGCTGGGTGTGGCGATGACCCGGCTGACGGCGCACGGCAGGGCCGCGTCGGTGAGCGCGTTCGGTACGTCCGAGTGGCTGCGGCCCGGCCTGGTGTCGGGCTCCGGGCCCGGCGACGGCGGGCTGGCGGTGAGCGAGTGCGTCGCACGGGAGGGCCGCATCCGGGTGGGCGACCGGGTCACCCTCGGTACCGAGGAGCTGACCGTCTCGGGCATCACCGCCGACCGGAGCCACGGGCACGCCCCGAGCGTGTGGACGACGCTCGCGACCTGGCAGCGGGTCGGTCATCAGGCGGGGCCGACCGCGCTCGCCGTGACCGGCGGGGGCAGCCCTGTCGGTGCCGTCGCGCGGTCCACGAAGGCGGTGCGGACCGACGCGGCGCTCGACGGGATCGACGGCTACGCGGCCGAGCACGGCACGCTCCGGCTCGTCCAGGGCTTCCTGTTCGTGGTGAGCGCGCTGGTGGTGGGGGCCTTCTTCACCGTGTGGACGGTGCAGCGGCGCCCGGAGGTGGCGGTGCTCAAGGCGCTGGGGGCGAGCGGCGGCTATCTGGTGCGCGACGCCCTCGGGCAGGCGGCCGCCGTGCTGGTCGGCGGGGCCGCGCTGGGCGCCGCCGTGGGGGCGGGCGGCGGCGCGCTGGCGTCGGCGGCGGTTCCGTTCGAGCTGGGCGCGGCCACGGTGGCCGTACCGCTGGTGGCGATGGTGGTGCTGGGGCTGGCCGGCTCCGCGCTGGCCGTACGCCGCATCACGTCCGTCGACCCGCTGACCGCGCTGGGAGCGAACCGATGACCACCGCTGCGACCGCTGTCCTGGCGTTGGAGGACGTCGGACTCACCTATCCGGACGGTGACCGCCGGCTGACGGCCCTGGACGCGGTGTCCCTGACCGTGGCGCCGGGCGAGCTGGTGGCGGTCGTCGGCCCGTCGGGCTCGGGGAAGTCGAGCCTGCTGGCGGTCGCGGCGACGCTGCTGCGGCCGGACCGCGGCCGGGTGCTGGTGGCCGGGCGGGACACGGCGCGGATGGGCGAGAAGGAGCGCGCGGCGCTGCGCCGCGAGCGGATCGGCATCGTGTTCCAGCAGCCGAATCTGCTGCCGTCGCTGACGGCCGAGGAACAGCTGCTGGCCGTGGCGCATCTGCGCGGCGGGAGCGTGCGGGCCGCGCGGGGGCGCGCCACCGAGCTGCTGGAGTCGGTCGGTCTGGACGCGGCGAAGCGGCGCCGCCGCCCGCACCGGTTGTCCGGTGGTGAACGGCAGCGCGTGAACATCGCCCGCGCGCTGTTCGGCGGCCCGTCCGTCCTCCTGGTGGACGAACCGACCTCGGCGCTCGATCACGAGCGCGGTGAGCGGGTGGTGGACCTGCTGGCGGAGGTGACGCGGCGGCATCGCACGGGGACGGTGCTGGTCACGCACGACCGGGGGCTGCTCGGCCGTGCCGACCGGGTGCTGGCGATGGGCGACGGCCGCCTGGGCGGGGCCTGAGGCCCTTGAGGGGGCGACTGTCGAGGGATCACTCCTCGTCGGCGTCGTTGTGGGCGTAGAGCTTCAGGACGGGCACCCCGACCTTGTGGCGGGCCCGGGAGGCCCAGTCGCGGTGGAAGAACTCCTCGACCAGGTGCGGGGCGGTCAGCACGATCACCTCGTCCGCGTGAGTCTGTTCGACCACCGACCTCAGCAGGTCGAGCGGGTGCCCGTCGATGAGCTGGCCGACGGCCTCGTTGCCGGCGTCGCGGAGCAGGCGCAGCGAGTGCTCCAGCGCCATCGCCGCGGGCCGGCGGGCCTGCTCGCCCTCGGGCTCGTCGGCCTCGTGGACGGCCTGCTCCAGCTCGCCGAGGGCGACGTCGTCGATGGCGCGCAGCAGCCGGTCCTCGGCGCCTCTGGGCTGCATGAGCACCACGAAGGAC
Organism: Streptomyces sp. NPDC023527; assembly: GCF_055560115.1. Taxonomy (NCBI): domain Bacteria; kingdom Bacillati; phylum Actinomycetota; class Actinomycetes; order Kitasatosporales; family Streptomycetaceae; genus Streptomyces; species Streptomyces sp. NPDC023527. Next base: position 28,445 of record NZ_JBVHJJ010000011.1, read on the forward strand.
ATCTGGTCGTCGTGGAGGCTGGTGACGAAGTCGACGTCCTCGGCGGACAGCGCCTGTTCGATCATCAATACGCTCGTGAACACGGTGGGAGCCCTTCTCCTACGTGGGCCACCGGGCCCAACAGAAACCATCCTGCGCGTGCCCCCCTGGGCCCGCCTGTTCTGACCTCGTGCCCCTGGGGGCGCGTCTGACTCAATTCTGCCCATCGACCGGCAACCGGAACGGGGAATTCCGCCGATTGTCAGATCCGGTGGTACCTGGTGAAGAGGAAACCCGATTCTTCTATGACCGACGCCAGGGTGAATCGTTCCGGCACCGCGATCGAAGGGCCGTTCACGATCCGTGCCGCCGTTCCCGCGACCGCCACCGGTGCCAGCGACAGACACATCTCGTCCAGCACCCCCGCCGCCACGAACTGACCCAGCAGCCGCGGACCGCCCTCGGTCAGCAGCCGCGTCAGGCCCCGTTCGGCCAGGACCTGCGGTACGAGCCCGGGGTCGACCCGTCGGCCCTCGCCCGCGACGATCACCTCGGCGCCCGCCGCGCGCGCCGCCGCGACCTGGTCCTCGGGCGCGCCGTCACCGGTCAGCACGATGGTCGGCACGAGCGGCTCGGTGAACAGTGGAAGCGTGAAGTCCAGATCGAGCCCGGCGCTCACCACCGCGATCGCCGGCGCCGGGCCCTGACCGAGCGCCGCCCGGCGCGCCGCGAACGCCGCGCGGGCCCGCGCGGGGCGGTACCCCTCCTGCCGTACGGTCTCGGCCCCCACCACCACGGCGTCGGCGAGGCCCCGCAGCGTGCCGAAGATGCGCATGTCGGCGTCGGAGGAAAGCGGCTGGGAGCGCCCCTCGTGATGGGCCGCGCCGTCGAGGGAGGAGACCATGTTGGCCCGCAGCCATCCGTGTCCGCCCTGCCCCGCGGCGCCGCCCGGTGTCTCGGGGTAGGCGTAGGCCTCGGCCAGTTCGGCCAGGTCCCAGGTGCGGTCTTCGGTGTCGGACGGGTCGAGCGGGTCAACAGGAAGGGGGAACAGGCGTCGCATAAGCGGCAGTGTGACATGGCTCGCTGTTCCCGGGCCCGGCGGTGCGCGGACAGCGGCTAGGCTGGAGCGCTGTGTCGTCCTCCACCGCCTCCGCCTCCAGCGTCTCGCCGTCCGCCGACGGCTCCGGTCCCATAGCCGAGCCCACGGCCGGGCCCGTGCCCGGTGCGCCGATCGCGCTCACCTCGCGCGCCCCGCACGTCCCCGCCGACCGCCTGGTCGCCGAGATGGTGCCGCCGCCGCGCTTCGACTCGGTGCGCTTCGACAACTACATCCCGGCCGCCGATCAGCCCAGCCAGGCCGAGGCCGTACGGGTGCTGGGCGACTTCGCCGCCGGACTCGGCGGCGCGAGCGCGAGCGGCACCGGCCGCAAGCGCTGGTTCCGGCGCGAGGCCAAGCCCGCCGCCACCGGTCCGCGCGGCGTCTATCTCGACGGCGGCTACGGCGTCGGCAAGACCCACCTGCTGGCCTCCCTGTGGCACGCCACGCCGGCCGCGCCGGAGCACAAGGCGTTCGGCACCTTCGTGGAGCTGACCAACCTCGTCGGGGCGCTGGGCTTCCAGCAGACCGTACGGACCCTCAGCGACCACCGGCTGCTGTGCATCGACGAATTCGAACTGGACGACCCGGGCGACACCGTGCTCGTCTCGACCCTGCTGGGCAAGCTCGTCGAGGCGGGCGTGGCGCTCGCCGCGACCTCCAACACGCTGCCGGGCAAGCTCGGCGAGGGCCGCTTCGCGTCGGCCGACTTCCTGCGCGAGATCCAGGGCCTGTCCGCGCACTTCCGCTCGCTGCGCATCGACGGCGAGGACTACCGCCACCGCGGCCTGCCGGAGGCGCCGGCCCCGTACGACGACGACACCGTCACCCGTACGGCGCACGCGACGCCCGGCGCCTCCCTGGACGGCTTCCCCGCGCTGCTCGACCACCTCTCCAAGGTCCACCCGAGCCGCTACGGCGCGATGTGCGACTCCGTGCGGGCCGTGTGCCTGACCGGTGTGACGCCGGTCGCCGACCAGTCCACGGCCCTGCGGCTGGTGGTCCTCGCCGACCGGCTGTACGACCGCGAGGTGCCGGTGCTGGCGTCGGGGCGGCCGTTCGACGAGCTGTTCAGCGAGGAGATGCTGAACGGCGGCTACCGCAAGAAGTACTTCCGGGCGATCTCGCGGCTGACGGCGCTGGCGCGCGACGCGAAGTCGCTGGTCGCTGACTAGGCGGAGTCGTTGACCCGCACCGAGGTGGTGTCCTCAATCGCCGGACGGGCTTGATGTACGGCCTGTCCGCGCCTGCCCGACGACCGGCCGGGGCGCGCGGAGCGGCGGCCCGCACCTGGTGGTGTCCTCAAACGCCGGACGGGCCTGGTGTACGGCCTGTCCGGCGCTCGCCTGACGGCCGTCGGGGGCGCGCGTTCGCCGCGGGTCGGCCCAGGGTGCGACCCCAGGACCCGTCGCCAGGGAACTGCCGACCCGCCCTCCGTCCGCTACGAGCGGGCCCATGCCAAACCAGCCCGTCCGGCGTTTGAGGACCGGGGTCCGGGGCGGAGCCCCGTGTTCTCAGGCCCGCCGCCCCGCCACCGGCAGGCCACCGCTGCAAGCGGACCCGCACCACATCAAGCCCGGCCCGGCGATCGAGGACCCGGGTCCGGGGCGGAGCCCCGTGCTCACGCCCGCCGCGAGGCGACCCGGCAGGCCACCCCCACCGCCACCCCCGCCAGCAGCCCCGCCTCCAGGACCGGCAGCGGCGACAGCGACACCGTGCCGCTGCGGGAGCCCGTGACCAGGCCCGTCACGGCGGCGTTCGCGGGCGACACCCCGGCGAAGAGCACCAGGAACGCCGCGAGCATCGTGGCGGGCACGGCCCAGGCGGTGCTGCGCAGCAGGGGCCGGTTGCACAGCGCGCCGACGGCCGTGCCGAGCAGCACGCACGCGACGGCGGCCAGCAGGCCCGCGGCGGTCGCCGGCCAGAGGTCCACCGCCACCTGGTGATCGGCGCCGCGGGGGTCGCAGATCGCGGCGACGAGGGCGGTGCCGGCGACGGCGAGGGCGGTCGAGGCGGACAGTGCGGCGAGGATCGCGGCGAGGTGCACGCGCCCGGGCCCGGCCGCCGCGGCGGCGCAGTCGCGGGCCGCGGCGGGCTCATTGGTCACACAGACGCGCACCAGCCAGGCGGCCGTGGGCAACAGCGCGGCGGCGGCCCAGCCGAAGCAGTCCAGGACGGGCTGCCCACCCTGCACGCCCACGGCCATGAAGATGCCGTAGAGCAGCAGCGGCGGCAGCCATCGGTGCGAGCGCAGCAGCAGGGCGGCCTGATAGCGGAACAGTGCGGTCATCGGCCCGGCTCTCCTTCGGGACGTTCGGGGTGCACGGGCGTCACGGCTCGGATGTGCCAGGCCGCTTCGAGCAGGGCGCGCAGCAAGGCGTCGGAGTACGCGGCCGGGACGGTCAGCCGGGCGGTGGCCGTCCGGGCGGCCGCGCCGTCGCCGGAGGGCGCCGGTTCCCGCAGCGGATCACCGGGCAGAGCGTCGGGCAGCCGGGCGCCGGGCGGGCCTTCGGCCTCGACGCGGACGCGGGGCCGGGAGCCGGCAGCCCGATCCGCCCCGGCCGGGCGGGCGCCGGGCAGCCGCTCGGCCTCCGCCGGGACACGGAGCCCGGGGGCGGCTCGCGGGGTGGTGGCACCCAGCGCCCCCTCGGCCCCGGGACGCGGACCGGCACCGGCACCGGCACGCCGGACCGTGGCACCCGGCTCCGCGACGGGCGGCCCGGCGGTCGGCACCCCGCCCGGCAGGGCCCCGGCGTCCCGCGCCGCCTCGGCCACCCGCCCGTCCGCCACCCGGAAGACCGCGTCCGCCGCGCCCGCCAGGCGCCGCGGGTCGTGGTCGACGAAGACGACCGTCGCCCCGGCGGCCACGCGGTCGGCGACCGCGCCGTCCAGGACGGCGCGGGAGGCGCGGTCCAGGCCGGTCCATGCCTCGTCGAGGACCAGGAGGCCGGACTCGGCGAGGAGGCCCTGGGCGACGGCGACCTTCTGGCTCGTGCCCTTGGACAGTTCGGACAGGGGCGTACGGGCGTGCTCCCCCGCGCCGAAACGTTCCAGCCAGCTCCGGGCGGCGCGCGCGGCGTCGGAGCGGCTCAGCCCGTGGACGCGGCCGAGGTGGGTGAGGTATCCGGCGGCGGTGAAGGGCATGGCCGCGGGGAAGCGTTCGGGGACGTACGCGGTGCGCGGCCGGCCGGTGACGCGGCCGGCGGTGGGGGCGTCGATGCCGGCGAGCAGGCGCAGCAGTGTGGACTTGCCGCTGCCGTTGGCGCCCTCGACGCGGAGCAGGGCGCCCCGCGGCACGTCGAGATGGATGTCGCGCAGTACCCACGGGCCACCCGGTCCGTAGCGGCGCCCGACCCCCCTGAGTCTCATGCGGTCACCCTAACGGGCCCGGCCGAGCGCTCACCGGACGGCTGGCAGACTGGGGAGGTGACCAGCCCTGACACCACTTCCTCCGCCCCCGCCACCGAGACCGACGACCCCCGGGACGAAGCACCGCAGTTCGTCCTGCCGCTCGTCGTCCGGATGGAAAAGGCCGAGCCGCCCGCTCGTACGGACGCGCTGGAGACCGCGGCGCGCGCGGTGCTCACGCTGCTGTCGGACGAGCGGTCGCTCTCCGGTGCCGACGGCGAGGGCGACGGCGAGTGGGCGCGGGCCGTGCGGGACTGGCAGGACGCCAGGATCCGCAAGGTGGTGCGGCGGGCGCGGGGCGCGGAGTGGCGCAAGGCGTCGGGGCTGCCGGGCATCACGGTGGAGGGCGAGCGGGCTCAGGTGCGGGTCTTCCCGCCCGTACCGCTGGACGGCTGGCCCAAGGAGCTGGTGAAGCTCCAGGTGTCGGGCACCGACCTGGACGACCCCGGGCCGCCGGTGGCGCCTGACGCGTCGGTGCCGGTGCTGTGGCTGAACCCGGAGCTGGAGATGTCGGCCGGCAAGGCCATGGCGCAGGCGGGGCACGGCGCGCAGCTGGCGTGGTGGGAGCTGGACGCCGGGGCGCGGGACGCCTGGCGGAAGGCCGGTTTCGCGCTGGCGGTACGGACGGCCGAGCCCGGCCGGTGGGCCGGCCTGACGGCCAGTGGGCTGCCGGTGGTGCGGGACGCGGGGTTCACCGAGATCGCGCCGGGGTCGTGCACGGTCGTAGCGGACCACCCGGCGCTGCGGGACCGGCTGCCGGGCTGACTCCCGCGGTCGCAGGAGGCGGGCGCTACCGCCCGCTCCCGCGCCTACGACGCCCGTGGCCGGGCAGCTTCTCCCCCTGCGGATGGTGTCGCGCGCCACCCGGCCGGGGCGCCCCACCCGCACGAACATGCCGCGCCTCCCGTCTGTGGCAGACGGGAGACCTCAAGCCACGTGGAAGTAGTCGGAAGGTGTGAACCCGGCGCGATCCCCGCTCTCGTCCTGCGGCCGGTTCGAGTCAGCGCCGCATGTGGGTGACGAGCCAGTCCCGGACCAGTTCGTCGTTGGGGGATTCGAGCAGGGCGAAGTGATCGACCGGCAACCGGTCCACGGCGTCGTCCGACAGGATGTCCCGCCATTGCCCCACGGCGCGTCCGCCCGACCACGGTTCGCCGCCGTCGAGGGTGACGGTGGTCGGTCCCCGGCGGCCGTAGTCGATCTCGCCACCGGTGTCGCCCTGCAGCAGACGGACCCGCAGGCCCTGGGGAGGGCTCAGCAGCAGGCCGTCGAGGATCCGCGCGTTCGACTCGTACACCGCCCAGGCGTCCTCGATCTCCTGCTGGTCGGCGTCCCGGGCCAGTGTCCCGGCGTTCTTGGCCGCCACGGTGACCGCGGCGAGGTCGAAGTCGCCGTGCTCGTCGACGAACTGCTGCGCGGGAGTGGTGATCGACCACCCGACACGGACGAAGATGTCGAAGGCGTCGTGCACGCTCACGCGGTGTGCACCGGGGTCCGGCGGGTCGATGAGCAGGGCACGCACCGCGTCGCCGCAGCTGTCGTGCAGCCGACGGGCCACTTCGTAACCGAACACACCACCCAAGGAGAACCCGGACACGCAGACGGTTCCGTACTGATCGGCGCCCTGGGCCAGCAGGACCTCGGCCAGTCCGTCGGCGAGTGCGGCCATGCCCTTGCCGGACAGCTCGGGAGGGGTCTCCATGGCCCATACGGTGTCCTCGGCGGGCAGCATTCTGGACAGCGCCGCGTATCGGGTGACCGCTCCGGACAAGGGCGGAAGGAAGACCCACAGCCTGTCCTTGCCCCCCGGACGCATCGTCACGAGGGTGGTGCCGGTGGTGTGGTGTGCGGTGGGTATGCCCGCACGGCGATCGGTCAGAAGACGCGCCAGCGCGTCGAAACGGGGAGTCCGGTACAGCTCGGCCGCGCGCAGCCGCACCCCCAGCCGGCCGCGCACCTGCGTGATGAGCTCGATGGCTCTGATCGAGTTGCCGCCGACCGCGAAGAAACTCGCCGACTCGTCCGGGGGCGGGGTGCCCAGCACCCGTCGCCAGGCGAGCCGAAGCTGTGCGCTCACATCGGCCGGATCGGCGTCCTGCTCGCCGTCCGCGCCCGGGAGCGCCTGAGCCCGGTCGAGCAGCGCGGCGCGATCGACCTTGCCGCGTGACGTCAGCGGGAACTCGTCCAGCACGCTGACACGCGCGGGCACCATGTACTCGGGCAGAACGGACGAGAGTCGCCGCACGATCGCCGCCTCGGCATCCGCCTGCGGCGCGAGGCTCCGGTCGAGCCGGACGAACGCGGCGAGCAGTCGACTGCCGGCGCCGTCGAACGGGACGACCACCGCGTCGAGGACGAAGTCGACGGCCAGGAGCCGGGAGACGATCTCACCGAGTTCCACCCGGAACCCGCCATGCACCTTGACCTGTGCGTCGAAGCGTCCGTGCAGGTCGTAACCCCCGTCACGCCGTGCTGTGGTCACATCGCCGGTGTGGTACGACCACACCCCGTCGAGCATGCGGAACGCCGAGGACGACGCCGCATGACCCAGGTAACCACGGCCGACCGCGACGCCCTGGATGACCAGCTCGGTCGCGTCGCCCACGTCGCCCGCGTCGCTCAGCGGCTCCAGGCGGAAGCGGACACCGTCGATCGGGTCGCCGATCGCGATGGCGTCGCCGGGCATCAGGTCCCGGTAGCAGACGACGACGGCCGTTTCGGTCGGTCCGTACCCGTTCACCACGCGGGTGCCTCCGGGGGCGACCGTCGCCCACGCCGCCACCGCGGCCCGGGTCGGCGCTTCCCCACCGGCCATCACAAGACGCAGGTCCGGAGCGCGGTGATCGGCCACCTCGGCCAGCTCGGCGCCGAATCCGTTGAACACGCCCGTCGGCAGGCTCAGCACGGTGACACCGAGTCGACGGCAGTGATACAGGAAGTCCTCGGCTCCGCCGTACACGAACGTCTCGTCGCGGAAGGCGAGTTCACAGCCGACGAACATCGATGTGCAGATCTGTTCGAGCGCCAGGTCGAACGCGATCGAGGAGAAGAACAACCGGGTGTCGGACGAGGTCAGGCCGTACCACTCGACGGTGCGGCGCACGTGGTTCTCCAGCGCGAGCTGCTCGATGACGGCGCCCTTGGGGACCCCGGTCGATCCCGAGGTGTAGCCGACGTATGCGGCGGGCGAGGTCCGCGGCACCAGCCGCTCGTCCAGTCGGGTCCCCGGTCGTGGACCGGGCGTCACTCCGGACTCCGTGACCAACGCGACCGGGCGGCAGTCATCGATGATCAATTGCTTGCGGGAGACCGGCAGATCCGGCTCCAGCAAGGTGAAGGCCGCGCCGAGTCGGCTGACCGCGGCCATCGCGACCACGGTGTCGAAGCCGACGGGCAGGTCAATGACCACCACGGCCTCCGGAGCGACACCGAGTTCGGCCAGACGGCGGGCCAGGTCGTCTGCGGCACCGGCGAGTTCGTGGAAGGTGAGTCGGTGCTCGCCGCGAGACAGAGCGGTCTTGTGGGGGCGTTCGCTCGCATGCGCGGCGATCGCGGAGTACAGCAGGGTGCCCTTGTCCGAAGTCATCAGGCGTTCACCTTTCGCGGGCCGGGAGTGGCGGGGGCGGTGGTCGTGACGGGAGCGGGAGCGGAGGCGGGTAGGACCGCCAGAGCGGTGACCGCGGCGGCCGATGCCACCACCGCGCCGAGGATCCAGGCCGTGAGGAGGCCGGAACTCAATCCGTCCGCGAACCACGTCGGGGACTGCCCCTGCACATGGGCGAGCAAGGCATGGCCGTCGGCGACCGATCGGGCTGCCGCCGGAAGGCCCGGGGTCGAGGCGGCCTCGGCTTCGTAACAGGCCGAGAACACCAGACCCATCACCGCGACGCCCCCGGCACCGAAGATCTGCTGGAACATGGCGTTCACGGAGGAACCCACACCGGTGTCGGCCGGCCGGAGACTGGTGACGATCAGCGTCAGTGCGGGACCGACGGACCACCCCATGCCGAGTCCGCAGCTCAGCAGCCCCGCGGCGAGCAGGGGGTAGCTCAGATCCGCGGCGGCCGTCGCGCAGAGCAGGCATCCCAGTGCGCCGAGGCCGAGCCCGCCGGTCACGGTCGCCTTGACCCCGATCCGCGCGCTGACCCGGATGCAGGACAGCGAGGCGACCGTCAGTCCCACCGCGAGCGGGAGCAGGCCGGCGCCGGCCAGCAGAGGGCTCCAGCCCAAGCCGTACTGGGTGAACTGCCCGGCGAGGAACACCGTGCCGAAGAGTGCGAAGAAGAGTCCGGACATGGCCACGACGGCTCCGGTGAACTTCCGCTCGCGAAAGTAGCCGAGGTCGAACAGCGGTCGGTCCGTGCGCCGTTCATGGGCCGTGTACCCGATCAGGGTCAGCAGGCCGATGGCGCCGAGACCGAAGCGCAGCGGTCCGGGGATCCGATCGTCGACGGCGAAGATGATCGCCGAGGCGAGCATCGCGACGCCGGCCAGCAGGAGCACCGCTCCGACGGGGTCGGGACGCCTCGCGGTGGGCGCCGGATCACCGCGCCGGATCAGGGTGGCGGTACCGATCAGAGCGAGCACCCCGACCGGGACGTTGAGCATGAAGATCGATCCGTACCAGAAGCGGGTCAACAGCAGGCCGCCCAGCACCGGTCCGACGGCCACGCCGAGACCGACGACCGCCGGCCACAGCGCCAGTACGCGTCGCCGGCCGCTGTCGGTCAGCTCCTGGGCGAACAGTCCGAAGATGCTCGGCACGATGAACGCCGCCCCGACACCCATCCCCGCGCGGGACAGGATCAGCGCGAGAACCGAGGGGGCACATGCTCCCAGCAACGAGGCGGTGGTGAAAACGCCGATTCCCACGGCATAGGAACGGCGCGTGCCCATCCGGTCGACAAAGCTGCCCGCGATGATCAATGACGAGGCGAACACCAGCATGTAGGCATCGATCGCCATTTGCACGTCCGGAGTTCCCGCCCCCAATGACGCCGATATTCTGGGCACCGCGGTATTGATGATGGAATTGTCCGCGGAGACCATGAAAAGGCTCAGGTAGGCGGTGGCCACGACACCGTAGGTGCGCGACAAGAGTTTCGGTCGACTCGTCGTTGGCGACATGTACTTCTCGATCTTCTTTCGGGGGCGCGGCGCTCCGCTGACCAGGCGATCGGCAAGGAAAGGTCCGCTTTTCCATACCGCAGCGGGAGGGAAATCAGAGCGTATTTCCGGGTCGTGGCCTTGTGCGCCCCAAAACGCAAGCTATTTTGGGCTTGCTGGATTCAGACGCTAGCAGTCAAGCCCAAAGAAGATCAAGAGCGGGTGGCTTGAATCACATCGCGCCCGCCCCACTTTTTGACTCTGTCTCAAATACATGGACAGAGCACCAGGGGTGGGCTTGGCTCCCCGCCGAGGTGCGCGGCGCTGATCGCGTCGCGCACTGGATCGAGCAACACCCCCACAGCGGTGGGGGATTTAGCCAAGGGGGCGCACATGACTGCCGAAGTCACCGTCGGAACCAGCTGGACCATCAATCCGGAGTTCGTATTCACCGATGCGGAGCGCGAGGCCCTGGAGGCCGCGCTCGACGGCGTCACCGCGAACCCGTACCGTCTTTACGAGGCCCACCGCTTCCAGGTGGGGCAGCTCATCGCCGACGGCGCGGTCCCCGAGCGCTTCCGCGTCTACGTCGACTCGTTGGCGACCCGCGACCGCGCCGCCGAGCCCGTGGTCGTCCTGAAGAACGTGCCGCACGACCGCGATGTCCCGGCGTTCGACTTCGACCAGCCGGTGCGCTCCAAGTACGAGCTGAAGAAGACGTTCGTCGCCGAAGGGTTCCTCGCGCTGTTCGCCCAGCTGGCGAACACGCCGGCGATCGGGTACGTCAACGTCAACGACGGCGATGTCTTCCAGGACATCTACCCCCAGCGGCGCCTGCAGAGCAGCCAGTCGCAGAAGGCCCTCAACCAGATCCACTTCCACAAGGACCTCGCCAATCACTTCGTGCGCCCCGACCAGGTGTACATGGTGGGGATGCGAAGCAACCCCGTGAACGAGGTCTACACCTCATTCGTCCGGAACATCGACGTCATCCGCTGCTTCACCGACGAGGAGATGGCGCTGCTACGCTCGCCCGAGTTCTACACGCCCTTCGACGACCTGAGCACCATGGGCGGCGGGCGGGTGGAGCTCGGCGAAGCCGACCTGCACCCGATCATCGGCGGTCGCGGCCCGGAGGACCTGCGGTTCTTCGAGAACCGGACGGTGGGAGTCACCGACGCCGCCAAGGGCATCGTCCCCAAGGTCGCCGACACCCTGCACAGGCTGAAGCAGCGGGTCTTCATCGAGCCCGGAGACTTCGTGATCACGTACAACAACCACACGATCCACGCCAAGGAAGTCGTGACCGTGGGCGACCCCGAGGCGCTGCAGACCCGCTGGATCATCAAGACGGTGAACGTCGACGACATGACGCCCCATCAGGACCACCTGGTGCCCGGCACCGACCACCTGATCAACGGCTGATCTGCCGCTCCATCAACGAGGCCCCTGTGCCGCCGCGGTGAGGCCCCGAGCCTCGTCGACGGCACAGGGGCCTCGTGGCGTCCTGCCGTCGGCCCGCCCCTGTGACCTTTGCGGATGCTCTCATCATCTGAGACGAGTGCTTCGATAATCGGACACCTGTGTTTAAGATCAAAACCCGCTCACCAGCGGAAATGCATCATGTGCATCGACGGGCTCCCCCTCGTGCACTTCGTCGAGACGTGCACGCGGATCACGTGCCCGCGTCTGGGCGGCGTGTTGGCCACCCTCTTCCTTCGCCGCCGCCGGACAACTCCGTCCGCCCGCCCGCGGTGACACCACGAGAGAACCCGGAACCGATGACCCAGACCGCGCGAACACCCGCCTCCCCACGCCCGCCCGAAACCATGACGGGTGCCCAGTCCCTCGTCCGATCCCTTGAAGAAGTGGGCGTCGACACCGCGTTCGGCATCCCCGGGGGAGCGATCACGCCGGCGTACGACGCCCTCATGGACTCGACCAAGGTGCGGCACATTCTGGTCAGGCACGAGCAAGGTGCCGGCCATGCCGCGACAGGTTACGCCCAAGCCACTGGCAAGGTCGGCGTCTGCATGGCCACCAGTGGACCAGGAGCGACAAACCTGGTGACCCCGATCGCCGACGCCTATATGGACTCGGTCCCGCTCGTGGCGATCACCGGCCAGGTGATCAGCTCGGCGATCGGTACGGACGCCTTTCAGGAAGCCGACATCTGCGGCATCACCCTGCCGGTGACCAAGCACAGCTTCCTGGTCACTGATCCGGACGACATCCCCCGTGCGATTTTCGAGGCGTTCCACATCGCCTCCACCGGCCGCCCCGGGCCGGTCCTGGTCGACATCACCAAGGACGCGCTGCAGCGGGACACCGTCTTCCGCCGGCCGGTCGAGCACCGGCTCCCGGGCTACCGGCCCGCGGTCACGCCGCACCGCAAACAGATCCAGGAGGCCGCCCGGCTGCTCGCCCGCGCCGAGCGTCCGGTGCTCTATGTCGGTGGCGGTGTGCTCAAGGCCCGGGCCACCGACGAGTTGAAGGTACTGGCGGAACTCACCGGGGCTCCTGTCACCACGACTCTCATGGGTATCGGCGCCTTTCCCGACAGCCATCCGCAACACCTGGGCATGCCGGGGATGCACGGGACGGTCGCCGCTGTGACGGCCCTCCAGAAATCGGACCTGATCGTCGCCCTGGGCGCACGGTTCGACGACCGGGTCACCGGCGTGCTGGACAGCTTCGCACCGCTCGCCACCGTCGTGCATGCCGACATCGACCCGGCGGAGATCGGCAAGAACCGCTTCGCGGATGTTCCCATCGTCGGCGACGCCCGCGATGTGCTGGCCGGCCTCATCACCGCCGTCCGTGACGAACTCGAACACGACGAGTCCGCCTGCGACTACGCGAACTGGTGGGGGCAGTTGAACACCTGGCGCGGGACATACCCGTTGGGACATGAACCAGCACCGGCCGGCACGCTCTCTCCTCAGCAGGTGATCCAGCGCATCGGCCGGCTGACCGGCGACAACACGATCGTCGCCGCGGGCGTGGGCCAACACCAGATGTGGGCTTCGCAGTTCATCGAGTACGACCGCCCCCATAGCTGGCTCAACTCCGGTGGTCTGGGCACGATGGGTTACGCCGTCCCGGCCGCGATGGGCGCCAAGGTCGGGCGGCCGGAAGCGGCGGTCTGGGCGATCGACGGCGACGGTTGCTTCCAGATGACCAATCAGGAACTCGTCACCTGCGCGCTCAACAACATCCCGATCAAGGTCGCGATCATCAACAACGGCGTCCTGGGCATGGTGCGCCAGTGGCAGACGCTGTTCTACGGACAGCGGTACTCCAACACCGTGCTGCACTCCGGTGAGGCGGCAGGGAGCGGTCCCGGCGCCGGTACCCGCGTCCCGGACTTCGTCAAACTCGCCGAAGCCATGGGCTGTCACGGCCTGCGGTGCGAATCTCCCGATGAACTCGACGCGACGATCGAGAAGGCGATGGCGCTCGACGACGCGCCTGTCGTCATCGACTTCATCGTCCATGAGGACGCCATGGTCTGGCCGATGGTCGCCGCGGGCACCTCCAACGACGACATCATGGCGGCCCGCGATCTCCGTCCCGACTTCGGTGACGACGAAGAGTAGGAACACTCATGCCGAAGCACACCCTCTCCGTCCGCGTCGAGAACAAGGCCGGCGCCCTCACGCGGGTGGCGGGACTCTTCTCCCGCCGGGGATTCAACATCGATTCGTTGTCGGTGAACCCGGCCGACGAGCCCGCCATCTCCCAGATGACCATCGTCGTCGATGTGGCGGGGCGTCCCCTGGAGCAGATCATTCAGCAGCTCGAAAAGCTGGTGAATGTCATTTCCGTCCATGAGCGAAGCGCGTAGTCCTCGGCCGGAGCACAACGGACAGCCGGAATTGAGTGTCCCGGCGCGCGCTCTGTCCGGTTGCCGTTTCCTCGTCTCACCGATGCTGGAGGTGCTGGCAGCAGCCGAAGCCCTTCGAGCGCAGTGGCCGGCCCCGCAGAGCCGGCGTCGGCGCATCCCGCGATCCGCGCAGCGTCACGCGCCCGGTCTGCCTCCGGCCGTGGTACGGCAGCGGATTCGTTCAGTGGCCGAGCAGCTGCTCTGCCACCAGGGAGAAGCGACAAATCGCCATCAACTCGATTTCACGGCCCTCGGGCCGCTCCAGGAGCCGGTGCGCGACTTCTTCCAGGACTGCCTCATCGGCGACTGGTCCCGGATCAGAACCACTCTGGAGGCGGATGTCGCGCTCCGTGCACACGACCTGGCCGCCTTCGGAGTGCGCCATGTCGTGGACCGCCTGCCCGGTCTCACGGTCCGCGACACCTGGGGCGAGACGGGAACCGGGGAGCCCGGGCTGATCCTCGTGCCCTCGGTCTTCCGGAAGACGGGGGTGCTTCTGGCGAACGAGGCCGGAACGTTGATCACCTACCCCGCGGCCGGGCACCGCACGCTGTGGGACGAGAACGAGGCGGCCGCCCCCGGTCGGCTCGGCGCGCTGCTCGGCCGGGGCCGCGCGGCAGCACTCCTGAACATCGGCGACGGTTGTGGCACCGGTGACCTGGCCGATCGGCTCGGCGTCAGCGCGGGGACCGCGTCGGTGCACGTGGCCGCCCTGCGCAACGGCGGCCTGGTCGCTACACATCGTGTGGGCAAAGCGGTCAGACACGTCCTGACCCCCATAGGGTCGGCACTCATCATGGCCCAGGTCTCCATGGAAAAGTCGATCTCACGATAATCCCACGATCAGAGATGTCGGGCTCCGGGTCGCCGATGGTCGATGTGGCGTCATCCGGCATCGCCGCGGGACCGGCTGCCGGGCTGACGGGCGGACCGGGAGGCGGACTGGGAGCCGGAGCGACAGTACGACCTGTGATACTGGCGTCAGAACATCTGTTTTGGCGCCAGGGGGTAAGAAGTTGTCGATAAGGACCGTACGCGGCGCGACGGCTCTGGTCACCGTGGGCGCCGTGGCCGCCCTCGGGCTCGGGCTCTCGGCTTGCGATTCCGGCGAGGACGCCGACGCGAAGGGCGGTTCCCGGGCCGCCTCCACACCGGCGAAGGACAAGGCGAAGAACGCTCCGGAGAGCGAGACGGACGAGGCGTCGACGCCGAGCGGGAAGCCCGAGGAGAAGTGGGACGGCAAGGTCCGGGTGCTCGGGGACGGCTCGACGTCCTCCACCGGGCCGCAGCCCAAGCAGCCGAAGGCCGAGAAGCTCAAGCCGGGCGAGAAGCCGCCGCAGTTCGTGGTCTTCTCCTGGGACGGCGCGCTGGAGGGCGACGACCACCTCTTCTCGCACTTCCGCGAGGCGGCCAAGCAGAACAACGCGCAGATGACGTTCTTCCTCACCAGCATGTATTTGCTGCCGAAGTCGAAGGCGACGCTGTACAAGCCGCCGCAGCACAAGCCGGGCGACGCGGCGATCTCCTTCGCGACCGACGCGCACATCAAGGACACGCTGACGCAGCTGCGGGGCGCGTGGCTGGACGGCAATGAGATAGGCACGCACTTCAACGGGCACTTCTGCGGCGGCAAGGGTGGCGGCGACTGGAGCGTGGCGGAGTGGAAGAGCGAGATCGACCAGTCGTATTCCTTTGTGCAGAACTGGAAGACGAACACCGGTTACAAGCATCTGCCCCCGCTGCCCTTCGACTTCAAGAAGGAGCTGGTGGGCGGCCGCGCCCCGTGCCTGGAGGGGCAGCCGAACCTCCTCACCGCCGCGAAGTCCTACGGCTGGCGGTACGACGCGAGCTCGCCCGGCGATTTCCAGATCTGGCCCTCGCAGACCAAGGGCATCTGGAATTTCCCGCTGCAATTGCTTCCGTACCCCAAGAGCGAGAAGCAGGTCCTGTCGATGGACTTCAACTTCCTCTACAACCAGTCCGGTGACAACACCAAGGGCGACCCCGCGAAGTACGCCGAGTGGCGGAAGCTGACGCGCGACGGCTATCTGAACGGTTTCGAGCGCGTCTACAACGGCAGCCGGGCGCCGCTGTTCATCGGCAACCACTTCGAGGACTGGAACGGTGGCATCTATATGAAGGCCATCGAGGACGTCATGAAGTCGGTGTGCAAGCGGGACGGCGTGCGGTGCGTGTCGTTCAAGCAGCTCGCCGACTGGCTGGACGCCCAGGACCCGAAGGTGCTCACGAAGCTGCGCGGCCTGGACCCGGCGCAGGCGCCGGACTGGTCCACCTTCGTCAAGAAGTAGCGGCGGGCGCCGGGTCCGCCGGACCCGGCGCCGGGCGGGCGTCAGTTCTGCCGCGCCGTCATGTACTTCGTCCAGATGTCGATCGGGTACGTACTGGCCGGCGTGGTCTTCGCGGCGCCGCCGAGGCCGTCCAGCGGCCGCAGCTCCTGCGTCCGGGGGTCGATGCGGGAGAGCGAGACGGCGGTCGAGAGCTTGCCGCGGTAGCCGACGAACCAGGCCGACTTGTTGTCCTGCGCCGTCCCCGTCTTGCCCGCCGCGTCGGCCCCGGCCGCCCGCGCCGTGGTGGCGCTGCCGCGCTTGACGGCGTCGCGCAGGGCGTCGTCCACGGCGGCCGCGACCCGGGCGGGCAGGGCCCGCTCGGCGCTCGGCTTCTCCACGGGCACGGCGTTGCCGTTGCGGCTCAGCTTCTCCACGGAGTACGGCTCGCTGTGCAGGCCCCGGGCGGCGAAAGTGCCGTACGCCCCGGCCATGCGGATGGCGCTGGGTGTGGTGTTGCCCAGGGAGAAGGCGGGCACCTTCGTGCCGAGGCTGTCCTTCAGCAGTCCCGCGCGGACGGCCGTGTCACCGACCTGGTCGAAGCCGACGTCCATGCCCAGCTGCATCATCGGGGTGTTGACGGACTGCGCGACCGCCTCCTTCAGGCTGATCTTGCCCCAGGACCTGTCGCCGTCGTTGACCCCCTTGACGATCTTCCCGGAGCGGTCCCAGTAGGGGCCCTCGGGGGTGCGCAGCGACACCTTGTTGTCGCCGTCGTAGACGGTCGCCGGGGAGACGGGGGTGCGGGGCTTGCCGCGTTCGAGCTGGACGCCGTCGCGCAGGGCGGCGGCGTACACGAACGGCGTGAAGGCCGTGCCGGCCGGGACGACGGAGGAGTTGGCGTCGTTGAAGCCCTGCTTGAGATAGCCCGGGCCGCCGTGCAGGGCGACGATGCGCCCGTCGGTGGTGACCGAGGCGGCCCCGATGCGCACGTCCCGGTCGCTGTCCCGCTTCTCCGGGTCGAAGCGGCCGCTCACCTCCTCGACGGCCTTGTTCAGGGCGTCCATGCGCGGCTTCTCGAAGGTGGTGCGGATCTGGTAGCCGCCGAGGTCGAAGTCGTGGTCGGAGACTTCGGTGTGGGCGCTGACGTAGGCCCGCGCCGTCTCGACGAGGTAGCCGGTCTGGCCGGTCAGCCCGGCGGGCTTGGGCGGCGCCTTGGGCTCGGGGAAGGTGGTGTAGCGGGCCCGCTCCTCCTTGGAGAGCTTGCCGATGCTCACCATCCGGTCGAGGATCCACTTCCAGCGTTCCACGGCGCGCTCGTGGTTCTTGCCGCCGAGGGCCGGGTCGTACATGCCGGCGCCCTTGAGCAGCGACGCGAGGAACGCCCCCTCGCTCGCGTTCAGCTGCGAGACGTCCTTGTCGTAGTAGGCGTGGGAGGCGCGCTGGATGCCGTAGGTGCCGCGCCCGAACCAGCTGGTGTTGAGGTAGCCCTCCAGGATGTCGTCCTTGCTCATCCTGTTGTCCAGCTTGATCGCGATGAACATCTCGGTGAGCTTGCGCGTGAAGGTCTGCTGCTGGTTGAGATAGGCGTTCTTCACGTACTGCTGCGTGATGGTCGAGCCGCCCTGGGTGCTGCCGCCGGTGACCATCTTCGAGACGGCGCGCACCATGCCGCTCGGGGAGATGCCGCTGTCGGAGTAGAAGGTCTCGTTCTCGGCCGCCAGCGCCGCCCAGCGGACCGCCTCGGGGACCTTCTTCAGGTCGGTGTCCTGGCGGTTGACCTCGCCGGTACGGGCCATCTCGGTGCCGTCGGCCCAGTAGTAGACGTTGTCCTGCTGGGTGGCGAAGGCGTTGAGGTCGGAGGGTATGTCGGTCCGTATGTACATGATCGCCACCAGGGCGGTCAGGATGCCGCCCACGGACAGGAAGGCTCCCAGTGTCTGGCGCCACGACGGCACCCAGCGCCGGAAGCCCTGCCGCCCCGGCCGGGGGTAGGCGGGACGCAGCCTGCGCTTGCGAGGGGCGGCACGCCTCCGGCGACCCGGGGCGGCGTGGTTCCGGGCGTGCGTCCCATTTCGTCGTTCGAACACCGCTCGACCCTATGGCCTCGCGAAGGGTGATGGGAGACGGCAGATGTCCGTGGATTCCGAATCAGGAGGTCTGTTCGGGTACCGTATCGTTTCTACATCCCTGTAAATGCCGCACGTCCCGGGTCACGCCTGCGCGAAACCCCTCGGGACAGCAGAAGGAACACGCCCGTATGGAAACCGTCACACCGGCCCCCGTCGTGCCGCGCCACGGCCGACGCCGCGCGAACGGCGCGCTGGAGGGCGAGGTGCTCGCCGCGCTGCAGCGGGCCGAGGGACCGCTGACGCCCCGCGAGGTCCAGGCCCGGCTGGCGGGCGAGCTGACCTACAGCACAGTGGTGACGATCCTTTCCCGGCTGCACGGCAAGGAGGTGCTCACCCGCACCCCGCGCGGCCGCGCCTACGCCTACGCGCCGGTGACCGACGAGGCCGGGCTGGCCGCCCGCCGGATGCGCAAGATCCTCGACGGCACGGCCGACCGCGAGGTCGTCCTGGCGCGCTTCGTCGCCGAGCTGCCCGCCCCGGACGAGGCCCTGCTGCGCGCCCTCCTGACCGGCACCTTCCCCGCACCGCGCCAGCCGCTGCCCTGACACGTGCCCGGGGGTCGGGCGGGCGTACGCGGCCGAAGCTCCCGGCCCCCGCGGACGACCGCGCGTCACGCCCAGAGCCACACCCTGCGATTGCGGGCGACGGTGTGGACGCGGTCGGCCCGGCGCGGGTGGAGCTCGCCCGCCGTCCCGCCGAGGCCGGCCACCTCCGTCTCGCGCAGCACCTCCACGTCGTCCAGCGCCGGGACCACCTCCACGCTCGCCGCCCCCACGATCACCAGGACCGGCCGCACCTGGACGAGGAAGCCGCAGCCGCGCGTCAGCACGTTCGAGGCGCGGGCCGCGGCGTGCCGGATCTCGCGGACGTACGGGAGCGGCTGCCGTTCGCGGGAGAGGCGGACGAGGGTCTCGCCCACCTGGACGCGGGTGGCGCGGCCGGCCTTCGCGGCGACGGCGAAGACGCCGCCGGGACCTATCAGCAGGTGGGAGATGACCGCGTCGCCCGGCAGGACGATCGAGTGGACCACATCCCAGCCGCCGGCCGTCAGCTCCTCCAGGGCCGCCCCGACGGCCTGTTCGGCGGCCAGCGCGCGACGCCAGGCGTCCTCCGGCGGCCGCCGGCCGAGAAGGCGGGCGAAGGCGAGCGCGGCACGGCCGGCGCCCGAGGCGTCGAGACGCGCCCGGAGCGTCTCGCCCGGCCGGTTGGGGGCGAGGTCGTCGTCGGGCGGCAGGAAGAGCCTCTCGGGGTCGTAGCTCTTACCGTTCGCGCTCATCTTGCCGTCCGGCCGGTCCCGCACGCGCACCACCCCCACCCGCCATATTGCCGCATAAGCGCGGGAACCAACCCGGTCCGCCGGCCGTTCACCGACCGAGGCCCCGCGACATCCCCCCGATCGCGGGGCCTCACCAGTGCCCGGAGCCGGCCCGGGGGCGCGGGTGAAATCGGCCAACGTACCAACGGCCCCACCCGGCACGGGCGTTCTTCCTCCGGCAGTGACGCAGGCCACACGCGCCCAGAAGGAATCCGCGGAGGGGCGGAGGCGCAGGCCAGGCCCTGGATCCGGAAGCCTGCCCGCCGCCCGGTCGGCCGGAAGCCCCTCGAGGATCAGCGCGCAGGGCCTACCGTGCGGTGCCGCACGAGGAGGCATCATGCGATCTTTCACCGGCACGGGCCTGGTCGTCACCGCTCTCGCGGCGACCGTGACCGCCCTGCTGTTCCCCCTGTGGTCGTACCGCGACCGCACGGGCACGGGAGCCGTCGATCTCACGGCGTCCACCGTGACCACCGCGTACGGGCCGCTGTCCGCGCTCGACCGCGACTTCGTCGACCGGGTCAGGCTGGCCGGTCTCTGGGAGCTGCCCGCCGGGCAGCAGGCCGAGGAGCGCGGCACCAGCGCGAGCGTGCGGCGGGCGGGCGAACACCTCGTCGAGGGCCACACCGCGCTCGACCGGCACGTCCGCGACGTGGCGAGCCGGCTGGGGCTCGAACTGCCCAGCCAGCCCAGCGCCCAGCAGCGCCAGTGGCTGACCCGGCTCAGCGGCGCGCACGGCGGCGCGTACGACCGGGAGTTCACCAATATCCTGCGGATCGCCCACGGCGCGGTCTTCACCGTCGTCGCCCAGGTGCGGGCCACGACCCGCAACGCCGCCGTGCGGGAGCTGGCCGACGACGCCAACACGACGGTCCTCGACCACATCAAGGTGCTGGAGGACACCGGTCTGGTCGACTTCGACGCCGTCGCGGCCCGTACGAAGCCGCGGCTCTCCCTTCCGTCGTCGTTCGGCACGGCCCCGGTGCCCGGGCCCCGTTCCACCGACATCCCCGCGCTCCCCCCTGCCGCGACCCGTGGCGCGTCACCCACCGAACCCGCCGACGAACCGCACGACTCCACCCAGCCCACGCAACCCACCCCGTCCGGCCAGCCCACCCAGTCCACCGAGAAGAAGTGAGTCCGCCATGCCCCCCGCTCATCGGCGCCGGCTCGGCGCCAAGCACCTCGTCCTGATCGCCTTACTCGCGCTGCTGGGATCGGCGGGCGCCTTCGCCGCCGTCACCGGCAGCGCCTCCGCCCATCCGACCCCGTCACCCACAGTGACAGACACCACTGACAATCACGCCCACGCGGGCCCCGCCCGCGCCGACTTCACCGACATCAGGCGGGTCCGGCCCAACGCCCGTACGCCCCGGCCCGGGCCCGACGCGTCCACCGGCACCTTCACCACCCGCTGCGGCCGCAACCAGAACGGCCACCACAATCCCGACAACTTCATCGTCACCCCCGGCGTGACCAACGGCGCCCACCACCTCCACGACTACGTCGGCAACCTCTCCACGGACGCCTTCTCCACCGACGACTCCCTGCGCGCCGCGGGCACGACCTGCTCCCAGGGCGACAAGTCGACGTACTTCTGGCCCGTGCTGCGGGTCGTCACCGAGAAGGGCGACCGGAAGCGCGAGGGAAAGGGCGGCGACGCCTCCAACAGCGGGCGTGTCCTGCTGCCCGACAGCGTCGGTCTCACCTTCCGCGGCAGCCCCGCCGCGAAGGTCACCGCGATGCCCGAGGCGCTGCGTGTGATCACCGGCGACGCCAAGGCGTTCACCAACGGGCCGGGCAACGCCCGCGCCCAGTGGACCTGCACCGGCTTCACCGACCGCCTGCTCAGCGACGCGTACCCGCTGTGCCCGCGCGGCAGCCGGGTGATGCGCCTGCTGGACTTCCCCAGCTGCTGGGACGGGCGCGCCAAGGACAGCGCCGACCACCGCGCCCACATCGCCTTCCCCGAAGCCGCCACCGGCCGCTGCGGGCGGGGCCTCAAGGCCGTTCCGCAGCTGCGCATGACGCTCACCTACAGCGTGCCCCCGGGTCCGGTGTTCGCCGTGGACAGCTTCCCCGAGCAGCTCCGCAAGCCCGTCACGGATCACGCCGACTTCGAGAACGTGATGCCGGCCCGCCTCATGGCGGACGCCGTGCGGTGCATCAACGCGGGCCGTCGCTGCGGCTGACCGGTCACGACGACGGACGGCCGACGGCCGCCTCACGGCACGCCGACCGTGTGTCCGAATTATGAACAAACGATGGCGGGATCATGGGCGGATCGAGTAGAAAACCGCCATGTGGGTCATCTTCCTGCTCGTCGCCTGGGCCGTGGCGTTCCTCACCTGCGGACGGCTGTGTCTCGCCGCGGCCGCCGCGGCCCGGCCGGCGGAGCACGCCCCGGACGCCGCCCGCACCCACACCCTGACCCTCTACGAGACGGCGTTCCTGGCCGGTGGCCCCCAGCGGGTCACCGACCTCGCGCTGGTCACGATGGGGCGCCAGCGGCGGGTGCTGCTGGCGCACACCGGGTGGGCCACGGTCGTCGACCCGGTCGGCCATGACGAGCTGGAGCGCTCGCTGATCACCGCGATCGGGCCGGGCGGCCAGTCCCCCGTGCCCACCGTCCGCGCCGCGCACGCCGCCGCCGACGCCGTACGGGCGCTGGCCGACCGGCTGGTCGCGGCCGGGCTCGCGGTGCCCGACCCGGCCCGTACGAACGTCTCGGCGGCGGTCCGCCAGGTGCGCGGGGCCTGCGCGCTGGTGGTGGTGGCCGCGGCGGCGGCCGTGCTGATGGTGCCGCCGGAGACGACGGGCCGGGGACAGGCGGTGGCCTGGTTCGCGCTGCCGTTGCTGCTGACATCCGCATGCCTGCTGATCGCCCGGATCGAGATCTATCCCTACACGCCCTGGGCCTCGCCGGCCGGCCAGGAGCTGCTGGACCGCATCACCACCGCGTCGCCCCGCTCCCCCGCGCGGGACGGCGACGACACGGGCTTCCTCACGGCGCTCGCCGTGCGCGGCCGCAAGGCCCTCGCCGACCCCGAGCTGCGCGCCGCGCTCTGCGCCCATCTGCGCGACCACCGGTACTGACCGCCCGCTGATCCCAACGAGCCCATTGCGACCGACACGGGCGTCGGTGCTTTACTTCGCCAACCCCCGCGCGAATTATCCCTTTTGTCGCATAAGCCGAGAAGGGATGGCCAGTGAGAGCAGCAGCCCTGTACGGAGCCCTCGGATCGCTGGTCCTCTCCGCGCTCACCACCGTGCCGGCCGGCGCCCTCGACGAGGGCGGGTCCCCGGGCGTCCAGGAGGCCCGGGGCGTGGCCACCGCCGC
The DNA here is from genome assembly GCF_055560115.1 of Streptomyces sp. NPDC023527. Taxonomy (NCBI): domain Bacteria; kingdom Bacillati; phylum Actinomycetota; class Actinomycetes; order Kitasatosporales; family Streptomycetaceae; genus Streptomyces; species Streptomyces sp. NPDC023527. Next base: position 50,992 of record NZ_JBVHJJ010000011.1, read on the forward strand.
GCGGCAGGCCGCCGCCCGCGGCATCCGCTGGACGGCCTGCCCGGCCGCCGAGCAACTGCCCGCACCCGTCCGGTGCGGCACCGTCTCCGTGCCGATGGACTACGCCCACCCCTCCGGCAAGCACATCTCCCTCACCGTCAGCCGCGCCCGCGCGACCGGCACCCGCGCCGAGCGCCAGGGGGCGCTCGTCTACAACCCCGGCGGACCGGGCGGATCGGGGATGTTCTTCCCGCTGCTCGCCGGCGTCCAGCGGTACAAGGCGACGGCCAAGGCGTACGACTTCGTCGGGTACGCGCCCCGCGGCGTCGGCCGCTCGGCGCCGATCTCCTGCGTGTCACCGGCGCGCTTCACCAAGGCCCCCACCCTGGCGCCCGAGCACCCCTCGGAGGCGTACAAGAAGCGGCGGATCGCGCAGGCGAGGGCGTACGCGCGCGGGTGCGCCCGCCGGATCGGCCCGGACCTGCCGCACTTCACCAGCCTGAACAACGCCCGCGACCTCGACGTGCTGCGCGCCGCGCTCGGCGAGAAGCGGCTGACGTACATGGGGGCGTCCTACGGCACGTACTTCGGCGCGCTCTACGCCACGCTGTTCCCCGGGCACGTACGCCGCATGGTGTTCGACAGCGTGGTCAACCCCTCGCCGCACAAGATCTGGTACCGGAGCAACCTCGACCAGTCCGCGGCCTTCGAGCGGCGGTGGAGCGACTGGCGCCGCTGGGTGGCCCGGCACGACGGCGTCTACCACCTCGGCCGCACCCGGGACGAGGTGCGCGACTCCTACGAGCGGGCCCGTCGGCGGCTGACCGCGCGGCCCGTCGGCGGCAGGATCGGCCCCGGGCAGCTCCAGAGCGCGTTCCTCCAGGTCGGCTACGCCGACAGCCACTGGGCGAGCCACGCGCACGCCCTCTCGGCGTATCTGCGCGGCGACGACAAACCGCTGCGCGCCCTCGCGATGCCCGACCCGGCGTCCGCGCGGTCCGACGAGAACGCCAACGCCGTCTACACCGCGGTCGAGTGCAACGACGCGCCCTGGCCGCGGTCGTGGGAGGTGTGGGACCGGGACAACACCCTGCTCGCCCGCCGGGCGCCGTTCGAGACGTGGGCGAACGCCTGGATGAACCTGCCGTGCGCGTTCTGGACGACGCCCCGGCAGCAGCCGCTCGACATCCGGGTGGCTCGGCACGCGCTGCCGCCTACGCTGGTGCTGGCCGCCGAGCGGGACGCGGCCACGCCCTACCCGGGCTCGCTGGAGCTCCAGCGCAGGCTGCCGGGCTCGGCGCTGGTCACCGAGCGGCGCTCGGGCACCCACGGCATCGCGTTCGGGCCCAACGCCTGCGTCAACGCTTATACGGAGAGGTATCTGCTGACCGGTGCGGTCCCGGCCCGGCGCGCGTGGTGCGCGCCGCGCGCGGAACCGGCGGCGACGGCCGGCACCGAGGAAGGGTGACGCCCGGGGTGGACCACGGGCGCCGCCCCCGCGGGGCGGCGCCCGCCGCCTCGGCGGTTACGCCAGACCGGCGACCAGCTCGGCGACGGCCTTGCGGCGACCGGTGTAGAACGGCACCTCTTCGCGGACGTGCATGCGGGCCTCGGAGGCGCGCAGGTGACGCATGAGGTCCACGATGCGGTAGAGATCGTTGGCCTCGAAGGCGAGGATCCACTCGTAGTCGCCCAGCGAGAAGGACGCGACCGTGTTGGCCCGCACGTCGGGGTAACCGCGCGCCATCTTGCCGTGGTCCGCGAGCATGCGCCGGCGGTCCTCGTCGGGCAGCAGGTACCAGTCGTACGAGCGCACGAACGGGTACACGCTGACGTAGTCGCGCGGGGTCTCGTCGGCGAGGAACGCCGGGATGTGCGACTTGTTGAACTCCGCGGGGCGGTGCAGCGCCATGTTCGACCAGACCGGCTCCAGCGCGCGGCCGAGCTTGGTGCGGCGGAAGAGGTTGTACGCGTCCTGGAGGGCGTCCGAGGTCTCGGAGTGCCACCAGATCATGACGTCGGCGTCCGCGCGCAGGCCGGAGAGGTCGTACGTGCCGCGCACGGTGACGTCCTTCTCTGCGAGCTGTGCGAACAGCTCCTCGACCTCGTCGGCGTAGCCGGAGCGGTCCTGCGGCAGGACGTCGCGGAGCTTGAACACCGACCAGAGGGTGTAGCGGATGACCTCGTTGAGGTCCTTGGCCTTCTTGCCGGCGTTCGGGGTCTTCTCGGGGGCGTCAGTCATGTCCCTATTCTCACTCGTTCGTTCCGGCGCCCGCCGTCAGGGTCGCCAGGGTCTCGTCGGCCGCCCGGTGCGCGCCGGCGATACAGGCCGGGATGCCCACACCGTCGTAGGCCGCGCCGCACACCCGCAGCCCGGGGACGCGGGCGACGTGCTCGCGGATCCGCGCGACGCGGTCGAGGTGGCCGACCGGATACTGCGGCAGTCCGCCGTTCCAGCGGGTGACGCGGGTCTCCACGGGGGCCGCGGCGAGGCCCACGGCGTCGCCGAGGTCCGTGAGCGACATCGATACCAGCTCGGCGTCCTCGCGCCCCAGATCCTCCTCGTCCTCGAACCGCCCCATCGAGGTACGCAGGACGAACAGGTCCGGGTCCGCGTCGGCGACCCAGCGCCACTTGTGGCTGGAGAACGTCGACGCCTTGATCTTCCGGCCCTCGACGGGCGGCACGAGGAAGCCGCTCCTTACGGGCAGGTCCGCGACGTCGGGGCGGCGGAAGGCCATGGTGATCAGGGCCATGGAGGCGTACCGCACGGTGGCCAGCTCGGCGGCGGCGCCGGGGGCCGCGTCGGCGAGCAGGCGCCGGGCCTCGGGCGCGGGCACGGCCACGACGACCGCGTCGGCCTCCAGCGTCCGGTCCGCCAGGGCGGCCCGCCACACCCGGCCGGTCCACCGCAGGTCGTGGACCGGGGAGTTCAGGAGGATCTCGGCGCCCGCCGCGCGCAGGGCGTCCGCGACGGCGAGCGGCAGCCGCCCGATGCCGCCGTCGATGCCCATGAACACCGGGCCGGCGGGCTGCCGCCCGGCGGAGCGGGCCTGGAGCTCGCGCACGGCCTCGGTCAGCGAGCGGTGGGTGCGGGCCGCCTCGAAGAGCTGGGGCATCGCCGTGCGCAGGGAGATCTGGTAGGCGTCCCCGGCGTAGACGCCGCCCAGGAGCGGCTCGACCAGCCGGTCCACGACCTCGTGGCCGACCCGGGCGGCGACGTAACGGCCGATGGCGATGTCCGTGCCGAGCTCGGTGGGGGGCAGTTCCTCGTCGCGGGCGATGCGGGCGAGCCCCTCGGCGGAGAGCACCCCGGAGGCGGCGAGCGCGGTGAGGTCGCCGGGCACGCCCATCATGTGGCCCGTGGGCATCGGCCGCTGGGCGCCGCGGGTCCACAGCGTCGCGCCGCCGGTGGCGGGCGGCTGGAGCCGGTCGGCCAGGCCGACGGCGCGGGCCAGGGCGACCGCCTCGGGCCGCCGGGCCAGCATCGACTCGGCGCCCAGGTCCACGGGCACGCCGGCGATCTCGCCCGCGTGGAGCTTGCCGCCGAGGCGGCCGGAGCCCTCCACGACGGTGACGCGCGCCCCGCCCGCCACCAGGCGGTGGGCCGCCGCCAGCCCGGAGATGCCGCCGCCGATGACGACCACGTGGTGCCGGGCCGTGTCGTGCCCGGGAGTGTCCGCTGCGCTCATGGGCCCACTCTCTCAAACGCCCTCGGGCCCGCTCCCGGCCGGTCGGCCGATGCCGGGCGGGTGCGCCGAGGCCGCGCGCAGGTCGGAGCCGATGCGGGCGGCGGCCTCGCGGAGGGCGGGCAGGAAGTCGCGGCGGATGTCCGCGACGGTGCCGCGGCCGGCGTGGGTGGCGACGTTGAGCGCGGCGACGACCCGTCCGGCGCGGTCCGTGACCGGCACGGCGATCGAGCGCAGGCCCTCCTCCAGCTCCTGGTCGACGAGGGCGTGGCCGTCCTCGGCGATCCGGTCGAGGAGGGCGGACAGCTCGGCCGGCGAGGTGACGGTGCGCCGGGTCGGGGCCCGGTGCACCGCTCCCCCTTCCAGCCAGGCCCGGCGCGCGTCCGGCTCCAGTCCGGCGAGGAGGACGCGGCCCATGGAGGTGGCGTGCGCGGGGAAGCGCGTACCGATGGTGATGTCGACGCTCATGATGCGGACGGTGGGGACGCGGGCGACGTAACGGATGTCCTCGCCGTCGAGCACGGCCATGGACGCGGACTCGCCGACGCGGTCGACGAGTGCGCGCAGGTGGGGCCGGACGAGGTCGGTGAAGGTGAGCTCGCCCAGCGGGGCGTGGCCCAGCTCCAGTACCCGTGGCAGCGGCCGGAAGTGACGGCCGTCGGCGGCGACGTACCCCAGCTCGGTGAACGTCCGGAGCGAGCGGCGGGCGGTGGCGCGCGGGAGCCCGGTGGCCGCGGCGAGCTCGGCGAGCGTGGCACCGCGGCCCGCCTCGCCGGCCCGGCCGAAGGCGGCGAGGACGGTCAGGCCCCGGGCGAGGGACTGGAGCGGGGCGCCGTCGTCCCGGTGGACCGCTGCCTCTGCCGGTGCGGGCGACAACGCGCCACCGGCGGTCAGGGCGGCCTCCATCGCGGGGACCGCGTCGCGCAGCGGCGTCAGGGCGGCCTCGCGCAGGGAGCGGGCGGTGTGGCGGCTGGTGTGGCTGGTGACGGTGACCGCGCAGGCGACGCGCCCGGCGGGGTCGCGGACGGGGACGGCCACGGCGACCAGGCCGGGTTCGAGGAGCTGGTCGTCCACCGCCCAGTCGTCCACCGGCTGTCCGGTCGGCGGGGCGGTGAAGAGGGCGCCGGGGGCGCAGCGGTCGGCGGGGAGGAGGTCGCCGACGCGGAGGGCGACGGACACGGCCCGGGGGCGGGCGGCCCTGGCGACGATCCGTACGCCGTCGGCGTCGGGCACGGCGACGGAGACGTGCTCGTCCAGCGCGGCCGCCAGCCGCCGCGCGTGCGGGGCGAGCGCCGGTGGCCCGCCGGACGTCAGATAGGCGTTGCCGAGCTCCATCAGACCCGCGGCGAGGGCGACGTCGCGGCCGTCGGTCCGTACGTGGCCGAGGTGTTCGAGCGTGGCGAGGACGCGGTCGACGACGGAGCGGGCCAGGCCGGTGGCGCGGACGAGGTCGGCGGGGCGGAGCCGGGCGGGGCCCTCGTGGGCGGCGAGGGCGCGCAGCACCGTGAGCCCCCTGACCAGCGGGCCCACGAGGGCGGGCGCGTCGGCACCGTTGACAGCGGTCGGCGGCACACGGAGACTCGGCACGGAGTCGATTATGAACGAAAGTTCACTGGGCGAACAACAGTCGGGAGCAGCCATGAACGACCGCATCCGGGTTGTGTACATCGTGGACGCCGTGCGCACCCCGGTCGGCAAGTACGGCGGCGCCCTCGCCTCCGTACGCCCCGACGACCTGGCGGCGCACGTGGTGCGCGCCGTCGTCGACCGGGCGCCCGCTCTCGACCCGGCCCGGATCGACGACGTCGTGCTGGGCAACGCCAACGGCGCCGGCGAGGACAACCGCAACGTCGCCCGGATGGCCGTGCTGCTGGCGGGGCTGCCGGTGTCCGTGCCCGGTGTGACCGTCAACCGGCTGTGCGCCTCCGGCCTGGAGGCCGTCGTGCACGCCTACCGGGCCATCGCCCTCGGCGACGCGTCGGTCGTGGTGGCGGGCGGCGTGGAGTCGATGACGCGCGCCCCCTATGTGCTGCCGAAGGCCGACCGGGCCTTCCCCGCGGGCCACCAGCAGCTGTACTCCACGACGCTGGGCTGGCGGATGACCAACCCCGCGATGGAGCCGCGCTGGACGGTGCCGCTGGGCGAGGGCGCGGAGCTGATCGCCGACAAGTACGCCATCCCCCGCGAGGAGCAGGACGCCTACGCCCTCGCCAGCCACCGCAAGGCGGTGCGGGCGTGGCGGGACGGCGCGTACGACACCGAGGTCGTGCCCCTGCCGGGCATCGAGCTGCCGCGCGACGAGACCGTCCGCGACAACACCTCCGCCGAGGCGCTCGCCCGGCTGAAGCCGGCCTTCCGCAAGGAGGGCGGCACGGTCACCGCGGGCAATTCCTCGCCGCTCAACGACGGCGCCGCCGCGCTGCTGCTGTGCGACGAGGAGGGGCTGCGCGAGACGGGCCGCGAGCCGCTGGCGCGCGTACGGGCGTCGGCGGCCACCGGGATCGAGCCGGACCTCTTCGGGCTCGGCCCGGTCGAGGCGGTGCGCCGCGCCCTGGCCAAGGCGGGCCGCTCCCTGGCCGACCTGACGCACTTCGAGCTCAACGAGGCGTACGCCGCGCAGGTCCTGGGGTGCTTCGCGGAATGGCCCGACCTCGACCCCGGCATCGTCAACCCCCGCGGCGGCGCGATCGCGATCGGCCATCCCCTGGGCGCTTCCGGCGCCCGGCTGGCGGGGTCGGTGGCCCATCAGCTGGCGGCGGCGGGTTCCGGCGTGGGGCTGGCGGCGCTGTGCATCGGCGTGGGACAGGGCCAGGCGCTCGTCCTCGAACGCTGAGAACCCGCTGGGAGCCGTTGAGAGCCCCGAGCGCGGCTGAGGCCAGCAGAGAGTCGAAGTGGCCGATAACCGCCCGCGGATGCCGTCTGTCCCGTCGTCCGGCCGACCGGCGGGATCACCCGTCGTCCGGCGGGGTAGGTCATGCGCATGGCACCTGAACCCCCTCAGGAACAGATGAGCCGAGAGGCGACCGGCCTCCCCGGCGCCGCCCCGGCACCGGTCCACCCGGCCCGTGACTTCGCCCCCTACCTCGGCGCCGTACTCCGCCATCCCCGGCAGCCGCCGGTCGCCGTCGCCTCCGATCCCGACGCCGTCGAGCTGACCGGCCCGGTCTTCGGACCGGCCGACGTCGGCCCGCTGGACTCCGATCTGACGCGGCAGCACCGCGGGGAGCCACTGGGCGAGCGCATCACCGTCAGCGGGCGGATATCGGACCGCCGGGGCAGACCCGTGCGCGGCCAGCTGGTGGAGCTGTGGCAGGCCAACGCGGCGGGCCGCTACAGCCACCGGCACGACCGGCACGCCGCGCCCCTCGACCCGAACTTCACGGGCGCGGGCCGGTGTCTGACCGACGACGACGGCGGCTACCACTTCACCACCATCCGGCCCGGCGCCTACCCCTGGGCCCACCACCACAACTCCTGGCGCCCCGCCCACCTGCACTTCTCCGTCTTCGGCACGGCCTTCACCCAGCGCCTGGTCACCCAGATGTACTTCCCCGGAGATCCGCTCCTGCCCCACGACGCCATTTGGAACGCCCTCCCCGACCCGGCCGACCGGGCCCGCCTGGTCGCCGCGTACGACCCGGGGCTGAACGTCCCCGAGTGGTCCCTCGGTTACCGCTGGGACATCGTCCTGGACGGGCCCGCCGCCACCTGGGCCGAGGAGGGCCGCTGACGATGTCCCCGCTGCCCGAGTTGCCGCCGACCCCCTCGCAGACCATCGGCCCGTTCCACGGCGACGCCCTGCCCTTCCCCGGCGGCGGCGACCTGGCGCCCGCCGGGCACCCGGAGACCGTCACCGTGCACGGGTATGTGTACGACGGCGCGGGCGTGCCCGTCCCCGACGCGCTGCTGGAGTTCTGGCAGGCCGGCCAGGACGGCTCGCTCACGGGCGCCCCCGGCAGCCTGTGCCGCGACGGCGCGTCCTTCACCGGCTTCGCCCGCGTCCCCACCGGCCGGGACGGCCACTTCGTCCTGCGCACCCTGCTGCCCGGCGGCGCGCCCTATCTCGCGCTGTGCGTCCTCGCCCGTGGCATCACTCGTCACCTGTTCACCCGCGTCTACTTCACCCTCCCCGCCCGCGACCCCCTGCTCGCGTCCCTGCCGACCGACCGGGCCCTGACCCTGCTGGCCGCGCCGGACCCCGGCCGCCACCGCGCCTACCGCTTCGACGTACGGCTCCAGGGCGAGCGGGAGACGGTGTTCCTGGAGTTCCCCGGCCCGGGCGAGTGACTAGCCTGGGCCGTTCGACCGGCGAAAGGGTGCGTAGGCGATGACGGCACAGCGGCTGGTGGTCATCGGGGGCGACGCGGCGGGCATGTCCGCGGCCTCCCGGGCCCGCAGGTTCAAGAAGCCCGGCGAACTGGAGGTCACCGCGTTCGAACGCGGCCGGTTCACCTCCTATTCGGCGTGCGGCATCCCGTACTGGGCCGGCGGCGAGGTCGACGGTCCCGACGCCCTGATCGCCCGGACCGCCGAGGAGCACCGCGAGCGCGGCATCGACCTGCGGACGCGCACGGAGGTGACCGAGCTGGACGTGGCGGGGCAGCGGGTACGCGCCCGCGACCTGGAGTCCGGGGCGGAGACCTGGCACGGCTACGACCACCTGGTCGTGGCGACCGGCGCCCGGCCGGTGCGGCCGCCGCTGCCGGGCATCGACGCGCGCGGGGTGCACGGCGTGCAGACCCTGGACGACGGGCAGGCCCTCATCGACGGGCTGGAGCGCACGCGCGGCCGCCGGGCGGTGGTCATCGGCGCCGGGTACATCGGCGTGGAGATGGCCGAGGCGCTGGTCCGCCGCGGCTATGGGGTGACGGTCGTCGAGCGCGCCGAGCAGCCGATGTCGACCCTCGATCCGGACATGGGCCGGCTGGTGCGCGACGCGATGTGCGGCATGGGCATCGAGGTGGTCACGGGCGCCGAGGTCACCGAGGTCCGCACCGGAGCCGACGGCGAGGTGACCGGCGTCGCCACCGAAGGGGCGGAGTACCCGGCCGACGTGGTGGTGCTGGGGCTGGGGGTGCGCCCGGAGACGACGCTCGCCCGCGCGGCCGGGCTGCCGCTGGGCGGGTCGGGCGGCCTGCTGACGGACCTGGCGATGCGGGTGCGCGGCCACGAGAACGTCTGGGCGGGCGGTGACTGCGTCGAGGTGTGGGACCTGGTCGCGGGGGCCTCCCGGCACATCGCGCTGGGCACGCACGCCAACAAGCACGGCCAGGTGATCGGCACCAACATCGGGGGCGGCTACGCCACGTTCCCCGGCGTGGTCGGCACGGCGGTCAGCAAGGTCTGCGACCTGGAGATCGCCCGTACCGGCCTGTTGGAGGCCCAGGCGAAGGCGGTGGGCCTGGGGTTCGAGTCCGTGACCGTCGAGTCGACGAGCCGCGCCGGCTACTACCCGGGCGCCCGCCCGATGACGGTCAAGATGCTCGCCGAACGCCGCACGGGCCGCCTGCTCGGCGTCCAGATCGTCGGCCGCGAGGGCGCGGCGAAGCGGGTGGACGTCGCGGCGGTGGCCCTGACCGCCCGCATGACGGTGGAACAGATGACGGCGCTGGACCTGGGGTACGCGCCGCCGTTCTCCCCCGTGTGGGACCCGGTGCTGGTCGCGGCGCGCAAGGCGGCCGCGGCGGTGGCCGCGGACCTGGGGGCGTGAAGCCGCCCCCCGGTCCGGCCGGCTAGCGCGCCGTCCGCTCGTGCACGTACTCCACGAGGTGGGTGAGGGCGTCCGGGTCCGTGGTCGGCAGCACGCCGTGCCCGAGGTTGAAGATGTGGCCCTCCAGGCCCGCCGCCGCGTCGAGGACCTCGCGGGTCTTCTCCTCGACCGCCTCGCGGCCCGCGAAGAGGACCGCCGGGTCGAGGTTGCCCTGGAGCGCCTTGCCGGGGCCGACGCGGCGTACGGCCTCGTCCATCCGGACGCGCCAGTCGACGCCGACGACGTCCGCGCCGGCCTCGCCCATGAGGCCGAGCAGCTCGCCCGTGCCGACACCGAAGTGGATGCGCGGCACACCGAGGCCGGCGACGGCGTCGAAGACCTTGGTGGAGGCGGGCATGACGGAGCGGCGGTAGTCGGCGGGGGCGAGCGCGCCGACCCAGGAGTCGAACAGCTGCACGGCCGAGGCGCCGGCCTCGATCTGCACCTTCAGGAACGCGGAGGTGATGTCCGCGAGCCGGTCGAGGAGGTCGGCCCACAGCTCGGGGTCGCCGTACATGAGCGCCTTGGTGTGCTCGTGGTTGCGCGAGGGGCCGCCCTCGACCAGATAGCTGGCCAGGGTGAAGGGCGCGCCGGCGAAGCCGATGAGCGGGGTGGCGCCGAGCTCGGCGGTGAGCAGCCCGATGGCCTCGGTGACGTACGGGACGTCGGTGGCGTCGAGCGGGCGCAGCCGGTCGAGGTCGGCGCGGGTGCGGATCGGCTCGGCGACGACCGGGCCGACGCCCGGCTTGATGTCGAGGTCGATGCCGATGGCCTTCAGCGGCACGACAATGTCGCTGAAGAAGATCGCGGCGTCGACGTTGTGGCGGCGGACGGGCTGGAGGGTGATCTCGGTGACGAGCTCGGGCCGCATGCACGACTCCAGCATCGGGATGCCCTCGCGCACCTTGCGGTACTCCGGCAGCGAGCGTCCTGCCTGCCGCATGAACCACACCGGTGTGTGCGGTACGGGCTCGCGTCGGCACGCCCGCAGGAACGCCGAGTCGTACGCCGCGGTGCGGCCGTTCTGCTGCTGGCCGGCGGCCTGTCCGGCATCCCTGCGCTCACTCATGTCCCAAATCTTCGCACGGGCCGAACGAGTGACCCGCCCATGTGGGTGTCCCTACCCGGAACGGGGCCGCGTTCCGCCTAGTCTTCCGGGCATGGCTGCGGCGCAGGGACACCTCTCGGACGGTCCGGACGACGAGGATGGGGAGGGCTCCCCGTCCGTCTTCCGGCAGGCGGTGGCCGGGTTGCAAGGGGTGCGCCTGCGGCCCGAGATCGAGCTCGACGCGACGCCGCCGCCCCAGCGGCTCGCCCCCTTCTCGTACGCCCTGGAGGCCGCCGTCGTCGTGGACGACGAGGAGCTCGCGGACGGGCGGCTGATCCTGCTGCACGACCCGGCGGGGCACGAGGCGTGGGGCGGCACGTTCCGGCTGGTGACGCTGGTCCACGCCGACCTGGAGCCGGAGATGGCGGCGGACCCGCTGCTGCCGGAGGTGTGCTGGTCGTGGCTGACGGGCGCGCTGGAGGCCCGGCGGGTGCCGTACGGCGCGCCGAGCGGGACGGTCACGCGTGCGAGTTCGCACTACTTCGGCGGGCTGCGGGAGCGGGAGCCGTCGACGCGGATCGAGATCCGGGCGTCGTGGTCCCCGGAGGAGCCGCCCACGGGCCCCGCCCGGAAGGCGGAGCAGCACGCCGCCGCGGGGGTGCCGGACACGGCCGCACACCTCGCGGCCTGGTGCGATCTGCTGTGTCAGATCGCGGGGCTGCCGCCGGGCGGGACGCCCGACGCGGGTGTGGTGACGCTGCCCCAGCGCCGCGATCCACAGAGTCGTTGATCGATCAATCGTCCTAATTGTCCGAATTGTTACTCATCAATTCGTGATCTTCCCCTAAAGCCGGGACGCTTCGGTGCCGAAGGAGCTTGTGACCCTTCCCATACGGATCGCCCCGGCTTACCCCCAAGTCGGCACCGTCCCCGCCACTCCCCCCATGGAGGCTTGGTGTCCGTTCTCCTCGAGCAACCTGCGAGCCTCGCCTACCGCCCGAACAAACCGACGGCCATGGTCGTCGTCGCCGACCCCCGAGTCCGCTCCACCGTCACCCGCCACCTGTGGGCGCTGGGGGTAAGAGATGTGATCGAGGCGTCGTCCATCGCGGAGGCTCGCCCCCGCGTCGGCAATCCGCGCGACATCTGCGTGGCCGACGTCCACCTTCCCGACGGCTCGGGACTCACCCTGCTCTCCGAGACCCGCGCCGCCGGCTGGCCCAACGGCCTGGCCCTGTCCGCCGCCGATGACATCGGCGCCGTGCGCAACGCCCTCGCGGGCGGCGTCAAAGGCTATGTCGTCACCGGAACCCGCACCAATCTCGGCCTGCCCGGCCGTCCCGGTGCCGCGCCCATCGGCTCCGCCGCCGCGGCCCGCATGCACCGCCGCCCGCCCGGCGCGCCCGGCCACCCCGGCGGCTACCGCGAGCTGTCCGGCCGGGAGGTCGAGGTGCTGCGGCTGGTCGCGGAGGGACAGTCCAACAAGGCCATCGGCGTCTCGATGGGGCTGTCCGCACTCACCGTCAAGAGCCACCTCGCCCGCATCGCGCGCAAGCTCGGCACCGGCGACCGGGCCGGCATGGTCGCGGTGGCACTGCGCACCGGCATCATCCACTGACCGCTCACCACGGGCGGGCCGAGCCCATGGAAACGCGGGGAAATGGCACCACGCCCGTCGACAGGGACGTTCCGTCGGCGGGCGCTTGCCATACACAGATACCCTTGACCGGTGACCGACGCCCAAGAGACCGCAGCAGACACGACACTGCGAACCACCGGGGGCGGCCCCCCGGACGACGTCGATTCGGCGCCGATCCCCCTGTTGGAACCACGCGAAGGCATCCCGCCGGTCGTCGCCGACAACGATGCCCTGGCCGAGATCGTCGCGGCGTTCGCAGCCGGTACGGGCCCCGTCGCCGTCGACGCCGAGCGCGCCTCCGGCTACCGCTACGGCCAGCGCGCCTACCTCGTACAGCTGCGCCGCGAAGGCGCCGGCTCCACGCTGATCGACCCGGTCGGCTGCCCCGACCTGTCCGCCCTCGGCGAGGCGATCGGCGACACCGAATGGGTGCTGCACGCCGCCACGCAGGACCTGCCGTGCCTGCGCGAGATAGGGATGACGCCGTCGCAGCTCTTCGACACGGAGCTGGCGGGACGGCTCGCGGGGTTCGCCCGGGTGGGACTCGGCGCCATGGTCGAGAACGTCCTCGGATACGCCCTGGAGAAGGGCCACTCCGCCGTCGACTGGTCCACCCGCCCGCTGCCGGACCCCTGGCTGCGCTACGCCGCGCTCGACGTCGAGCTGCTCGTCGACCTGCGCGACGCGCTGGAGGAGGAGCTGGAGCGGCAGGGCAAGCTGGAGTGGGCCCGTCAGGAGTTCGCCGCGATCGCCGCGGCGCCGCCGGCCCCGCCCCGCAAGGACCCCTGGCGCCGTACGTCCGGCATGCACAAGGTCCGCCGCCGCCGGCAGATGGCCGTGGTGCGCGAGCTGTGGACCGCGCGCGACGCCATCGCCCAGCGGCGCGACGTCTCGCCCGGCAAGGTGCTCGGCGACGCCGCGATCATCGAGGCCGCGCTGAACGTCCCGCCGAACGCGCACGCCCTGGCGGCCCTGCCCGGCTTCGGGCACCGGATGAGCCGCAAGCAGCTGGAGGGGTGGCAGGCGGCGATCGACCGCGCCCGCGCGATCCCGGACGCCGAACTCCCGCAGCCCGGCCAGCCCCTGACCGGTCCGCCGCCGCCGCGCGCCTGGGCGGACAAGGACCCGGAGGCCGCCGCCCGCCTCTCGGCGGCCCGCGCCGCGGTGTCGGCCCTGGCCGAGCGCCTCACCATGCCGCAGGAGAACCTGATCACTCCGGACACGGTGCGCCGCCTGTGCTGGGAGCCCCCGGCGAATCCCACCCCGGAGGCGGTGGCCGAGGTGCTGGCCGCGCACGGCGCCCGTCCCTGGCAGATCGAGCAGGTCACCCCCATCCTGGTGACGGCGCTGGGGACACCCGCCGCCTGACCGCGACTCCCCGAGGCCCGGGCCGCGCCGAAAGGCGGGGTCCGGGCCTGTTCCATGTGATCCCGGATGTGACCTTCGACGCCCCCGGAGGGGGCTGGGCAGCTTGGTTACCCACAAGTAGCATGAGGGCATGAGTCCGCGTCGCGGCGGAGCCGTACCCCCGGCATGCCCGCGCGCAGCGATCCACCTGGAGGAGAGCCAACGTGCCTCGTACCGCTAGGGACGTCGTTTTCGTCGACGGCGTCCGCACCCCGTTCGGCAAGGCGGGCCCGAAGGGCATCTATCACGAGACCCGCGCCGACGACCTCGTGATCAAGTGCATCCGCGAGCTGCTGCGCCGCAACCCGAACCTGGACCCCGCCAAGATCGACGAGGTCGCCATCGCCGCGACCACGCAGATCGGTGACCAGGGTCTGACCCTGGGCCGCACGGCCGGGATGCTCGCGGGCCTGCCGCAGACCGTGCCCGGCATGTCCATCGACCGGATGTGCGCCGGCGCGATGACCGCCGTGACGACCGTCGCCGGTGGCGTCTCCTTCGGCGCGTACGACATCGCCCTCGCGGGCGGCGTCGAGCACATGGGCCGCCACCCCATGGGCGAGGGCGTCGACCCCAACCCGCGCTTCGTCTCGGAGAAGCTGGTCGACGACTCCGCGCTCGTCATGGGTATGACGGCGGAGAACCTGCACGACCGCTACCCGCAGCTCACCAAGGAGCGCTCGGACGCGTACGCGGTCCGCAGCCAGGAGAAGGCCGCCAAGGCGTACGCCGACGGCAAGATCCAGGCCGACCTGGTGCCGATCTCCATCCGCCGCACCACGCCCGAGGGCGGCGAGCTGGGCTGGGGCCTGGCCACCGCCGACGAGCCGATGCGCCCGGGCACCACCATGGAGGGTCTGGCCAACCTCAAGACCCCGTTCCGCCCGCACGGCCGGGTCACCCCCGGCAACGCCTCCGGCCTCAACGACGGCGCCACCGCCTCGCTGATCGCCGCCGAGGACGTGGCGCGCGAGCTGGGCCTGCCGGTCCGGATGCGCCTGGTCTCCTACGCCTTCGTGGGCGTCGAGCCCGAGGTGATGGGCTACGGCCCGATCCCGGCGACCGAGAAGGCCCTCGCCAAGGCGGGCCTGTCCATCGAGGACATCGGCCTGTTCGAGCTGAACGAGGCGTACGCGGTGCAGGTGCTCGCGCTCCTGGACCACTACGGCATCGCGGACGACGACCCGCGCGTCAACCAGTACGGCGGCGCGATCGCGTTCGGCCACCCGCTGGCCTCCTCGGGCGTGCGCCTGATGACGCAGCTGGCCCGGCAGTTCGAGGAGCAGCCGCACGTCCGCTACGGCCTCACCTCGATGTGTGTCGGCCTCGGCATGGGCGGAACGGTCATCTGGGAGAACCCGCACTTCGACGGAGGCAGCAAGTGAGCACGACCGCTGAGCTTTTGAAGGGCGCGGCCGAGCTGTTCCCGGGTGAGGTCGTCACCCAGGCGCACGTGCGCCACTTCGACCTTCCCGGCGGTGCGGGCGCGTTCGCGCTCATCACCCTGGACAACGGCCTGGACCACACCAAGCCGACCACCTTCGGCCCGCGTTCGCTCGCGAACCTCGACGCCGCGATCGACCAGGTCGAGGCGGAGGCCGCGGCCGGGAAGATCGTCGGCGTCGGTGTCACCGGCAAGCCGTTCATCTTCGCCGTCGGCGCCGACCTCAAGGGCGTGGAGCTGCTGGCCCGTCACGAGGACGCGCTGGCCATCGGCAAGGGCGGCCACGACGTCTTCAAGCGGCTGTCGTCGCTGGCGGTGCCGACCTTCGCGTACTACAACGGCGCGGCCATGGGCGGCGGCGTCGAGGTCGGTCTGCACTGCTCGTACCGCACGGTGTCCAAGGCGATCCCGGCCTTCTCGCTGCCCGAGGTCTTCCTCGGTCTCGTCCCGGGCTGGGGCGGCTGCGCGCTGCTGCCGAACCTGATCGGCGCCGACCGCGCGGTCTCGGTGATCATCGAGAACTCGCTCAACCAGAACAAGCAGCTGCGCGGCAAGCAGGTCTTCGAGCTCGGCATCGCCGACGCGATCTTCGAGGGCGCCGACTTCCTGGAGCAGTCGCTGCTCTGGACCGCGTCGGTCCTCAAGGGCGAGACCGAGGTCGCCCGCCCGGAGATCGACCGCGGCGAGGCCTGGGACCAGGCCGTCGAGCGCGGCCGGTTCATCGCCGACTCCAAGGTGCACGGCGCGGCCCCGGCCGCCTACCGCGCGCTGGAGATCATCGCCGCGGCGAAGAACGGCGACCTGCGCGCCGGCTTCGACGCCGAGGACCAGGCCCTCGCGGACCTGATCATGGGCGGCGAGCTGCGCAGCGGCATCTACGCCTTCAACCTGGTGCAGAAGCGCGGCAAGCGCCCGGCCGGCGCCCCGGACCGCTCGCTGGCCCGCCCGGTCACCAAGGTGGGCGTCGTCGGCGCCGGCCTGATGGCCTCTCAGCTCGCGCTGCTGTTCCTGCGCCGCCTGGAGGTGCCGGTCGTGCTGACCGACATCGACCAGGAGCGGATCGACAAGGGCGTGGGCTACGTCCACGGCGAGATCGACAAGCTGCTGGCCAAGGGCCGCATCGGCCAGGACAAGGCCAACCGCCTCAAGGCGTCGGTGACGGGCTCGCTCGACAAGGCCGCCGCCTTCGGCGACGCGGACTTCGTCATCGAGGCCGTCTTCGAGGAGATGGGCGTCAAGCAGCAGGTGTTCGCCGAGGTCGAGGCGGTCGTTCCGGCCCACACGATCCTGGCGACCAACACCTCCTCGCTGTCGGTCTCCGAGATGGCGTCGAAGCTCAAGCACCCCGAGCGGGTCGTCGGCTTCCACTTCTTCAACCCGGTCGCGATCCTCCCGCTGCTGGAGATCGTGCGCGGCGAGCAGACGGACGACGCGTCGCTGGCCACCGCCTTCGGCGTGGCCAAGAAGCTGAAGAAGACCGCGGTACTGGTGAAGGACGCCCCGGCGTTCGTCGTCAACCGCATCCTGACCCGCTTCATGGGCGAGATCCAGAACGTCATCGACGAGGGCACCCCGGTCGCGACCGCCGAGAAGGCCATCGAGCCGCTCGGCCTGCCGATGTCCCCGCTGGTGCTCCTGGAGCTGGTCGGCCCGGCCATCGGTCTGCACGTCTCCGAGACCCTGAACCGCGCCTTCCCGGACCGCTTCACGGTCTCCCCGAACCTGGCCGCCGTGGTCAAGGCCGGCAAGCGCGGCTTCTACGTCTACGACTCCGGCAAGCCGGAGCTGGACCCCGAGGTCGCCGCGCTCCTGAAGCAGGGCGATGTCGTCCTGACCGAGGAGCAGGTGCGCGAGCGCGTCCTGGACGCCGTCGCGCAGGAGATCGGCCTGATGCTGGACGAGGGCGTCGTCGCCGAGGCCCAGGACATCGACCTGTGCCTGATCACGGGTGCGGGCTGGCCGTTCCACCTGGGTGGCATCACGCCGTACCTGGACCGCGAGGGCATCTCCGAGCGGGTCATCGGGCGGCGGTTCCTGCCGGTGGGTGTGGCGAGCGTTCCCGCGTAACGCCGCCGGCCGGGGTTCGGGGCTCCGCCCCGGACCCCGGTCCTCGAACGCCGGACGGGCTGGAGATCAGCGCGTCCGGCGTTTCGGTGTGCGCGCGTCTTCCTGCCCGGCCCTTTTCAGCCCGTCCGGCGTTTGAGGACACGAAACGGTGAAAGGGCGGGACAGGGGCAAAATCCCCCTCCCCGACCACCTACCGCCCCGCACCCCACTCCCGAGCCACCTCCGCGAGCGCGGCAACCGCCTCGCCCACCAGGCGATCCTCGTCCCGCACGCGGCGATTGTGCTCTACATGCAAGAACGGCACCCCTACCGCCTCCGCATGGTCCCCCTCCACGTTCGTACGCCCCTCCAGGCGCCCGCAGTAGCGCTCCCACACCTCGCACACCTTCAGCTCGCGGGCCCGGAGCGCCTCGGCCAGGCGGCGAGCCGACGGCAGGCCGGTGTCCCCCTTGCCGGGAGAGACGACCACGTCCTCGCCGGGCAGGCTGCTGTCGGCGAAACCGTGCACCTGGAGGGCGGGGAGCCTGCGGTCGGCGAGCGCGTCGGAGACCGCCGCGAAGACGGAGTCCCTGCGGTGGGCCACGTCCGCCGCGCCGTCCGCCTCGGCGCGGTGCGCGCCCGCCAGGACCATGACGCCGCCCGGAGTGGCGCGCAGCAGGCCGACGCCGAGCTGTTCGGTGTGCTGGTCGGCGGTGGGGTGCGGGACCTGCACCTGCCAGCGGACCGGACCGCTGAGGTCCGCGTAGACGCGCCCCCAGCCCCGCCGGGCCTCGCCGTCCGCGGTGGCGTCGGCGACCTCCGCGACCCGGCGGCCGCCGTCCCGGTCGACGAGGACACGTACGGTGTAGCCGGCCTTGGCCAGCGTGCGCTGGGACTTGGCCCGGTCGCCGTCGAGGAGTGCGCGGACGCCGTCGGCGACGGCGCGGCGGTCGCTCTCGGCGGGCACGCGATAGGTGCCGCCCGGGGCGATGCGGTCGGTGAAGCTCGTGACCCGTTGCCGGAGGTCCACGGTCTCCGTCGGACCGGCGCGGTGCTCGACGCCGGGGAGCGGTCGGTCGGCTCCGGGGGAAGCGTTCGAGCAGCCGGACAGGGCGCTCAGCGCCGCCACGGCCGCGGCGGTGGCGGACAGGCCGGACCGAACCGACCGAACAAGAGGCGAATTGCCCGACTTGAGCATCATGTCGGCAAAAACACCCGGTCGTGGCACACCATCCCGCAAACCACCCTCACTTCTGCCTTTACGCCAAGTCCCTGGCGGTTGCACGTACATGAGGCGTGTCGCAGTGGACTTTTGGAAACGCTTTAATTATTGCTTAGGATTCAACGGCTACACGCCTCACCCGCACGCGCCGCAGACAAGTCAACGCCTTCCGTCGTCCTGGCCCGCCGTGCCGTGGTCGAAAGGAACCCTGTTGTCCGCTCCGCGCGGGTCGCGCCGGCGCAAGATCCGCCGTCGTGCCGACATGCCCCTCCTCGGCGGTGCACGGCCGCCGATAGCCGCGCTGCTGGCACTGCTGCTGGCCGTGGCCGGGGCGACCGCCCTGGTGCTCGGCGACGGCGACCGGGCGGGGACCGACACCGCGGTGCTCAGCTCGCAGCAACGGGTGGCCGAGGACGGCGCCCTGTCGCTGCGGGCCTCGCTGGACGAGAGCGTCACCGACCTGCAGCGCGCGGCGGCCCTCTTCACCGGGCCCCGGCCCGTGGCCGCCGACACCGTCCTGGACAAGCTCGGCAAGGTGTACAACAAGTGGCGCGGCACCGCGGTCATCGACCCGGCCGACGGCACCCTGCTCGCGGCGCGCGGTGAGAACATCCCGCTCGCCACCGTCCTGAAGGACGCCAAGGACACCGCGAAGAGCGGCGGGGACGGCAAGAACGCAGCCACTCTGGCCCCGCAGCTGGTGCGGCTGCGGTCCGGCGAGACGCGCATGCTGGTCGTGGCGGCCCTGCGCGACGGCGACGGCAAGCACCCCCGTCTGCTCGTCGCCTCCGGCACCCTGAACGTCCCCGGCATCTCCACCGGCGAGAACCGCTCGCTCCTCGTCGTCGACTCCGCCGGCACCGTCCTGGCGAGCGACGGCCCGCCGGTGGCCCGTACGTCCTGGGCCAAGCGCGCCGCCAAGACGGCCGCCGCGGACTTCACCAAGACGCCCGAGCCCGGCGGCCACCCCGGGTCCAGCGGCCACCTCATGGGCACCAGCACGAGCGGTCACACCCGTACGGCCGTGGGGTACGCGGCGGCCGGCCGCACCCCCGGCGAGACCAGCCCGGCCGGCGCCCTCGGCCTGTCGGTGATCACTTCGGTGAAGGTCACCCAGGACGCGACGGCCGTACGGACCCAGGCGTTCGGCCTGGTGGCCGCGGCCGTCCTGCTGGTCCTGGCGGTGCTGGTGATCTGGGTGCTGATGCGCACGGTCCAGGGGCCGCTGCTCCAGCTGTACCTGGAGAGCCGCCGGCTCGGCCGCGGCGAACTCGACCGTCCCGTGCGGGCCTTCCGCGGCCGCGAGCCGGCCCGTATCGGCGCCGCCCTGGAGAGCCTGCGCCGCCAGTGCCTGGGCGAGCGTCCCACGCGCACGGGACGGGCCCGCGGCGGCTTCGGCACCCGTGGCACCGTCATCGTCTGCGGAGTCCTGCTGCTCGCCTGGGCCGCGCCCCTCCTGCTGCTGCTCAATCGCGCCGGTGGCGGGGTGTCCGTACCCAAACAGCTCGTCGAGGACCAGCGGCGGCGCACCGACACCGCCGCCGACCGGGTCCGCAAGGCGCTCAACGAGGGCTGGGCCGATGTCGCCTCCGTCGCGCAGATCGTCGGCGCGGGCCCCGCCAAGGACGGCGAGGGCGGCGACAGCGCCGACAAGGCCGTCCTGGAGACCACGCTGCGTGAGCACCCGCGCTACCGCTCGGTCTATGTGCTCGACGGCGCGGGCAAGGTCCTCACCCGGGCCGGCGCCTCGCCCCGCCATCCGGCCGGGCGGAAGCCCTACGAGGACTCCGTCGCCCAGCTCAACACCTCCGGCAAGGAGCCGGCCGTCGCCGCGTACGCCGCCGTGCCCGACGGCAAGGGCCGCACCGTGGTCGGCGAGTACGACCCGCAGTTCCTGATCTCCATGGTCACCCGGCCCGGTCTCGGCCAGGTCTGGCTGATCGACGGCAAGCACCGCGTCCTCGCCGCCGACCGTCCGCACGGCTTCCGCGCCTTCTCCAAGCTGCCCGGCCGCCACCTCGACGACCTGGCGGACAAGGCCCGCAAGGACAGCAACGGAAAATCGATCCTGCACCGTTCGTCGGGCTCCTCCTCGCTCGCGGCCGCCGCGCCCTTCACCGGCGGCGGCGCGGTCAGGGACCTCGGCTGGCAGGTGGTGAGCGAGCAGCCGACGTCCTGGCTGGAGCTCCCGGAGTTCACCGCCCAGCGGCACACCATGCTCGCCGGGCTGCTCGGGGTGACCGCCGCCGTCGCCTGCCTGGGCTGGCTGCACATCATCGTCATCCGCCCGCTGCGCGCCCTCGCCGACAAGGCCGAGGCGCTGGCCGGCGGCGACCGCAAGACCGTGCTCTTCCCGCAGCACCACGACGAGGTGGGGGCGGTCGTACGGAACCTGGAGATCCTCCGGCAGCGGCTGGCGCGACCCTCCGGAAGGAACTGACCCGTGCTCTTCCTCTACACGGTCCTGGTGATCTGCTGTGCGATCGTGCTGGTCGCCGGGGTGATCGAACAGCGCCGCCACTTCACCAACCTCGACCTCATCCCCACCCGGGTGCTCATCAACGGCATCCGCGGCAAGAGCTCCATCACCCGGCTGTGCGCGGGCGCCCTGCGCGGCGGCGGGCTGGTCACCGTCGCCAAGACCACGGGGACGGCGGCGCGCTTCATCCACCCGGACGCCACCGAGGAGCCGGTCTACCGCAAGTTCGGCATCGCCAACGTCGTCGAGCAGATCGGCATCGTCCGGCGCGCCGCCGCCTACCGCCCGCACGCCCTGGTGATCGAGTGCATGGCCGTGATGCCGGCGCTCCAGGAGGTCAACCAGACCAAGCTGATCCGCTCCACCATCGGTGTGCTGTGCAACGTCCGCGAGGACCACCTCGCCGAGATGGGCCCGACCCTCGACGACGTCGCCCGGTCGCTGAGCCGGTCCATGCCGCACGGCGGCATCTGTGTGACCGCCGAGCGCGACCGGCTGCACATCCTGAAGGAGGAGGCCGACAAGCGCGACTGCCGGTTGATCGCCGTCGACCCGGAGACCGTCAGCGACGCGGAGCTGCGGGGCTTCAGCTGGTTCACGTTCAAGGAGAACGTCGCCATCGCGCTGGCCGTCGCCGAGCTGCTCGGCGTCGACCGGGCCACCGCGCTGCGCGGGATGTACGACGCGCCGCCGGACCCGGGAGTGCTGTCCGTGGAGCGCTACCGCACCCCCGAGGGCATGCCGTTCCGCTTCGCCAACATCTTCGCGGCCAACGACCCCGAGTCGACGCTGATGAACGTCGAGCAGCTGCTGAGCCTCGGCGCCGTCGACCGCCCCCTGCACGTACTGATCAACTGCCGTCCCGACCGCGTCGAGCGCAACGGCCAGATGGGCGAGCTGATCCCGCGTCTGGCCCCCGACTCGGTCTTCCTCATCGGCCACCCCACCAAGAGCGCCTACGACGCCATCCCGGCCGACTGGCGTTCGCGCGTCGTCGACCTGGGCGGCGACCGCCGCGACGCGGCCGAGCTGGAGAGCGAGATCCTGGGCCGGCTCGGGCCCGGCGCCTCGCTGGTGGCCATCGGCAACATCCACGGCCAGGGCGAGCTGCTGCTGGAACGGCTGGCCGAACTGCCGGCGGACGAGTCGGCGCCGACCGAGCAGCCGCAGGAGCCCCCGGTGTATGTCCCGACGTATATAGAGCCCACAGGAGAACCCCGTTGATCCCCGCCGTCCTCACCCCGGAGATCGCCGCCATCGGGATCGCCCTGGGCCTGCTGTTCTCCCTGGTCTGCTACCTCACCACCAACCTCTCCCCCGGCGGCATGATCACCCCCGGCTGGCTGGCGCTCACCCTGATCGAGGACCTCCAGCGCGCGGCCATGGTCGTCGGCATCACCGTGCTGACGTACCTGTGCACGCTGCTGCTCCAGCGGTACGTGATCCTCTACGGCAAGCGGCTGTTCGCCGCGGTCGTGCTCACCGGCGTGGTCCTCCAGGCGACCCTGCACATCATCCTCCAGCAGCAGTTCCCGCTGATGTACGCCAATCAGACGCTCGGCTTCATCGTGCCGGGCCTGATCGCCTACCAGCTGGTGCGCCAGCCCCGGGGCGCGACGCTGCTGGCCACCGGCACGGTGTCGCTGGCCAACTACGTCGTGCTGACCGCCGGCATCCTGCTCGGCTTCATGCCCACCGCCTAGACCTCCCCCTCTCCTGACCCACGGAGCGCAGCCCATGTCCCGCAAGACGAAGGACCGCAAGAAGCAGGCCCAGTCCCGCCGCCGCGCGGTGCACGCCCTGGTCGTGCTCGGTCTGCTCGGCGCCAGCGCGTACCTCACCGTGGAGCTGCGCGACAAGCAGCCCGACGCCGCGCCGCCGGTGCGGTCCGTGGGCGGCTCCGCCCCCACCGCCGGGGCGAGGGCCGCGTCCGGCGAGCGCCGCTACGAGCGGCTCGCCAGCCCGGCCCGTACGGTCGTACGCGCCGCGGACGGGGCGGTCCTGGCCGCCTTCACCGACGGCGCCCGCACCGCGGTCCTCACCGGCCCCAGCCGTACCTTCACCGAGCCGAAGTACACCTCGGCGAAGGTGACCACGGACAGCTGGGTGCGGCTGCTGCCGCAGCAGTGGAAGGAGGGCTCGGAGAAGGCCGCCTGGTTCAAGGAGTGGTTCGAGAAGTTCCTCGGCAGCCAGGAACCCGACATCTTCGCGTTCTCCATGGAGTACCTGGACGGCGTCCCACAGAAGAAGGACATCCGCGGCCTCGTGTACGCGGGTGACGCGCAGTTCGGGCCGGTGAACCCGAAGGGTTCCGAGGCGGGCGACATGCGGCTGGAGCAGTCCGATTTCTACGACTACCTGGGCATTCCGTATACCTTCCGGGACGGCACGGTCGAGCGCCCGGACCCGCAGCGGCTCCGCTCGATGGACTGCTCCGGCTTCGTGCGTACCGTCTTCGGCTACCGGGCGCGCTACCCGCTGATGGGCAAGGACGTCAAGGGCGACGGCCTGCCGCGGACCGCCGACGGCATGGCCCGGCTCTCCCCCGGTGTGCCGGTGCTGGAGCTGACCGGCAAGCGGCCCGAGGCGACGGACCGGCTCCAGCCGGGCGACCTGGTGTTCTTCGAGATCGACAAGCGCACGGGCGAGCGCCTCGACCATGTGGGCATCTACCTGGGCCTGGACACGGACGGCAAGCCCCGCTTCATCTCCAGCCGCGAGGAGGCCAACGGCCCGACCTTCGGCGACAAGGGCGGCACGGCCCGCCTGGACGGGAACGGGTTCTACGCGGCGGGCCTGCGGAGCGCGAAGCGGCTGTAATTCCAGCCCGTCCGGCGTTTGAGGACCGGGGTCGGGAAAGGCGTGGGGGAAGAAAACCCGCCTCAGACCCGCACCCAGTCTCCCAGCGCCAACCCCGCACCGGCCCGCTGCCGGGCGACCCGCAGACGCCCGTCCATCCCCAGCACCGCGACCACGACGCGCCCCGCCGCGTCCAGCGCCAGCGCCGGCGCCCCCGTGAACTCCTCGCCCGTCTCCGACCACTGCGCCCCCACCGTCTCGTCACCGCTGGGGAACGCGGCGAGCGCGAGCAGCCCGGAGGCGGAGCGCTGGGCCAGGACCGTGCAGTCGTGGCCGTCGATGACCGTACGGAGCACGGCGACGGGGCCGGTGCCGGTGGTGTCCAGGGAGACCGCCGCGACGTCGGCGTCCTCGGCCGGGTCCGTGGCCGCCTCCGGCGGCAGGACGTGGAGGGTGGAGTCGGCGTCCTCGCGCCAGAAGTGTGTGATGCGGTCCTCGCCGGTGGGCGCGGACGTGGAGGAGGAAGCCGCGGGCTTGGCCGGGATGTTGCGCACGCGCCGCAGCGGCCCGCCGGGCTGCTCCTGGCGCCAGCGCAGCACGAACTCGGCCGCCGGGGCGAGCAGTTCGACACGCCCGTCGGCGGTGGCACCGGCCGAGAGGCTGTCGAGGACGTGACTGCCCTTCAGATCCGTCCACGGCCCCCAGATGCCCCGCGCGTCCTGGCGCCGACCGCACACCCCGCCGCCGGCGTTGCGCACGAAGAGGTGGAGGCCCACGGAGTCGACGACCGCCGTGGGGACGCCGATCTGCTCGGCTCGCTGCCGGTCCTGGCCGTGCGGGGTGCCCACGGAGCGCCAGTTCGTCGGCGGCCGGCCGGACTGGAACTGCGTGGCGTAGACGACCTCGGTCTCGGTGCGCTCGCCCTCGTCGCTCTGGACGACGCGCTGCCGGACGCCCGCGAGGTACACATAGCCCTTCGGGGTCCGCGCTATGGAGAGGTACGGCTCCAGGCCGGGCACGGCGAGCAGCTCCGGGCCGCTCCACTCGGGGCCGCCGGGCCGGGTCTCGGTCCAGCGGACGACACCGCCCTCGGCCGGCGCATAGGCCGTCAGGCGGCCGTCACCGCCCCGCAGGAGCCAGCCGGTTACCGGGGTGGCCGTACGCACTGCCATGACTCGCTGCCAGCCTTTCTCACACTCGGGCTCGATCGCGCTGCGCGCGGACCCCGTTTGTCGACCCTCGACAATAACACCGAGCGGGGTCGGGGCTTCCGCGTGGAACCCGCGTGGGAGGCTGTCGTTCATGACCGTACTTCTTGTCGTGGATGCCGCGAATGTCGTCGGTTCGGTGCCCGACGGCTGGTGGCGCGACCGGCGGGGCGCGGCCGAGAGGCTGCGCGACCGGCTCGCCGCCTACGCGGCGGAGGACGGGCCCGCGCTGCCGCCGGGGGCCGTGGACCCACCCCTGCCGGGACCGCCGGAGATCGTGCTGGTGGTGGAGGGCGCGGCGCGCGGCGTGGGGTCCGTGCCGGGCGTGCGGGTCGAGGCGGCGGACGGCAGCGGTGACGACCGGATCGTGGAGCTGGTGGCCGGGCGGGCGTCGGAGCGCCGCTGTGTGGTCGTCACCGCCGACCGGGAGCTGCGCGAGCGCGTCCGGGCGATCGGCGCGGAGGTCACGGGGCCGCGCTCGGTCCGGCCCTGAGGACGCCCGGCTGCCGCGCCGAGGTCCGTACGTACAGCACCGCACCGTCGGCCACGCCCACCCGTTCGTAGGACCGCTCCAGGACCGCTCTGAGCGACGGGAGCCGGGACGGGGCGTACGGCTTGCCGCGCGAGTCGTCGACGATGAGCTCGGGCGGGCCGCGGCGCAGCTCGCGGCGGAAGACGGGCCAGGAGCCGGGCACGCCGTACGCCTCACCGACGCGCGAAGGGCCGCGGCCGCCGCTGTAGTTGGTCAGCAGCCCGGCGGTCAGGAAGCGGCCCGCGGGCGGGCGGCCGGCGAACCAGTACTGCTCGGGGTGCATGCCCCAGAAGAGCACGCGGGCGGTGGGCGCGGTGCGCTCGCGGACGGCGCGGACCACCTTCTGGGAGTGCGGGAGGTCGGGCGGTTCGCCGGTGAAGCCCCAGCCCAGGAAGGAGCCGCAGGACAGCACGGACAGCCCGACCGCCGTGCGCAGCAACCGCCGGGGCAGGGAGCACAGCGCCGAGGCGCCGAGCAGGGTGAGCGGTGGCATCAGCTGGAGGTAGTAGTGGCCGAAGAAGTGGAAGCCGGTGGTCACGGCGACGGCGGAGGCGGCGAGCCACAGCCACAGCTCGGGCGGCGCGGCCCGTCGGCGGGCGAGGACGAGCGCGGCGACCGGTACGAGCAGCCCGGCGCAACCGAGGGAGGCGATGGCCGCGTTGGCGGCCGCCCGGTCGATCGCCAGCAGCACCGAACCCGCCACGGAGGCGTACGTTCCGGAGCCGGTCACCGACCAGAACAGCAGCCGGGCGGGACCGGTGGCGCAGGCGACGGCGGCCACGGGCAGCACGGCGCCGAGCGCCAGGGCCGCGGCGCCCGCGGCGCGGCCGCGCGCGGTCCACAGCATCAGCAGGACGGGGGCGAGGACCGCTCCCCCGGTCTGCTTGGTGAGCATCGCCGCCGCCACGGCCAGCCCGGCGGCGCCCCAACGGCGGCGGTCGGCGCACCACATGGCGGCGGCCGTCCACGGCACCATGAACACCTCGAAGGCGGCGGCCTGCGCGTCCTCGGGCGCCAGTCCGATGGACACCAGCAGGTACAGCGCCCCGGCCGTACGGCCCGCCCGCTCGCCCCAGCGGCGACGGGCCAGTGAGGCCAGCAGGACGGCCGTCGCCAGCTGGGCGAGGACCGCGAGGACCTTCAGCGGCAGGAGCGAGCCGTCGCCGAAGAGGGTGAAGCACGCCTCGTAGAGCCAGGGCAGCACGGGCGGCTTGCGGTCGACGACGGTGCGGTAGAGGACGGCGCCCTGGGTGAGCATCCGGGCCTCGGTGGCGAGGAAGCCCTCGTCGGGGTTCCACAAGGGGCGGGCGAAGGACGGCAGCCGGGTGACGAGGGCGAGGGCGGCCAGGAGCGGCAGCAGGCACGGCCAGAAGCGGCCGGTCCCCGGCGCCGCGGCCGGCTCGTCGCGCAGCCGTGCGCGCGGCACTGAGGTGACGGCCGGGGCGGCTACGCGCTGTGCGACGGGCATGCAGGTCAACCTAGGGTGCGTCCTCGGGCGGCACGGTCCGGGTCGCCGGGCGGGCCCGTATTTCGGGCCCGCCCGGCGGTGGGTGCTTACGGCACGCGGCTGTGCCGCCGCCCGTAGAGGAAGTACACGACGAAGCCGAGGGCCATCCAGGCGGCGAACCGCAGCCAGGTCTCCGTGGTGAGGTTGAGCATCAGCCACAGCGAGGCCAGGACCGACAGGATGGGCACCACGGGGACGAGCGGGGTCCGGAAGGACCGGGGCAGGTCGGGGCGGGTGCGGCGGAGGATGATGACGCCGAGGGCGACGACGACGAAGGCGAAGAGGGTGCCGATGTTGACGAGTTCGGCGAGGACGTCGATCGAGGTGAAGCCCGCGAGGACGGCGACGACGACACCGAGCAGGACCGTCGAGCGGTAGGGCGTGCCGTACTTCGGGTGGACGCGGGAGAAGATCCGCGGCAGCAGTCCGTCGCGGCTCATCGCGAAGAACACCCGGCTCTGACCGAGCAGCAGGATCATGCACACCGTGGTCAGGCCGACGGCCGCGCCGAAGCTGATCAGACCGGCCCAGAAGGGGTGGCCGGTGGCCTTGAAGGCGTCGGCGAGCGGGGCGTCCTTGGACAGCTCGCTGTATTTCTGCATGCCGGTGACGACGACGGAGACGGCCACGTAGAGCACCGTGCAGATGGCGAGCGAGCCGAGGATGCCGCGCGGGACGTCGCGCTGGGGGTTGCGGGTCTCCTCGGCGGCGGTGGCGACGATGTCGAAGCCGATGAAGGCGAAGAAGACCACTGCGGCGGCCGCGAAGATGCCCATGGCGCCGAAGTTCGACGGCGCGAAGCCGAAGATCACTTGGACGAGCGGCGCCTTGATGTCGGTGCCGGCCTTCGTGGGCAGCGAGTCCGGGATGAAGGGGTGGTAGTTGGACCCGGTGATGAAGAAGGCGCCCACGAAGATCACGATCAGCACGACGGTGACCTTGACGGCGACCACGACGGCCGTCACGCGCGAGGACAGCTTCATGCCCAGGACGAGGATCGCGGTCAGCACCAGCACCAGGGCGCAGGCGAGGATGTCGAAGCCGAAGCGGCCCTCGTGGGTGCCCTCCAGGCCCCGCGGGAGGTGCACGCCCGCGTTGTCCATCAGCGACCGGATGTAGCCGGACCACCCCACGGCGACGACGGCGCAGCCCAGGGCCAGCTCCAGCACGAGGTCCCAGCCGATGATCCACGCGGGCAGCTCGCCGAGGGAGGCGTACGAGAAGGTGTACGCGGAGCCGGCGACCGGGACCGTGGAGGCGAACTCGGCGTAGCAGAGCGCCGCGAGCCCGCACACGACGCCCGCGAGGACGAAGGCCAGCGCCACCGACGGGCCGGCGTTCTCCTTGGCGACCTTGCCGGTCAGGACGAAGATGCCGGTGCCGATGACGACACCGACGCCGAAGACCGTGAGGTCCAGGGCGGTGAGGGACTTCTTGAGCGCGTGCTCGGGCTCCTCGGTGTCCCGGATGGACTGCTCCACCGTCTTGGTCCGGAAGATGCCGCGCCTGCCGCGGCTGTTCCGGAGGGGTTGCTCCGTGCTCATCGACCCACCTCCACCTGATCGACCTGCTTCGGCCTGCTGCGCTCTGCGTCGACCTGCTCGACTCGTCGCTCTTCCCGTGAACTGAGCGAGTGTCCGCGATGATCCGGTCCGCACCGGGGCGAGACCGGCCACCCAGGTCAGGATTCACCCGATGGGACGCAGCAGTACATATGCGTACGGGCCGACCGGACCACCCGGATAGGTGGTGTCCGATCGGCCCGTGGCCGTGTTGGAGGGGGGCGGGTGGCGCTAGTCGCGCGCGGCCTCGGCGCTCTCCCGCACCTCGGTGACCTCGGCGTCCGCCGGGTCCGCGGCCTCCTCGTAGCGACCGTCGAGCTTGGCGACGAGGCCGGTGACCTGGCGCGCGATGTCCGGGGCGGTCAGCCCGATCTCGGCCATGACCTCCTTGCGGGAGGCGTGGTCGAGGAAGCGCGGGGGGATGCCGAAGTCACGCAGCGGCAGGTCGACGTCGGCGTCGCGCAGCGCCTGGGCGACGGCCGAACCGACGCCGCCGACACGGCTGTTGTCCTCGACGGTGACGACGACGCGGTGCGCGGCGGCGAGGGCGGGCAGCGCCTCGTCGACGGGCTTGACC
This sequence comes from Streptomyces sp. NPDC023527, assembly GCF_055560115.1. Taxonomy (NCBI): domain Bacteria; kingdom Bacillati; phylum Actinomycetota; class Actinomycetes; order Kitasatosporales; family Streptomycetaceae; genus Streptomyces; species Streptomyces sp. NPDC023527. The sequence continues at coordinate 79,879 of NZ_JBVHJJ010000011.1, forward strand.
CAGCGCGGGTCGACGACGGTGGAGGAGATGCCCTGCTTGTCGAGGAGGTCGGCGACCTCCAGGCACATCGGGGCGAGCGCGCCGACGGAGACGATGAGGACGTCCGGCCGCGCGGTGCCCTCGGCGGGCTCGCGCAGGACGTCCATGCCGCCGATCCGGCCGACGGCCTCGACGGCCGGGCCGACCGCGCCCTTGGAGTAGCGCACGACGGTCGGCGCGTCCTTGACCTCGACGGCCTCGCGCAGCTGGGCGCGGACCTGGTCGGCGTCGCGCGGGGCGGCGATCCGCAGGCCGGGGACGACCTGGAGGATCGACATGTCCCACATGCCGTTGTGGGAGGCGCCGTCGGTGCCGGTGACACCGGCCCGGTCCAGGACGAAGGTGACACCGCACTTGTGCAGGGCCACGTCCATCAGGACCTGGTCGAAGGCGCGGTTGAGGAAGGTGGCGTACACCGCGAAGACCGGGTGCAGGCCGCCGGTGGCCAGCCCGGCCGCCGAGGTGGCGGCGTGCTGCTCGGCGATGCCGACGTCGTAGACGCGGTCGGGGAACGCCTTGGCGAACTTCTCCAGGCCGACGGGCTGGAGCATGGCCGCGGTGATGGCGACGATGTCCTCGCGCTCGTGGCCGAGCTTGACCATCTCGTCGCCGAAGACGGAGGTCCAGTCGGCACCGCCCGAGGAGACCGGCAGGCCGGTGTCGGGGTGGATGACGCCGATGCCGTGGAAGCGGTCGCCCTCGTGCTGCTCGGCGGGCTTGTAGCCGCGGCCCTTCTGGGTGAGGCAGTGCACGATGACGGGGCCGCCGAAGCGCTTGGCGCGCTGGAGGGCGGATTCGAGGGCCTCGATGTCGTGGCCGTCGATGGGGCCGATGTACTTCAGGCCCAGGTCCTCGAACATGCCCTGCGGGGCGATGAAGTCCTTCAGGCCCTTCTTCGCGCCGTGCAGCGTCTCGTACAGCGGCTTGCCGAGGACGGGCGTGCGCTCCAGCAGGTCCTTGCCGCGGGCCAGGAACCGCTCGTAGCCGTCGGTCGTACGGAGCGTGGCCAGGTGGTTGGCGAGGCCGCCGATGGTGGGGGCGTAGGAGCGCTCGTTGTCGTTGACGACGATGACCAGCGGGCGGTCCTTGGCGACCGCGATGTTGTTGAGCGCTTCCCAGGCCATGCCGCCGGTGAGGGCGCCGTCACCGATGACGGCGACGACACGGTCGTCGGCACCGCGCACCTGGTTGGCCTTGGCGAGGCCGTCGGCCCAGCCCAGGACGGTGGAGGCGTGGCTGTTCTCGATGACGTCGTGGTCGGACTCGGCCCGCGAGGGGTAGCCGGAGAGGCCGCCCTTGGCGCGGAGGCCGGTGAAGTCCTGGCGACCGGTGAGCAGCTTGTGCACATAGCTCTGGTGCCCGGTGTCGAAGAGGACCTTGTCCTTCGGCGACTCGAAGACCCGGTGCAGGGCGATGGTGAGCTCGACCACCCCGAGGTTGGGCCCGAGGTGTCCGCCGGTCTTCGCCACGGCGTCGACCAGGAAGGTCCGGATCTCCGCGGCCAGCCGGTCGAGCTGCTCCGGGCTCAGCCGGTCCAGATCGCGCGGTCCCCTGATGCGGGATAGCAGCGCCACCCGTGCCTCCTTAAGCGTTCGAGCTGTCGAGCTTTACCGGTCTGTCGAGTCTAATGTTCCGCCCGCGATGGCGGTGAACGGGTGGTGCGAGGTATGTCACGCGATCGGCGTAGCCCCGCCTTATACCGGACAAAGCGCGTTTTCGGGGGTGACAGACCATCGCCGGACGGGCTCGCGAGCCCGTCCGGCGATCGAGGAGACGGGCCGGCGAGCCCGCCCGGCGACTGAGGACACCCTGCCCCGTTACGGGGGAACGACCCTACGCCCGCCCCGCCGACTTCTGCGTACGGCGGGAGACCGAGTCGATCACCACCGCGGCCAGCAGCACCGCACCGGTGATCATGTACTGGACGGCGGACGCGATGCCCAGCAGCGCCATCCCGGAGGCGATGGACTGGATCACCAGCACACCCAGCAGCGCGGACCACGTCTTGCCCCGGCCGCCGAAGAGGCTCGTACCGCCGATGACGGCCGCGGCGATCGCGTTCATGAGCAGGCTGCCCGCGCCGGAGGACTGGTTCGCGGCGTTGATCTGCGAGGCCAGGAACATGCCGCCGAGCGCCGCCATCGTCCCGGAGAGCGCGAAGACCGAGATCCGGATCGCCGAGACGTTGATGCCCGCGCGCCGGGCCGCCTCGACGCTGCCGCCGAGCGCGAAGACCTTGCGCCCGTACGAGGTCCGCCGGAGCACGAAGTCCAGGGCCACGACGACACCGAGGAAGATCACCACGGCCAGCGGGAGGCCCTTGTACTGGTTGAGCAGCCAGGCCACCAGATACGCGGGCACCGCCAGTGCGGCCGTGCGCAGCACGAGCTCGCTGAGCGGCCGGCTGGGGATGCCCGCGGTCTCGCGCCGCCTGCTGTCGCGGAACGACAGCAGGAAGAACGCCGCCACACTCAGCGTCGCCAGCCCGTAGGCCGCGGCGACATCGCTGAAGTAGTCGTTGGTGAGACCGGCGACGATGCCCGAGTCGTCGAGGTTGATGGTGCCGTTGGAGCCCAGCACCTGGAGCATCAGGCCGTTCCAGCCGAGCAGGCCGGCCAGGGTCACCACGAAGGCGGGTACGCCGATCCGGGCGAAGAAGAACCCGTGCAGCGCGCCGATCACCGCCCCGGACAGCAGCGCCACGACGAGCGCCAGCCACTCCGGCATGCCGTGGTTGACGTTGAGGACGGCGAAGACGGCGGCCGCCAGCCCGCTCACCGAGCCCACGGAGAGGTCGATCTCCCCGAGGATCAGGACGAACACGATGCCGACCGCGATCAGGCCCGTACCGGCGGCGGTGACGAAGAGGTTGGAGAGGTTCTCCGCGCCCAGGAAGGCCGAGTCCTGCCACCAGAAGACGGCGGCGATGATGATCAGCCCGACCACCACGGGCAGCGAGCCCAGCTCGCCGCTGCGCAGCTTGCGTACGAATTCGCTCCAGTAGCCGGCGAAGCCCTCCTCACGGACGAGGAGGCGCGGGTCCACGGCGGTGACGGCGCCCTCGGCGGGGGCCTGGCCGTTGGTGACGGATGCCTGGCCGTTGCCGGCCGGCTCGCCGCTGTCGGACTTATCCAGCTTCGTACTCACTTCTTCCCCTCCGCGGTGCGGGCCTTGCGGCGGGTGACGGCGTTGTCGGTGGCTCCGGTGATGGCGGAGATGATCTCTTCCTGGGAGGTGGTGCGCACCTCGAAGGTGCCGTTGTTGCGGCCCAGGCGCAGCACCGCCACCCGGTCGGCGACCGCCTTCACATCGGCCATGTTGTGGCTGATGAGGATGACGCCCAGGCCACGCTCGCGCAGCCGCTCGACCAGGTCGAGGACCTGCGCGGTCTGCTCCACGCCGAGCGCCGCGGTGGGCTCGTCGAGGATGACGACCTTGGGCTCGCCGAGCAGCGAGCGGGCGATGGCGACGGTCTGCCGCTGCCCGCCCGACAGCGAGGCGATCGGGATCCGGACACTGGGGATCCGGATGGACAGGGTGGCGAGCAGCTCGCGGGCGCGGCGCTCCATCTCGACCTCGTCCAGCACCCCGGCGCGGACGATCTCCCGGCCGAGGAAGAGGTTGCCGACGACATCGAGGTTGTCGCAGAGCGCGAGGTCCTGGTAGACGGTCGCGATGCCCAGCTCCTGGGCGGTGTGCGGCCGGTCCACGGTGACCGGCCGGCCCTCCCACTCGATGACCCCGTCGTCGGCGGGACCGACCCCGGCGATGGTCTTGACCAGGGTGGACTTGCCGGCGCCGTTGTCGCCGACCAGGGCGACCACCTCGCCGGGGTGGATCTCCAGCTCCACGTCGGTGAGCGCCTGGACGGCACCGAACCGCTTGGAGATCCCGCGCAACGCCAGCACGGGCGTAGCGGACACGTTCATCATCTCCTTCACCGCCTGGGCGGCAGAAACCTATGGGCTTACTTCAGTCCGGCCTTGTCGCACTGCGCCTTGTACTTCGCGGTGCAGATCTCGCCCAGGTTGAAGAAGCCCTCCTTGCCGACGTACTGGCCGATGTCGGCCTTGGTGAGGGCGAAGGGGGTGACGATGATGGCGGGAACCTTCTTCTCGGTGCCGCTGTCGACGGTGGACTTGGCGATCCCGTCGAGCTTCTTGCCCTGCGCGAGGGCGACGGCCATCTCGGCCGCGGCGTCCGCCTCGGGCTTGTAGGGCTTGTAGACGCTCATGAACTGCTCGTCGGAGAGGATCCGCTGGACGGCCGAGAGCTCGGCGTCCTGGCCGGTGACGGGCGGGAGCTTGTCGAAGCCGGCGCTCTTGAGGGCGGTGATGATGCCACCGGCCATGCCGTCGTTGGCGGAGTAGACGCCGACGATCTTGTCCTTGCCGAGCGAGGAGATGGCGCCCTTCATGTTCTCGTTGGCGTTCTCCGGCTTCCACTCCTTGGTGTCGTACTCCTTGCCGACCTTGACCTTGCCGTCGAGGACGGAGTGGGCGCCGTCCTTGTACATCTTGGCGTTGGGGTCGGTGACGGAGCCGTTCATCATGACGATCTCGCCCTTGTCGGCGTTGTCGCCCAGCTCCTTCAGGAGCGATTCACCCTGGATCTTGCCGACGCGCTCGTTGTCGACGGAGGTGTACGCCTTGATCGGGCCCTCGGCCAGCCGGTCGTACGCGACGACGGGGATGCCCTTGTCGTTCGCCTTCTTCACCGAACTCGCTATCGACTTCGCGTCCACCGCGTCGACGATCAGCGCGTCGACCTTCTTGGTGATCATGGTGTCGACCTGCTGCTGCTGGACGGAGGCGTCCTGCTTGGCGTTCTCGTAGAGGACGGTGGTGTCCGCGCCCGCCAATTCCTTGATCTTCTTTTCGATCAGCGGCTTGTCGAAGCGCTCGTACCGCGCGGTCTGATTCTCGGGAAGAAGGAGACCGATGGTCAGCGAACCCTTCTTGTCCTTCTTCTTCTCACCGTTGTCGCCGGCTTCCTTGGCGCTGCCACAGGCGGCGAGCCCGGCGGCCATCGAGACGGCGGCCACGGCCACGGCGACACGACGCAGATGCGTGTTCACTTTCAGATACCTCCCTGACGAGGCCGCGTCGTTGCGGCCGAGGTGGCTGGAAGTCAACTCGGCCGCCAAGGAAGCGTCAAGAAGTAAATCCTTAACGAGATGGCAACGATGCCATTCGTTATCTATGTGAACTCAAAAACTGATCACCGAGAAGTCGTCGAAACGGCGTGACGACCGTCAGACGGACACCGGGGCGTGCGCGGGCAGCGACTCGCCCAGGAGGTTGGAGTCGCCCATCTCGCTCAGTACGAGCGCGATGGCGCCCAGCACCTCGGCCCGGCCGCCCAGCGCGCCGGGAACGACCTCCAACTGCCGTGCGGCGCTGGGGATCGCGTAGCGCGAGACGGATTCACGGATGGGCGCGAGCACCAGCTCGCCGGAGTCCGCGAGGTCGCCGCCGAGCACGACACGGCTCGGATTGAGGAGGTTGCAGAGGTTCGCGACGCCGCTGCCGATGTGCCGGCCGACGTCCGCGATCACCCGCCGACAGCCCGGATCGCCCTCGCGCGCGAGCTCCACCATGCGATCGACGGTCAGATCGGTGCCATGGGCCGAATGGAGCAGCGGCAGGACGTAGCGGGCCGCGGTGAACGTCTCCAGGCAGCCGCGGTTGCCGCACCGGCAGACCGGCCCGGACTCGTCCAGAGTGATGTGGCCGATCTCCCCGGCCGTGCCGCCGGGCCCCCGGTAGATCTGCCCGTTGATCACGAGTCCGGCGCCCACACCGCTGGCGACCTTGATGTACGCGAGGTCGGCCGCCCCGCGGCCGGCGCCCCAGACCAGCTCGCCGAGGGCGCCGAGGTTGGCATCGTTGTCGACGTGGACGGGCACGTTCAGGCGGGCGGCGAGGTCATCACGGGGGTTGGTGCCCGCCCAGCCCGGCAGGATCGCGGTCGAGCCCAGCGTCCCGGACGCCACGTCGATGGGCCCGGGCACGCCCAGCCCCACCCCGACGATCTTGGACGGGCTGATCCCCGCCTCCTCGATCAGCCGCCTGACCAGCGCTTCCGCCCGGTCCAGACCCTGATCGGCGGAGGCGTCCACATCCAGCGGCTCGGCCTCCTCGGCCAGCACCCGGTGGGCGAGGTTCCCGATGGCCACCCTCAGGTGCGTATGCCCGAAGTCGACGCCCACGACGATCCCGGCGTCCCCGGAGAGCGAGACGCTACGGGCCCGGCGCCCACCGGCGGAGGTGGGGGTGACCTCCACCGTCCCGCCGTCCTTCAGCTCCCGGACGATATTGGAGACCGTGGCCGCCGACAGCCCCGTGGACCGGGCGATCTCCGCCTGGGTCAGCGAGCCCGCCATGCGCACGGCGCGCACGACCCGCTCCAGGTTGGCCCGGTGCAGCGACGACTGCGACCCCGGAGTCTCCACGCCCATCCACTCCCGCCTCACGGGGCGGCACGACGGCCGTCCCCTCGACCGAACCACAGCACTGGAGCCCGGCCATCCGTACAACATATGAACTCTAAGCTGAGCTGTTGGGGGGAGAGTCCGTCAAGGGCTTGAAGGACATCGAGGCCGGATCGTACGGAAGGCCGACAGGTAGGCCACACGGCTCCTGGATCCGCCCGGTACACGCGAATCTGCCACGGTCTAGGCCCACGTCCACCTTCAACGGCTCAATGTTTGAGGTACCTCGCACGCCCGACGGCCCAATACATACCGATGCCGTCGACGGCGATGAAGCGGCCCCAGCGCTGTCTCCCTCCGCCGACATTTCCCCGCCAACTGCTGGCGCCCACCCCACGCACAAGCCCCGCCAGGACGCGCCCGGCGGGGCTTCATTGTTGCCGATGCTATCAGTCCTCCTTACGGGAGATATCCCACGTCAGCACTTCACCCGACCTAACGGTTACCCACGCTGCAGGAAACTCCAGACGAATGCCACAGAGCTCACCTACAGGATTATGAATATCCGAAGTCGAGATAACTTCATCCATACCAGGACTTCCGATCTGCTCTATTTTCTCGAAAGCCCACGCCTCAACGGGCCAGCACCATGAAGGCAACACCGGCCATCGGCCTTCCGAAATCTTCAGAGCCCAGTCCGTGCCGCAAGACAAGAGAATGGAAGAACCTTCCTCCAGCAGGACTTCCAGAGCCTCGGCCGATGTAGCACCCGGGGCAACATCCGCGAGGTGCTTGACGCCAAACGCAGACTGCACCCGTCGCCCGGATCGCAGGATGGGCATATTTCGCTCGGTCATTTCTCGCATCCTATGAATAGGGGGTGGCTTGCTGGAACCAGCCGTTTGGCTTATCCATAGGAAACATAGTGACGAACCGACCATCAGCCTTCGTCACCAAGAGATCGTTTCCTCTGCGGTAGAAAAAGTAGTCACTACCGCCACCACTGGCTGGATTCCAGGACCCTTGCCGCACCTCGTCATGCGACCCCCGCACCTCTGCGATTTTGTCACGGAACCACTTTCGCGCAGAAGCGTCGCCAGGGTCAAGGCCATAGTCCTGAGCGTGCTTTCCCCACTTCTTGCCGAACTGACTCTCATCAATGAAAAACTCAGGATCACAGTTGTGAACGAGGACCGGGGTCTGACCCGCCAGCACATAGTAGGTATGCAGCTGGTCAACAGTCAGGTTGTAGGTCCTAGCGGTTTTCGCGAAGGCGCGGTTGCCCTCAACTTTGACGGTACTTCCGTCGACTGTCCTGAGAGTCATGCCTGGGCGGAGCTCTGAAGCCTCAACCCAGCTCTCCTGCGACGGCGACCAGAAAGGGTGCTCGTAGGTAGCGGTCAGGCGCGCCACGCCTTGAGGAGTCGCTAGGGTCAACTCGTTGAAGGATTTATCATGCTCGGTGACGATCAGAGCGGTTACCTTGCGCTGACCTGTCTCGTCACTCACGGGATCCGTGGCAGTCACCAGGTCGCCGACCTTGACGGACTCGATGTTCCGTGCCGAGTTGTCCGCCATGAGTACCTTGGTCCCGGCAAGGAAGCACTCAGCGCATTTTATCCCCCTTCTTCCGACCCGTGACCCCTTTACCGCGCCTTCGACACCCTCCTCCAGCTTTTGGACTGCCCTGAATCTGCCGATGGGCAGAAGCGACACTGCAGCCAGGGAGCACTTACCCAGCCCGGGATTCTTGGCACAATCCTCGATATCACCGATCGGGGTGAGGTTCCAGACGAGGAGTTTGGCCAGGCCCAGGTCAGGCAGCTCCTTGTCCCAGACCCACTCGCCCGGCCCGCGCATGCAGGACATGCCGCTCAACTCATTGCCGGCATGGAGGGGCGTAGAACGACAGACCCTCTTCTCTTTCTCCTTCCGCTCCTTTTCCTGCTGCTTCCGCCGTTGCTCGGCCAGTCGCTGCGCTTCGGCCTGCTCCGCCTGACGCTTCTTCAGTACATCTTTCCAAGCATCGGCAGCGAGGGTCTTCGCTTCCTTGGCGTCTTTACCGGCAGCCAGCGCGGAACTGTGAGCATCGTCTGCGTACTCAGCCGCCTCGCCGGCCGAGTCACGGGCGTAGCTGGCCGAGAACTCGGCCTGGGCTGCGGATGCAGTGGCGTCATCGGCATCACGATCGGCAGCGTCGGCAGCATTGCGTGCGGCAGTGGCGGACTGCGCCGCCTTGGCGGCAGAGTTCTCCGCCTGGCGCGCCGACCTGTCGGCGTCAGCCGCGTACCCCTTGGCCTGGTCGGCCGACTTCTGGGCCTCGCCTGCCGCCCTCTGGGCATCGGCCGAGGCGCCCTTGGCGACGGCAGCGGCCTTGGCCGCTATCCAGCGGTTCTCCTGGGCCTTGGCCTGGATCTTGGAACCCTGGTCGATCAGAACCTGGAGCTGGGCAATGTGAGTGGCGGCTAGCTGGTCCTTGCGGTCAGCCATGTACTGGCCGACCTGGATGAAGCTGTGCAGCTTGTCCGCAGATCCGGACAGAGCGACCTTGGCCGCTGCCTTCACCTCCGGACCGCCGTCGTTGACGAGCTTGGAAGCCAGCACAAGTTCGTCATCGTTCAATGCCTGGTACTGACCGTTGGATATGAAGGCAGCCAAGACCTTGGGATCGTTGCTGGCCATGGCAGCCTTGGCTGCCGCCTTCACGCCGGGCCCGCCGGCGCTGTTGATCTGCGAGACTCGGATGTCGTAGTCCGTAGCTCCCGCGGCGTACTGACCGGTGGTGTAAAAGTCCCTGATCTGCTGATCGCTCCCCTTGAGCGCTTCCTGGGCAGCGGTGCGGACGGATTCGTAGGGGCTCTGAACCGACAGGTCGACGACCTGCTGACGCATTTCGTCCAGCCCTGCCCGCTCCCAACCGCTGCGCAGGTACTCCAGAACATCGGCATCCGTGCCAGCCAGGGCCCGAGTGGCGGCATCCTGTGCGAAGGGGCCTCGGTTCTTCAGCGCCCGCAGGGCGAGGTCGCGACCCTTCACCGCCGTCGCCTTGACATCGACGTCGGGCTTCGCTGCTTCGGTACCCAGGACCTTGGCGACGTCGTCCAGCTTCTTGGCCTCCAGTGCCTGGGCGGCAGCGGTGGACGTGAACTTCTCTGCCTGCGCCTTCTCGGATTTGGCGCGCTCGATGCCAGCCGCGGTGCGGGTGGTGAGGTCTTCCGCCTCGATCTCCCGCGCGACCGCGAAAACGTTCTTGGCCGTCGAGACCGCCGTGGTCGCCGCGTCGGCTGCCTGCTTCGCCGAGTCGGCCTGCTTGGCCGACTCGGTGGCCGCGTCCTTGGCCTCACCCGCGTGCTTGGCGGCATCCTCGGCGGCATCTGCCGCCTTGTTCGCGTGGTCAGCGGCCGAGTTGGCCGCGTCCCGTGCCTCGTATGCCGCGCTGGCCGACTTGCCGGCCAGCGACTCGGCCGCGCTCGCTGCGCGGTTCGCCTCCCGTGCGTGCCGACGGGTTTCCGCAGCCGCCGCCTTCGCTTCACCTGAGTGGACGCCTGCGGCGTCCGCGTACCCGCCCGCCTCATCGGCGGCATCGGCTGCGGCATCGGCATTGGCACTGGCACTCCGTGCGGCCTTCGCCGCCAAGCCAGCAGCTGCGGACGCCTTGCCTGCCTGCGTGGCCGCAGCGGCAGACCTCTTCGCAAGACCCGCTGCCGCGCGTGCCTGCTTTGCGTAGTTTTTCGCGTCCTCCGCCTTGCCCGCGTCACCCGCGGCGGCTATGGAAGCGTTGTAGGCCCGGGTGGCTGCCTCAGCCGCAGCATTAGCCGCGCTCGCGGTCTGGGCAGCGGCTATGGCGGCGACACGAGCGGTGCGCTGAGCGGCGTTGGCCGCGCCGATCGCCTGCTGGGCAGCGCCGGCAGCGGCCCGTGCCGCGTCGGCGGCCTGTTGGGCCTTGACAGCGGCCTTCTTGGAGTCGTCCTTCGCCGCCTTGGTTTCCCTGGCGGCCTTCGCTGCGGATTCCTTGGCCAGTTCGGAGGCCGCGACTGCGCGGGCCGACGCGTTCTGAGACGCCTCGGTCGCCTGCTCCGCCCGGAGCCCGGCCTTCTCAGCCTGCTCGGTGAGCTGGGCGATGGTGGCGTGTTCCTGGTCACGGTTGCGAGCCGTGAACTGGCCCACCTCCAGGAACTCGACTCTGTCTGCCGGGGTGCCCTTGAGGGCGAGCTTCCCGGCAGCCTTCACATTCGGGCCGCCCGCGCTGACGATCCCTGAGACGAGGATTTCATCGTCCGTCTCGCGCGCGTCGTACTGGCCGACTTCAAGGAACTTCGCGATGTCAGCAGGCGAACCCTTCAGTGCCGCCTTGCCTGCTTCCTTGACCCCGTTGCCCCCGTAATAGATAACCCGGGACGCCTCGACGCGCTGGTCGTCCTCAAGGGGAGCCTTCCAACCCTCCTTCAAGAACGCCTGCAGGTCTGCCGGAGTGCCCTTCAGGGCCTTCTTCGCAGCCTCCCGCACCTGGGGCCCACCCACGTTGAAGACGCGACTGGCGTCGATGTAGTCATCGTCGTACTGGATTCCGTCCTTAGCCGCGAAAAACTTCTTGATGTCCTCGTCGGTACCCAGGAGCGCGTCTTCAGCCGCCCTCTTGATACCGGGGCCACCGTTCGCCCAAGAGTTGACTATCAGGCCGCGATCCAACAGCCGCTGCCACTCCGCGCCCTCTGCCTTACCGGCCGCCGCGGCCGGGACAGCCCCAAGGAGGCCCGCAACGAGGGCGACAGGAAGCGACACGGCACAGACGTCGCGCAGACGTGATAGCTGCCTTCCTCCTGTCCGTGAGCTTCTGGGAGGTTGTGGCGCTCCAATCCTGAAGCGCAGTCGCCGTCTCATGCAGCGGTCTCTTTTCTGCTCGGTCCGGGCCGAGGTAAGCCACACACCGGCGTCGGGCCGCACAGCTTCGCGCGGCCGACACAGTGCAGGCGGCCGCGGATCGAGACATGCAGTGGGCGCGACCATCCCCCCCGAGATGCCGCAACTCCCCTCAGGCCAGGACTAACTGAGGGAACGTAGGGGTTCATCATACATATGCTTTACTACGGACATCGCAGAGCGTCACGCTTTGACCCCCGTTCGTGAACCGGAGATGGCGAGCATGGCAGTACCCAATGTCCGAAAAATACTCACTTCTGGCACTATTGCGGCAGTTGCCCTTGTTATGGGCTTGACGACCTCGTCAGTAGCTCAGCCGGCACCGGTGCAGGCCGCGCCCTCAGCCACCGTTGCCGGGGCCGGCGATGCCGACATGCCCTTCGCCGTCGAGAAGTTCGAGTACCCCGATTCAGCCAAAATCCTCAAGGAGAAGGGCATTGAGCTGTACAAGGGCGACGGCCGCATCACGCTGACCGACTGCTCGAACACCCACGACATCACGGTCAAGTCGCGGGTGGGCCAGAAGAACTTCTGCTTCGCCGTCAAGGGCAAGCAGGGACACCTTCTCCTCAAGCTGCCCGATGCATACGGCATCTGGACGGAGGACCACCCCGTTCAGGCCAAAATCACCGTGGATGGCAAGGACACCCTGATCGACGCGCCCAAGAACGACTACCAGCCGTTCGGTGAATCCGTTGACACGACCAAGCGCGCCGTCCTGCTCGAGCTCCGCGTCACTGGCTGAGGCACACACGCCGTCTGAGGAACCCGATTCCCATTCGGCCAGCGTCACACAGCGAAGAGTTCACTGAACAAGGAAGAATCACATGTCTGCCAGACGTCCGCGCGCAGCGTGGCTCGCAGGAATGCTCCTGACCGCCGCCACCGCGAGCACGCTGACCGCCGCCCCGGCCCATGCCGTCGTAGGCCAGCCCGTCAACGACTCGTTCGCCTTCACGGCCAAGCTCGACATCGGCGTCGAGGGTGGCAAGCACGGCTGCTCCGCCGCGCTCGTGGCACCGCAGTGGCTGGTCACCGCTGCCAGTTGCTTCGTCGATGACCCTGCTCAGGGTCTCAAGGTACCGGCCGGCCCGCTCGCGCCCAGCCTGAAGACGACCGCCACCATCGGCCGCTCCGACCTGAGCCGGGAAACCGGCAGCGTCGTCGACGTCGTCGAGCTGGCGCCCCGTGATGACCGCGATCTGGTGCTGGCCAAGCTCGCCAAGCCCGTAGCCGGCGTCACACCCGCGAACATCAGCCCCAACGCGCCCATCAGCGGCCAGGACCTCTGGGTATCGGGCTACGGCCGCACCAAGGACGAGTGGGTCCCCGATCGCCTGCACTACGCGAAGTTCGCTGTGGGAGCCGTTGAGAAGGCCACGATCGGCCTCGCACCCAAGTCCGAAGGCGCGGCGATCTGCCAGGGCGACACCGGCGGGCCGGCCTTCCGCGACGTCGGCGGCCGGTTCGAACTGGTCGGCGTCAATGGCCGCTCCTGGCAAGGCGGGTGCCTCGGCACCGACGAGAAGGAAACCCGCACAGGCGCCATCGACACCCGCGTCGATGACATCGCCAGCTGGATCCAGACCACCACCGCCCCCCGCGACCTTCTCCGGGGCAAGAAGTGGACCGAGGCGAAGCACCTGGTCCCGGGTTACTTCACCGGCGGCTCGGCCGGTGGCAGTCGGCACATGGACCTCTTCGTCACGTGGGCGGACGGCTCGGCCAGCCTCTTCCAGGGCGCCGACAACAACGACCCGAAGTATCCCTTCACCACCGAGCACAAGATCTCGGGAAGCGGTTGGAAGGGCGCCAAGTCCGTCTCGGGCGGCAACTTCGCGGGGAGCGGTTCCGACGGTCTGATCGTCGGCTGGGAATCGGGACAGGTCACGTGGTTCTCCCACGTCGACCAGAACGGGTTCAGCAAGGAAGAAGAGCTCAGGCCGGCCAACCGGACCTGGAAGGAGTACGTCAAGCTGACCACGGTCGGCAGGTACACCGCCAACGCTCTGCGCGATGACGTGCTCGTCGTCTGGAAGGACGGCTCCATTTCGCTCTTCCCCGACCTCGGCACCAACAAGCTGATGGGCGAGATCCAGCTGCAGAAGGCGATGGACGCCGGAACCTACATCGAGCAGGTCAGTGCCGGTGAGTTCACCGGCAAGGCGACCTCCGATCTCCTGGTCCGTTGGAAGAACGGTTCGGCCAGCGTCTTCCCGGGGGTGACCCCCTCCGCCAAGCCGTTCCACGACGAGATCCAGTTCCGCCCCGCCGATTCCGCGTGGAAGAACACCTTGTCGGTCACGACAGGAGCCTTCGCCGGCAACGCTCGCCCCAGTGACGTCCTGGTCCGTTGGGGTGACGGCAACCTCGGCCTGTACCCGGCCGTGGACGCGGCCGGCACGCATGGAGAGGTCGACCTCCTCAAGTAGGACAGGTCACGCCGTCGGCCTGAGGGTCGCATCGGCAGGTAATCCCGGCGACAGCATCCCGGAGCGGCATCCGGGAATCACCGCCGACTTCTGAGTGGGGCTTGTCGTGGCTTGGACTGCGGCAAGCCCCTCGGCCAAACAGGCATTGCCCCGGCCGGAATCGTCACTCTCAGACCATCCGAGGCAGACCGTGACGCCCTCATGACGGAGGGATTGATTCCGCTTGTCCGTGGCAGGCATGGCAGAAAGACATTTCCTTGATCAAGAGATCTCACCCCCACGACGTGGAGGCAAGCCCCGGCGAGCCTCACCTGTCGGGGCAACGGTCGCTCTCATCGCGCATCACGGCTCGACTGGCCGGACGCGCCTTGGCCGCGGCACTGACGGTCGGCGCACTGACGGCAGGCACCCACGTCGCGTCCGCCGCCATCGCAAAGCCGCCGGTACCGTCACCAGGGCCCCGCACCGGTGGCCCGCAAGCGGCGCCCCTGGCGGCTCCCGGCGCCTTTGCGAAGAACTGGAAGATCCCTCGGCTCACGGTGATGCCTCTGGGTGACTCGATCACCCATGGCGCCGGCAGCTCCAACGGCTCCGGATACCGCGCCGGCCTGTGGAACCAGCTGTCCCCACACGCCGACAATCTGGACTTCGTGGGATCCCAGCAGAACGGCAAGCTGTCCGACCCCGACCATGAAGGTCACTGGGGCTGGAAGATCGGCGGCCTGTCCGCCAACATCGACCGATGGCTTCCGGCGGCGAGGCCGAACACGGTGCTGCTCCACATCGGCACCAACGACATGCACGACGACTACCAGGTGGACACGGCCCCCCGGCGCCTCGGGGAACTCGTCGACAAAATAACGTCGGCGGCCCCTGACATGACCGTTCTGGTCTCCTCGCTCGTCCCCTCCAAGGACACCGGGACCCAGCGGCGGATCGAGCGGTTCAACGCCGTGATCCCCCAGCTGATTTCAGAGCGCAAGGCCAAGGGCCGGCACGTCGGCTTCGTCGACATGAGCGCCGTCACCACCCAGGACCTCGACGACGACCTCCACCCCAAGGACAGCGGCTACGTCAAGATGGCGGACGCCTTCTACAACGGGGTGGCTCAGGCCGCGGCCGACGGCTGGATAAAGCAGCGTGTGGACATCAAGCCCGGAACAGCGCCTCGCAAGGGTCCGCCCGGTGACTACCGGATAGACATCAACGGCGACGGGAGGGCCGACTACCTCGTCCTCCACGACGACGGCGTCGTCAACGCCTGGATCAACAACGGCGGCACAGGCCACGGCGGCTGGACCGAACAAGGCACCTTCGCCACCGGCGTCGGCGAACCCGGAAGCAAAGTCCGCTTCGCCGACATCAACGCCGACGGAAAAGCCGACTACCTCATCCTCCAGGACAACGGCGTCGTCAACGCCTGGATCAACAACGGCG
>NZ_JBVHJJ010000011.1:95238-302700 GCF_055560115.1 Streptomyces sp. NPDC023527
AACGGCGTCGTCAACGCCTGGATCAACAACGGCGGCACAGGCCACGGCGGCTGGACCGAACAAGGCACCTTCGCCACCGGCGTCGGCGAACCCGGAGACAAAGTCCGCTTCGCCGACATCAACGCCGACGGAAAAGCCGACTACCTCATCCTCCACGACGACGGCGGCATCAATGCGTGGATCAACAGCGGCGGCTGGACCGAACAGGGCGTCTTCGCCACCGGCGTCGGCGAACCCGGGAACAAGGTCCGGACCTAGGAAGCCCCTCTGGATTGCGACAGAGAGTCAGTGATCTGCGCCACGCAGAGATGGCAGCGACTGGTCGCATGAGCTCGAACCATGCATGAGCCCATACGAGCTCGCAGCAAAAGCTGTGACCGGAACTTCTCGTGCAGTGACCACTCACCGTATAAGATGAGCGCTTCATGCTCATTCGTTCCACTGCCGCCGCCCGTTTTAGGCGGACTCGGCCAACACGCTGTACAGCCTGTGCTCCGGCCACGCATGCCGACCGGGACACAGGCGTTTCTGCGGGCCCTGGAGATCGCACCTTCAGGGCCCGCGCCACGCTCTCGTAAGGCCCTGCGACGCAACCGACGCCACAGGATTTCGCCTGCTCGTCACCTGGGATAGCCGACAGTGAGTCTGATAACCCCCACCCCCACCGCCAAGCCGTCCGGCAAACCCGCCACCTCAAGGGTGCGTCTGGACTCGCTGACAGGCTTGCGGTGGTACGCGGCGCTGCTCGTCGCCTGCTTTCACTTCGCCTACGAGGAGGCATCCTCCGGCACCTCCCTGCACGTCTTCAGGCTGAAGGAAATCGTCTACGCCGGCCCCTCGGCGGTGTCCTTCTTCTTCATCCTCTCCGGATTCGTGCTCGCCTGGTCGGCCCGCCCCCGCGACACCGTCACCGGATTCTGGCGGCGCCGCTTCGCCCGTATCTACCCGAGCCATCTGGTGACCTTCTGCGTCGCCGTGGTGACGATGGTCTGGATGGGCAAGTCCCTCGACCTTCGCATCGCCCTGGCGAACCTGAGCCTGACCCAGTCCTGGATACCCGACCGCAAGGACTGGTGGTTCAACTACAACGGTGTCTCGTGGTCGCTGAGCTGCGAGTTCCTGTTCTATCTGTCGTTCCCACTGGTGATAAAGCTCGTCCGGCGGTTCTCCGACCGTGGCCTGTGGGCGACGGTCATCGTGGGTAACCTGCTCGTCGTCCTGGCCCCGCTGTACATGAAGTCCGTCGAGCGGGCCTTCGACCTGGATCCGAAGTTCCTGCTCTACGTCTTCCCGCCCACGCGGCTGATGGAATTCGTCATCGGTATCGCCGTCGCGCTGCTGGTGAAGAACGGCGCCTGGCGCGGTCCCGGTCTGACCGCCAGCCTCGCCCTGGCCGTCCTGGTCGTTCTCGGCCCGACCCACGTGATGCCCTTCGACTTCCACTGGGCCGCCGACACCGTCATCCCGTACACCCTCACCATCGCCGCGGCCGCGCGCGCCGACGTCCGAGCAGAGCCTTCCCCTTTCAGGAATCGGATCAACGTGTACCTGGGTGAGGTCTCCTTCGCCTTCTACCTGGTGCACGAGATCGTCATCTTCAGCATCGACCACTTCCTGAACACCCACCACCTCAAGATTCCCTTGGCCCTGCACCTGGGCCTGTTCTTGGCGGTGTCCTTCCTCGGGGCGGTGCTCGTGCACGAGTACGTGGAGAAGCCCGGCGTGAAGCTGCTGACCCGTAGCCGGAAGAAGTCCCTACCGGTCACGACCTGACCACAGAGGTGGTGACGGGCGGCGGCGCTACTTCAGCGCCCCCGCCGTAAGCCCCGCCTGGACCTGCCGCTGGAAGACGATGTACGCCGCCAGTACCGGGAGCATCGCGATGACCAGGCCCGCGAAGAGGCCCGACCAGTCGCCCTTGTAGCCCTGGCTGACGGCGAGGGCTACAAGGCCCTGGGGCAGGAGTTTCTTGTCCTCGTCGCCGACGTTCAGGACCGCCGGCAGCAGGTACTGGTTCCACTGGCCCAGGAAATTGAAGATGCCCACGCTGATCAGGCCCGGCTTGGCCATCGGCAGCATGACCTGGAAGAAGGTCCGGGTGTGCGAGGCGCCGTCGATGATGGCGGCCTCGGCGACCGAGGACGGCAGCGTTCGGAAGAAGCCGCTCAGGAAGAAGATGGTGAAGGGCAGCGAATAGGCGATGTAGACCAGGATCAGGCCGTGGTAGGTGTCCAGCAGCTGCATGTTCTTCATGACGAAGAACAGCGGGACCAGCGCGAGGATGACCGGGAAGCTCATCCCGCCCACGAAGAGGAAATAGATGAAACGGTTGCCGGGGAATTCGAAGCGGGCGAGCACATAGGCCGCCATGGACCCCAGCAGCATCGTCCCGAAGAGCGAACCGGCCACCACGATCACGGAGTTGAGGAAGTACTCGCTCATGTGGGCCTGGGACCACGCGCGCGACCAGTTCTCCGCGTGCAGGCTCGACGGCGGCGACCAGGGCGAGGTGAAGATCTCCTTGTCGTCCTTGAAGGAGCTCATCACCGCCCACAGCAGTGGCAGGGTCACCATCAGCCCCCACAGGATCAGCACGCCGTGCGAGAAGACGTTGAGGACCCCGCCCTCACTGCCCAGCCGCCCCTTGGGCGAGTCGACGGCCGGGAGGTCCGAGAGCTCTTCCTGCGCGGTCACGGTGCTACCCCCAGGTCGGTCGGGAAGGTGTCGGGCAAGGTGGTGCGCGAGCACGCGCTACGGAGGGCCCCGGGCATCAGAACTCCAGGCGTTCGCGCCGGCCGAGCTTCATCACGACGCCCGCGAAGATCATGGTGACGATGAGCAGCGCGACCCCGAGCGTGGTGGCGTAGCCGGCCTGTCCGTCGCGGAACGCCTTGGTGTAGAGGAAGTACGAGAGCACCTCGGTGGAGTAGTCCGGCCCGCCGGGGCCCACGGTCATGATCTGGACGACGGCGAAACCGTCGAGCGCCATGATGCCCATGTAGACCCAGCCGGTCTGAACGGTGTCCCACAGCAGCGGCAGGGTGATCCGGAAGAAGGTCTGGACGCGGTTGGCGCCGTCGAGCAGCGCCGCCTCGTAGAAGTCCCGGGGAATCGAGCTCATGCCGGCGGAGAACAGCACGACGTAGAAACCGACGTTGCTCCACACCATCACCGCCATCACGCACCAGAGGGCGAGCTGGGGATCGCCGAGCCAGTCGGGTCGTACGGAATCCAGGCCGATCGCGTCGAGGAAGGAGTTCAGGGCGCCGCTGTTGGGGTTGTAGGCGAACTGGAAGAGCAGCGCGACGATGGCGATGGACAGGACCTGCGGGAAGAAATAGACGACCTTGTACAGCCCCGAGCCGCGTACGCCGGCGACCGCCGCGTTCTTCCGGCGGCGGCCCCCGACGTTGAGCATGAAGGCGAAGAACAGGCCGAGTCCCAGTGTCACCAGCGGCAGGACGAGCAGCAGGAGGACGTTGTGGCCCAGGGACTTCCAGAAGACGTCGTCCTCAAGCATCTTCCGGTAGTTGTCGAACCCGACCATCGAGAAGTCGGGGCTCAGTCCGGTCCAGTCGGTGAAGGAGTAATAGATGGCCTGGACGAAGGGCGAGATGACGAAGATGCCGTAGAGCGCCAGGGGCAGGACCAGGAACCCCACGATGAACCGGTACTTACCGTGCTGCATTTCCACCGACCTCGATCTGCCGCCACGGGTGACGCCGCTGGTGACGCGGGTTCACTTGTGCTTGTACTTCTTGATCGAGCTGTCCTCGCGGGCCTGGTCGGCGAACCTCTGGATCTTTGTGATCGCCTCGTCCGGGGTCATCCGGCCGGCCATCATCTCCCCCAGCGCGGCGACGCCGATCTTCTCCTTCTGCAGGGCGACGTACCAGTCCTGGATGCGCGGATTGACGACGTTCTCACCGGCCTTGGTGAGCGCCTCCTGCGAGGAGGCAAGACCCGGCGGCAGGGTCAGGCCCTCGGTGCCGCCGTTGAGCGAGGTGAGCGAGGAGACCTGCTTGATGAAGTTCTGCGAGGACTTCTTGCCCAGCATGATGCGGAGCAACTCCATGCCGCCCTGGGGGTTCTTGGCCGCCTTGGGCACGATGAAGGGCTCGCCGCCGGAGGCCCAGATGGTGCCGAAGGGCAGCTTGTCGGTCTTGGCGTCGAGGCTGGACGGGGCGCTGACCGCCATCTTGAAGTCCGCGGGCGTCGTCTTCTTCGACTCGTTCTCCACCCATGAGCCATTGGGAATGAAGAGCGCCTTTCCCTGGTTCCAGGCGGTCTGCGACTCGATGTGCGTCAGCCCTGGGGTGCCCCGCAGGATGTAACCCTTCTTGTAGAGCTCGTAGTACGCCTCGAATGCGGCCTTGACGGCCGGGTCCTTCCAGGCGTTCGGCTCCAGGTTGTCGATTCTGTCCAGGACCTCCTTGCCCCCGATCTTGGCGATGAAGGGGTAGAGGCTGAACGGCAGGTAGTACGGATACTTCCCCGGGTAGGTCCAGCCGGCGATGCCCTTCTTCTTCGCCTTCTCGCAGAGCGCGAGCATCTCGTCCCAGGTCTGCGGGTATTGCGCGTCGAGCTTCTCCAGATTGGTGCGCGAATACCAGACGCCGTAGACGGTGTAGGCGTAGTAGAGGATCCACGTCTCCTCGCCGTCGAAGCGGCCCATCTCCACGACGCCCGGCCGCAAGGTGTCGCGGACCTTCTTGCCCGGGTCGTCGATGGAGGGCGCGTCGAGCAGGGCGTTGAGGTCGGTCAGCTGCTTCTTGCCGACGAGCGTGCCCATGTCCATTTGCTTGGCACCGGAGTTGTCGATCAGGTCGGGCGGCGTGCCGCCGTTGAAGCGGGGCTGGAGCTGGGTCTGGATCTCCTGCGTGGCGGCGTGCCTGACCTGTGCCTTGGGATACGCCGACTTGTATTCGGCCTCGGCGTCCTTGGCGTACTGCTGGCCGAATCCACCGTCGAAGATGACGATGTCGAGGGGCGCCGACTCATTGACGGCCAAGGGGTTCTTGGCGCTCTTCTCGCCCTTGTCGACCTTGTTGTCGCTGTCACTGTCACCGCTGGCGCAGGCGCTCAGCACACTCATCGTCGGTACCGCGATCAGACCGATCGCCGCGGCTCGCTTGATCAGGTCGCGCCGGCTGAATTCCGATGTGGATCCCATGCTCAAGTCCTCGCCTTCTCCAGGACTCAGGCGGTGTGACGGACTTCCCCTTGCGAACTGGCCATCGACGAAGGGCCCGACACCGCGGGTCAGTTGAAGCTTGGTGTGCTGGGTGTGCGCCGGGATCGGTGACGTCCGCGACGGCGCATCGAACCGCCGCCCTCCCCCCGGATCCGCCGCGGCGACCTACGGTTGCCCCGGACGCCGACAGGTATAGTCCACTCCTCACCAACTGGGCAAGATCGAGAGCGTCATTGACCGCCAGTCTTTCCCGAGTTGAGACCTCCCCGACCTACGGCGTCCGCACGGCGACACCAATATCGGGACCCTTGACACCACTGGCGTCTCACGCCCTACTTATCTTTGCGCGACGCAGGTGACAACGTTGTCAGTTTCGTTGAGAGGCTTGGGATGCGGCAGAGACAGCGACAAGGGCCCCGACACCGCCGGCGTCACCTCACCCGCTCCCTGGCGGTCCTCACGGCCGCCCTCTTGGTGACGGTCACTCAGATGGCGCAGGGGTCTTCCGCGGTGACCACCGCGACCGCCCGGGCCAAGGCCCCCGCCGAGCACTTCTCCTCCTCCTTCGAAGCAGGGCAGCCGCAGCCCGATTGGCGCAACACCGTCGACACCGACCCCTCCGGCCGCAAGCGATCGGCCGGCGTCGACGGCCAGGACGTCCGCGGCATCCCCGGCAATGTCTCCGACCGGGTGCTCGCCGTCCGGGCGAGCGGCGAGAACGCGGGCTCGAACGAGGGCAAGGAGAATCTGATCGACGGCGAGCCCACGACCAAATGGCTCGACTTCGAGAAGACCGCCTGGCTGGAATTCGAGCTCTCCGAGCCGGTCGAGGTCGTGCGGTACGCGCTGACGTCCGCCAATGACGCCCCCGGCCGGGACCCCCGCGACTGGACACTCCGGGGCTCCGCGGACGGCCGGAGCTGGACGGCCCTGGACAGCCGCGAGGACCAGACCTTCGAGAAGCGCCTCCAGACACGGGAGTTCTCCTTCACCGGCGCCACCCCCTATCGCCACTACCGGCTGGACATAGCCCGCAACGGTGGCGAGGACATCACCCAGCTGGCCGAGGTGCAGCTGGCGACGGCCGACACCGGCGCTCCCCCGCCCTCCGACATGCGCACCCATGTCGACCGCGGCCCCACCGGCTCCCCCGCGGCCAAGGCCCACGCGGGCTTCACCGGCACCCACGCCCTGCGCTACGGAGGCGTCCATCAGGCCACCGGCCACGCTTATTCGTACAACAAGATTTTTGATGTGAATGTCAAGGTCACCAGCAGGACCCAGCTGTCCTACAAGATCTTCCCGTCGATGCCCGAGCCGGACACGCGCTACCCCGCCACCCGGGTGGCCGTGGACCTCCTCTTCACCGACGGCACCTCGCTGAGCCGGCTCAAGGCCGTCGACCAGCACGGCGCGCCGCTCACCCCGCAGGGCCAGGCCGAGTCCAAGACCCTCTACGCCAATCAGTGGAACAACAAGGAGTCCCGCATCGGCGCGGTCGCCGCGGGCAGGACCGTCGACCGCGTACTCGTCGCCTACGACGCCCCGTCCGGCCCGGCGCGCTTCCGCGGCTGGGTCGACGACATCTCCCTCGCGCCCGCGCCCGCGGAGAGCACGCCGGCGCATCTGGCGGACTACGCCGTCACCACGCGCGGCACGCATTCCAGCTCGCTCTTCTCGCGCGGCAACACCTTTCCCGCCACCGCCGTCCCCCATGGCTTCAATTTCTGGACCCCCGTGACCAAGGCGGCCTCGACGGACTGGCTGTACCAATACGCCGCCGCCAACAACGCGGACAATCTCCCCACCCTCCAGGCGTTCAGCGCCAGCCATGAGCCGAGCCCCTGGATGGGCGACCGGCAGACCTTCCAGGTCATGCCCTCCGTCGCGAGCGGCACCCCCGCCGCCGGACGCACCGCCCGTGCCCTCCCCTTCCACCACACCAACGAGACCGCGAAGCCGCACTATTACGGCGTCACCTTCGACAACGGCCTCAAGACGGAAATCGTCCCCAGCGACCACGCCGCGATGATGCGATTCACCTTTCCGGGTGGCAATTCCAACGTCATTCTTGACAATGTCAGGAACCAGGGCGGTCTGAGAATCGACCCCGAGCACCGCACCTTCACGGGCTGGTCCGACGTCCGGAGCGGCCTGTCCATCGGCGCCGGCCGGCTGTTCGTCTACGGGATCTTCGACGCCCCGGTCACCGCCAGCGGCAAGCTCAAGGGCGACGCCGGGGGCGGGGAGGACAGCGTCACCGGCTATCTGCGCTTCGACGCCGGCCGGGACCGTACGGTCACACTGCGCATCGCGACCTCGCTCATCGGCGTCGAGCAGGCGAAGGCCAATCTCGCGCAGGAGATCCCCGACGGCACCTCCTTCGACCGCGTCCGCGACCGCGCCCGCGCCGCCTGGGACACCGTCCTCGGCCGCGTCGAGGTCAAGGGCGCCACCCGGGACCAGCTCACCACGCTCTACTCCGGCCTCTACCGCCTCTACCTGTATCCCAACTCCGGGTTCGAGAACACCGGCACCGCGGGCCGTCCGCTGCACCGCTACGCCAGCCCCTTCTCGCCGCCCGTGGGCGAGTCCACGCCGACCCGTACCGGCGCGAAGATCGTCGACGGCGAGGTCTACGTCAACAACGGCTTCTGGGACACCTACCGCACCACCTGGCCGGCCTATTCCCTGCTCTCCCCCAAGAGCACCGGAAAGCTCGTCGACGGCTTCGTCCAGCAGTACAAGGACGGCGGCTGGATCTCCCGCTGGTCCTCCCCCGGCTACGCCGACCTGATGACCGGCACCAGCTCGGACGTCGCCTTCGCCGACGCGTACGCCAAGGGCGTGGACTTCGACGCCGAGACCGCGTACGAGGCCGCGCTGAAGAACGCCACCGTGGCACCCACCAACCCGGGTGTCGGCCGCAAGGGCATGGAGACCGCTGTCTTCCAGGGCTATACGAGCACCAGGACGCGCGAGGGCATGTCATGGGCGCTGGAGGGCTATCTCAACGACTTCGGCATCGCGCGGATGGCCAAGGCCCTGTACGCCAAGACGCACAAGGCGCGCTATCAGGAGGAGGCCGACTACTTCCTGAACCGCGCCCGTAACTACGTCAAGCTCTTCGACCAGCGGATCGGCTTCTTCCAGGGCAAGGACACCGACGGCGCCTGGCGGCTGCCGCCCCAGCAGTACGACCCGCGCGTCTGGGGTCACGACTACACCGAGACCAACGGCTGGAACTTCGCCTTCCACGCCCCGCAGGACACCCGGGGCCTGGCGAACCTCTACGGCGGCCGGGCCGGCCTGGCCAAGAAGCTCGACACGTTCTTCAGCACCCCCGAGACGGGCGCGCCGGAGTTCGCCGGTTCGTACGGCGGCACCATCCACGAGATGACCGAGGCCCGTGACGTGCGCATGGGCATGTACGGGCACAGCAACCAGGTCTCGCACCACATCGCGTACATGTACGACGCGACCGGGCAGCCCTGGAAGACACAGGCGAAGGTCCGCGAGGTGATGTCCCGGCTCTACCTCGGCAGCGAGATCGGCCAGGGCTATCCGGGCGACGAGGACAACGGCGAGATGTCGGCCTGGTACCTCTTCAGCGCGCTGGGCTTCTATCCCCTGGTGATGGGCAGCGGGGAGTACGCGATCGGGTCGCCGCTGTTCACCGAGGCCACCGTCCACCTGGAGAACGGCCGCGACCTGGTGGTGAAGGCGCCGCGCAACAGCGCCCGCAATGTGTACGTGCAGGGGCTGCGGGTCAACGGCAAGAAGTGGACCTCCACGGCGCTGCCGCACTCCGCGCTGGCGAACGGCGGCACGCTGGAGTTCACCATGGGTCCCCGCCCGTCCACCTGGGGCAGCGGCGCGGACGCCGGCCCCACGTCCCTCACCGGGGGTGCCAAGGCACCCACGCCGGACGGCGATGTGACGAGGCCCGGTGGATCGCCGCTGACCGACGACACCTCGGCCACGGGCGACTCCTTCACCGCGGCTCCGCTGGAGGTGCCCTCGGGCGTCAAGGTGTCCTCCTACACGCTCACGTCGGCCGAGCGGGCCCAGGCCCCCGGCGGCTGGGTCCTCAAGGGCTCGGCGGACGGCGTGAGCTGGAAGGAGGTCGACCGGCGCGCGGGCGAGTCCTTCGCCTGGGACCGGCAGACCCGGGTCTTCGCGGTCCGCTCCCCCGGCGCGTACCGCCACTACCGGCTGGAATCGGCGAGCGGTCGGAGCACACTCGCCGAGATCGAACTATTGGGGCCGAGATCGGCACAAAGTGATTGACACGTAAAGAAATTGTGAAACGATCTAGGGGATCCAGTGGCGCGCCCGACCGGGCGCGCCACTTTTCACTCTTGATTTCATGGGAGACCCACGTGGCTCACCTTCCCGGCCGCACGCGCGGACGCGCCCTGCGCCGTCTCGCGACGGCGGCCATAGCCACCGCCCTGGTCGGCGTCACCGCCGGTCAGGCCCTGGCCGACAGCCCCTCGTCCGCCTCCGCCGCGGCCGAGCGGGCGGCCAAGCTGTCCGCCGACACCTCCGCCAAGCACCGCTCCGAGGCACTGCGCGGCGAGGCCAAGTCCGGTGACTACCCGAAGTCCGGCGCGCAGGCCCCCAAGGCCGCCCCGCGCCTGGCGGCCCCGCGCAAGGGCGTCAAGGCCGACGCCCCGACCGCCGAGGCGCCGTTCTTCCCGCTGAGCGCCGTCAACTCCGACGAGCTGTACTTCTACTGGCCCGACGGCAAGGGCGGCATCACGCCCCGCGAGTACGTCACCAACGGCTGGAACAAGATCAACGCCGCGGCGCGGGTCGACCACAACCGCGACGGCGTCTCCGAGAGCCTCTACGTCCGTGACGCCGCGCAGAACATCGTGTACGCCACCGCGGACGGCGCGAACGTCGTCGCGGACGACTGGGGTCAGTACGACCAGTTCATGTCCCCGGGCAACCTGGGCGGCGGCAGCGAGTCCGACATCCTGGTCCGTGACCGCGAGGGTGTCCTGTGGCTCTACCTGGCCTACCCCGACGGCACCCTGACGGGCCGTAAGAAGGTCGGACCGGGCTGGGGCCAGTTCACCCAGATCGCCGGCCGCGGCGACCTGACCGGTGACGGCAGGACCGACATCGTCGCCCGCGACAAGGACGGCGTGCTGTGGCTCTACAAGGGCACCGGCGACTACACCAAGCCGTTCGAGACCAAGCAGCGCATCGGCGGCGGCTGGAACCAGTTCAACCAGCTGGTCGGCACCGGTGACGTCGACATGGACGGCCGCGCCGACCTCGTGGCCCGCGACAACGACGGCGCCCTGTGGCTCTACCGCGGCACGGGCAACGCGTCCCAGCCGTACGACTACAAGGTCAAGATCGGCAACTCGGGCTGGAACCAGTTCCGCCTGCTGTTCTGACGCCGCCTCGGGCAGGTGGACCCGCCCGGGGACACCTGCCCGTACAGCGACGCGCGGAGGACCCGCGGCGCCCGCGTAAGGCCATGTGTGCCTCGCGCGGGCGCTCGCCCGACGGTCCCGCCCGCGCTTCCCGCCCCCGCCGTGGGCGTCCTCGATCCGCGCTGTCAGGCGCGGCGGCGGAAGGCCAGGCGGAAAAGTGACCGCACGGGCCGTGCCAGCGCGAGCGTCAGCCCGGCGAGAGGAAGCGTGAGCAGCACGACCTGGAGGAACGCCGACACCATGCCGAGGACCGGGTAGCCGGAGGCCCCAGCGTTCCGCACCAGCAGGTCGATCGTCCGCCAGTCCGCCCGCAGCAGCTGCGGCAGATTGACGAGCACCATGCCCAGCTGAAGTGTCAGCGCCGGTACGAGGAACATGACCCACACCGCGACGACGATCTGCGGCCGGCTCTTGAGCGCCCGGAGCCGGTCGTCCTGTGGGCGCCGGAGCACGACCCGCCTGAGGATGGGCGCGATGTATTTGAAGAGGTCGGGAATGCCGACCAGGTCGGCGATGATGTAGTAGCCGTCGAACCGCAGCGTGGGAAGAAGCTGCTGGAACATTTCCAGGTGGACGGAGAAGATCGCCACCAGCAGGAGTGGGCTGCCGGTCACCCCGTACAGGGCGAGCAGGCCCAGGACGAAGAGCGCGTTGAAGTAGACGCCACCTAGGTCGGCCCGGATGCGGCCCGCGCGGCCCAGCCGGTACGAATTGGTGATGTCGGTGTAGAAGGCGGGCCACACCAGATAGATGCCGCACCCCATCTCGCCGGGGCGCACGCCTCCGTAGCGGCACGCCGCGCCGTGGCCCATCTCGTGGAACACGCAGGAGACGATGGCCAGCAGGACGACGAGCAGTACGCTGCCCGGGGACGAGAGCACTTCCCGCAGCGCGGCGCCGGTGTCCTGCGACATCCACAGCCACACCTCGCCGCCCACGAACGCCCCCAGGGCGAGGACCACCCACAGCGGCCGGAACAACCAGGCGAAGAGGCCGGAGAGCAGCCATGTGGCCCGCTCCGGCAGCACGGCCAGCCGGAAGCGGAAGGCTAGGAACGGGTCCTTCTTGGGCGTGGGGGGTGGCGGTGAGCCGTCGCTGTACGTCGTGAGTCCGAGCGGGGCGAGCTTCTTGTCGATGAGGAACGCGACGTGTTCCGCGGTGAATCCTCGGCCCGTCTCACGGCTGAGTCGCTCGGCCACCCGCTCCATGGCCGGTTCCCCGCCGGGCAGGGCGTTCAGCGCCCGGACGACCTGGTAGAGCAGGGGCGGGAGCCGGACGATCTGGCCGTCGGGACGGCAGACCAGGTGAGGCGGCTCGCGGTAGCCGGAGTCCTCGAACTCGCCGACCAGTTCCATGCCGGCCACCAGTGTGGGCTCCGACAGTGACATTGGGCGCTCTCCGTGAAGGTGGCGGGCGGACGGCCTGCGAAGGGACGGGGAAGGACCGGAGGCTGCCGGCCCTCCCCCGAGCGCGTACGGCGAGCGCTACGCGATCAGTGGCTCGAGATCGCCGAAGGCATACAGGTCATGCTGGTGGTCGGGTTCGTCGACGGCAGGCCGAGCGAGCCGAGCAGGCCCGGCGTCCCCTGGCGGTCCACGGCCTGGCAGGCGGACAGGGCCGTGGTGCCGTGGTCGCTCGGGGCCGGGGCGAACACGCCGCCGCCCGAGCTCGTCGCGGAGCTGCTGCTGGAGCTGCCGGCACCGGCACCAGCGCCACCGTCGCCGGGGTCGCCGAAGCCGAGCGGGGCGGCGATGACGCCCATGACAGTGCGCTCGGGCAGCACCTCGCCCATGACGTTGTCGAGTTCCTCGAAGCTGATGGCGTTTTCCATTTCCGTACCTCTTCTCGAAAAGGCGGTCAGCGGCCGGAGATGGCCGCAGGAATACACGTGGTGCTGTAACCGGGGTCGCTGGAAGCCAGTCCCAGGAGAACGAACAAGGGAGGACTGCCCGCGTTCTGCCGGTATTGACAGGCGTAGGCCACTGTCGTCCCGTGGTCCGACTTCACCAGCGTCGGATACACGGGCTGGTCGGAACCTGCCGACAGCAGCACGCTCGAGAGCGCGATCCGCGGAGGAAGCTCCTCACCGGAAAGCCGGCCGAGCTCCCCGAAGGTAACGGCGGATTCCACTGTTTGCTCCCTCCCCTTCGTCCCGGGCGGGAGCCTAACCCGGAGAAGAATGCCCGACACATCTTCAATCCCCTGATCACCCGGTCGAGTTGAGCTGGTACCTCGGGAGGGTGCAGAGGGGAACGCGCGCACGGAAAACACGAGGGCCGCACCCCGTACGAGACGGGGTGCGGCCCTCAACCGCGTGAGCTGACCGCTTACTTGCGGATCAGGCTGCGCAGCACGTACTGCATGATGCCGCCGTTGCGGTAGTAGTCCGCCTCACCGGGGGTGTCGATGCGGACGACCGCGTCGAACTCGACACCGGTGTCGGTGGTGACCTTGACCGTGCGCGGCGTGGTGCCGTTGTTCAGCTCGGTGACACCGGTGAAGGTGAAGGTCTCCTCGCCGGTCAGGCCCAGGGACTCGGCCGAGGCGCCCTCGGGGTACTGCAGCGGCAGCACGCCCATGCCGATGAGGTTCGAGCGGTGGATGCGCTCGTAGGACTCGGCGATGACGGCCTTGACGCCCAGCAGCGCGGTGCCCTTGGCAGCCCAGTCGCGGGACGAGCCGGAGCCGTACTCCTTGCCGGCCAGGACGACCAGCGGGATGTTCTGCTCGATGTAGTTGCGCGAGGCGTCGTAGATGAAGGAGACGGGGGCGTCTTCCTTCGTGAAGTCGCGGGTGAAGCCGCCCTCGGTGCCCGGCGCGATCTGGTTGCGCAGGCGGATGTTGGCGAACGTACCGCGGATCATGACCTCGTGGTTGCCACGGCGGGAGCCGTAGGAGTTGAAGTCACGACGCTCGACACCGTGCTCGGTGAGGTACTTGCCGGCCGGGGTGTCGGCCTTGATGGCACCGGCCGGGGAGATGTGGTCGGTGGTGACCGAGTCGCCCAGCTTGGCCAGCACGCGGGCACCGGCGATGTCGGAGACCGGGGTGGTCTCCATCGTCATGCCCTCGAAGTAAGGGGGCTTACGGACGTAGGTGGACTCGGTGTCCCACTCGAAGGTGTTGCCGGTCGGGATCGGCAGCGCCTGCCACTGGGCGTCGCCCGCGAAGACGTCCTGGTAGGACTTGTTGAACATGTCCTCGCCGATGGCGTTGGCCACGACGTCGTTGACCTCGGCCTCGGTCGGCCAGATGTCCTTGAGGTAGACCGGGTTGCCGTCGGTGTCGATGCCGAGGGCGTCCTTGGTGATGTCCACCTTCATGGAGCCGGCGAGGGCGTAGGCCACGACCAGCGGCGGGGACGCCAGGTAGTTCATCTTGACGTCGGGGTTGATCCGGCCCTCGAAGTTGCGGTTGCCGGAGAGCACCGAGGTGACGGCCAGGTCGTGGTCGTTGACGGCCTTGGAGACCTCCTCCGGCAGCGGGCCGGAGTTGCCGATGCAGGTGGTGCAGCCGTAGCCGACGAGGTTGAAGCCGACCTTGTCGAGGTAGGGGGTCAGGCCCGCCTTGTCGAAGTAGTCGGTGACGACCTTGGAGCCCGGGGCGAGGGTGGTCTTGACCCACGGCTTGCGGGTCAGGCCCTTCTCGACCGCCTTCTTGGCCACGAGCGCGGCGGCGACCATGACGTAGGGGTTCGAGGTGTTGGTGCAGGAGGTGATCGCGGCGACGGTGACGGCGCCGTGGTCGATCTCGTAGGTCGAGCCGTCGGGGGCGGTCACGGTGACCGGCTTCGACGGGGCGCCGTTGGGCGTGTTGGCCGGGGCGTCGGAGGCCGGGAAGGACTCCATGCCCGCCTCGTCGACGGTGTCGACGTAGTTGCGGACGTCCTGCGCGAACTGCGCGGCGGCGTTCGCCAGGACGATGCGGTCCTGCGGGCGCTTCGGGCCGGCGATGGAGGGGACGACCGTGGAGAGGTCGAGCTCCAGCTTCTCGGAGAAGTCGGGCTCGGCGGCCGGGTCCAGCCAGAGGCCCTGCTCCTTGGCGTACGCCTCGACGAGCGCGACCTGCTGCTCGGAGCGGCCGGTGAGCTTGAGGTACTTCAGCGTCTCGCCGTCGATCGGGAACATCGCGGCGGTGGAGCCGAACTCCGGCGACATGTTGCCGATGGTGGCGCGGTTGGCCAGCGAGGTGGCGGCGACGCCCTCGCCGTAGAACTCGACGAACTTGCCGACGACGCCGTGCTTGCGCAGCATCTCGGTGATCGTGAGGACCAGGTCGGTGGCGGTGGTACCGGCCGGGAGCTCGCCGGTCAGCTTGAAGCCGACGACGCGCGGGATGAGCATGGAGACCGGCTGGCCGAGCATCGCGGCCTCGGCCTCGATGCCGCCGACGCCCCAGCCCAGCACGCCGAGGCCGTTGACCATGGTGGTGTGCGAGTCGGTGCCGACGAGGGTGTCGGGGTAGGCCTGGCCGTTGCGGACCATGACCGTGCGGGCCAGGTGCTCGATGTTCACCTGGTGGACGATGCCGGTGCCCGGGGGGACGACCTTGAAGTCGTCGAAGGCGGTCTGACCCCAGCGCAGGAACTGGTAGCGCTCCTTGTTGCGGCCGTACTCCAGCTCGACGTTCTGGCCGAAGGCGTCCTTCGTACCGAACTTGTCGGCGATGACGGAGTGGTCGATGACCAGCTCGGCCGGGGAGAGCGGGTTGACCTTCGCCGGGTCGCCGCCGAGCTCCTTGACGGCCTCGCGCATGGTGGCGAGGTCGACGACGCAGGGCACGCCGGTGAAGTCCTGCATGATCACGCGGGCCGGCGTGAACTGGATCTCCTGGCTGGGCTGGGCCTGCGAGTCCCAGTTGCCCAGCGCACGGATGTGGTCGGCGGTGATGTTCGCGCCGTCCTCCGTGCGGAGCAGGTTCTCCAGCAGCACCTTCAGGCTGTAGGGCAGACGGGCGGAGCCCTCGACCTTGTCCAGCTTGAAGATCTCGTACGACTCGTCGCCCACCTGCAGCGTGCTACGGGCGTCGAAGCTGTTCGCCGACACGACAGTCTCCTTCATGCATGAATTCGCGTACTGCGGCAATCCTGCCGTCACGTGATCGCGTCCATCCGTTAAGGTGTGCCTTAGTTAGGCAAGCCTTACTGGCGCGACAGCGGTACGCCTCTCGTCAGATATCTCGATGTCGAGATAACACTAGTACATCGCCGTGGAACGGTCATGCCCCGACGGGCCCGGACTCAGTTCGGCGCGCCGTTCTCCACGTCGCGCAGGAACCCTGGTACGCGGCGGTTGAGCATCGCCGCCGGTATGGCGTGGCCCGCCCCCGCGACGATCTCCGTGCGGGCGTGGGGCAGGAAGCGGCGGGCCCTGGCCATCGAGCGGCGGGGGTCGGCGGCGCCGCTTCGTTCGCCCAGCAGGAGGAGTGTGGGCGTGGCGATCGAGCGGAGTTCGTCGTCGCGCACCCGCTGGGGCGGCACCAGGTGGCCGCGGAAGCCGCGCATGGCCGCCAGGGCGAGGCGCGTCTGGTCCTCGGCGGATCTCCCGCTCTCGCCCGTGTCGCCGGTGAGGCGGGCCAGGAAGTGGCGCCGGACCTCGTCGGAGCCGCTCAGGAGGGCGCCCAGGGCGCCGAGGACGAAGCCGGGCCGCAACGGGGCCAGGGCGCTCGGCGGGTCGAGAGCGGTGATCGACGCGAGCCGGGCGGGGGATCGTACGGCCTGGTTGAGCGCCAGCCAGCCGCCGTAGGACGCGCCGACCAGATGCACCCGGTCCAGGCCCAGCCCGGCCAGGACCTCCTCCAGCCAGTCCGCGCTGTCGTCCGCGGAGGCGATGGGGGCCGTCTGGGTGCTGCGGCCCGGTTCGCCGACGCGGTCGACGGCCAGGACCGGGCGGTGCTCGGCGAACGCGGCGACACTGGACGCCCAGACGGCCGGGGTCGCGTTCGCGCCGGGCAGCAGGACGACCGGCGTGGCGTCGGCCCTGCCGTGGCCGTACACCCGGGTGGTGCCGAAGCGCGTGGGGACGTCCCGCTGCTCGCGCGGGCGGGGCCACCGTTCCATGGCGCGGTCGTAGGCCGCCAGAAAGCGCGCCCTCGCCAGTTCGTCGGTGAACGAACCCAGCCTTCCGCCCATGCCTCGACCCCCTTCTCCCGGCGGCTCCTCGCGACCGCCCCGAAGTGGATCTTCGCAGGGGTGTGGTGGCCGGCTTCAGCCGGGTAGGGACCGCCCCCGGGCGAGCCCGGCACGTACGAGGGAGAGCACCTCGTCGTCGGAGAGCCCGAGCGTCCGGGCCTCGGCGACCAGCCGGCGGACGCCCTCGACGACGCGGGCCCGGCCGGGGGCGGAGTCGCCGGCGGTGACCACGGCCCCGCGTCCCCTGCGCAGTTCGATCAGCCCCTCCTCGCGCAGGCGCTGGTAGCCGCGGAGGACCGTGTGGACGTTGACAGCCAGGGAGTCGGCCAGGGCGCGGGCGGCGGGCAGCCGTTCGCCGGGGCGTACGGAGCCGTCGGCGATGGCGCCGCGCACCGCGGCGGCGATCTGGTCGCCCAGCGGCAGCGGGGAGCCAGGGTCGAGGCGGAGCAGCATCTCAGCGCCCCCGGCCGGCGCGGTCGCGGTCGACGAGGGCGTTGAGCAGCGCGGCCGCGGTGGCCGCGTCGTCGACGGTGACCGCGAACTCGCTGCCGGTGGCCAGCCGGGCGACGAGGGCGTCACCGGAGCGCAGGATGAGCCCGCTGCGGCCGGGGTGGGCGCGGTAGCCCCAGCCGCCGAAGTCGGCGACGGGACGGATGTCGCGGCTGCTCGCCTCCTCGATGCGGTCGAGCGGGATCCGTATCCGGGGCCGGGGCAGCCAGGGCAGACCGGCGGTCAGTCCGTGCCGGTCGACGGTGACGCGCAGGGCGCGGAAGGCGAGGAACATCAGACCGTTGACCAGGAAGGCCAGTGACCACACCCAGCCGACGGCCACGGCGAGGACGGCGCCCAGCGCGAGGGACGCCGAGCCGGTGAGGGCCAGGGCGCGGGAGCCGGTCGTACGGGTCCACGCCACGCTCTCCCCCTGCCCCAGCGTCAGGCGGGGCGGCTCACCACCGGGGGTCGGCGCGGGCTCGGCGGGCGGGTGCGGGGCGTCCCGGCCCGTCAGCAGCAGGCCGAGACCGGCCGCGGCCGCGGCGACGGCGAGGGCGGGGAGCAGTCCCCCGACCGGCAGCCGCACGTCCTCGGCGGACGCGGCACGGGCGTTGCCGACGAGGAGCCCGATCAGCAGGGAAGTGACGAGGCCCGCGACGCCGTAGGCGAGGGCCATGACGGGGCGCGTGCCGATCGGCTTCGCGCCGGCGCGTTCGCCGTTCAGCGCGAGGACGCAGGCCGCGAAGACGGCGCCCGGCACCAGGAGGAGCCCGAGCGCGCCGTACGGAAGCGCGCCCAGGCTCGTATACCCGTCGGCGCGCCCCTCGGTCGCGAAATGTGTGGCCACCGGGTCCGGCAGCCGGTCCCGCAGAAAGAGGAAGACCGTCAGGAAGGCGGCACAACACAGCAGGTAGGGCGCCAGGACGACGGCGACGCGGCGCCGGTTCGTCGCGCGGTGTGCGGACACGTTCACCATGACCTCCAAGTTGTTCGCATAGTAGTAGAACAATGCCGAAGGGGGAAGGAATCTCATATCTGAGATACCGTCTGACGCATGACCGACGCATACCTCGCCCGTATCGGCAAGCTCATCCGCGACGCCCGACAGCACCGCGGCTGGACCCAGTCGCAGCTCGCGGACGCACTCGGAACCAGCCAGAGCGCCGTCAATCGGATCGAGCGCGGAAATCAGAACATCAGCCTTGATATGATCGCCCGCATCGGTGAGGCGCTGGACAGCGAAATCGTCTCCCTGGGTTACGCCGGGCCCATGCATCTCAGGGTGGTCGGCGGACGCCGCCTCTCCGGCGCCATCGACGTCAAGACCAGCAAGAACGCCTGTGTGGCGCTGCTGTGCGCCACCCTCCTGAACGCCGGCAAGACCACCCTGCGCCGGGTCGCGCGGATCGAGGAGGTCTACCGGATCCTGGAGGTGCTCGGCAGCATCGGCGTCAAGGCCCGCTGGATCAACGACGGCGCCGACCTGGAGATCGTGCCGCCCGCCGAGCTGGACCTGGCCTCGATGGACACCGAGGCGGCCCGCCGCACGCGCAGCGTGATCATGTTCCTCGGCCCGCTGCTGCACCGCATGGATCAGTTCAAGATCCCTTACGCGGGCGGCTGCGACCTCGGCACCCGCACCGTGCAGCCGCACATGACGGCCCTGCGCCACTTCGGCCTGGAGGTCACCGCCACCGACGGCACCTACCACGCCCAGGTCGACCGTTCGGTCGCACCCACCCGGGCGATTGTGCTGACCGAGCGGGGCGACACCGTCACCGAGAACGCCCTCCTCGCCGCGGCCCGCCACGACGGCGTCACCGTCATCCGCAACGCCAGCTCCAACTACATGGTCCAGGACCTGTGCTTCTTCCTGGAGGAGCTGGGTGTAAGGGTCGAGGGCATTGGCACCACGACCCTTACCGTGCACGGCGTCACCACCATCGACCGCGATGTGGACTACGCGCCCTCCGAGGACCCGGTCGAGGCCATGAGCCTGCTCGCCGCCGCCGTCGTCACGGAGTCGGAGCTGACGATCCGCCGCGTCCCGGTGGAGTTCATGGAGATCGAGCTCGCCGTACTGGAGGAGATGGGCCTCGACCACGAGCGCAGCCCCGAGTACCCGGCGGACAACGGCCGTACGCGGCTGCTGGACCTGACCGTGCGTCCCTCCAAGCTGCGCGCGCCGATCGACAAGATCCACCCGATGCCGTTCCCCGGCCTCAACATCGACAACGTCCCCTTCTTCGCGGCGATCGCGGCCACCGCGCAGGGCCAGACCCTCATCCACGACTGGGTCTACGACAACCGTGCCATCTACCTCACCGACCTCAACCGCCTCGGCGCCGACGTCAAGCTCCTCGACCCGCACCGGGTCCTCGTCGAGGGCCCGACGCGCTGGCGCTCCGCCGAGATGATGTGCCCGCCGGCCCTGCGGCCCGCCGTGGTCGTCCTGCTGGCGATGATGGCGGCCGAGGGCACGTCGGTGCTGCGCAACGTCTATGTGATCAACCGGGGTTACGAGGACCTCGCGGAGCGGCTCAACACGATCGGCGCCCAGATCGAGATCTTCCGCGACATCTGAGTTCGCCCGAGGCCAGGTGGCCTCAGGGTCGCTGTGGGCCGTGTGGGGGCCGTCGTCCGGGGCATCTTCCTACCGCAGACTCGCCAATGGGATGACGTCTCAAGTTGGCGGAGGCTCCGCGTGCGGGCGCCTCGGGTGACGGGGCGGGTCTTCCTCAGTCGTCGAGTAGCCGCCATGCCGTGAGGGCGAGCCTGACCCGCATCAGCCCGGTGGGTTCAGTGAGTTCGATGCCCAAGGACTTTCCGATCTGTTCGAGTCGGCGGGCGACGCTGCTGTGGTGCAGGTGGAGGAGGTCGGCGGCCCGGCGTAGGGAGCCGGTGGCGCAGTAGGTGTCCAGCGTCTCCATGTCTTCCGGGTTGGCAGAGATCCGGGCGATGCTGGCCACGTCCGCGTTGTCGCGCGAGGCGTCCTGGGGTATCTCGGCCAGGAGCGCCAGCGCGCCCAGGTCGGCGTAGCGGACGACCGGTTCGCGGGTGCCGGCGAAGCGGAGGGCGGTGCGGGCTTGCCGCCAGGAACGGTCAGGGCTTTCCGCGGCGCCGACGCCCGCACGTACACCCGCCGGAAACCGGGCCATGTCGATGGTGGTGGCCAGGATGACGCCCACGTCGGCGAGAGATGCCGCCTTCACCGGGCCGGCCGGACACAACAGGCCGCCGAGCTGATCGAGCGGGAGCTGAGACCGTACGGCGACGACGCGGACCGGCAGGTCGGCGGCGAAACCCAGCAGCCGAAGCGCCCGGGCTCTGGCCGCCTCGTCGCTGCCGGCGCCGATTGCCAGTTCGACGAGGGCGGGGTCGGCCATGGTGGTGCGGGCCGGGCCGTACTGCTCGGCGACGGCCGCGGCAGCGATCGCGAGCCGGTCGAGGAGCACTTCGTCGAGGGGATTCGGCGGGCCGGGGCGCTCCAGCCACACCGCGCCGATCTCCTCCTCGTCCAGAGTGATCGGCACCGTGGTGGACGCGGGTGCCGGCGGGGTGGACGCCTGTCTGCCGTCGGGCGAGACGCGGGTGACCCGCCCCGTTCCGTGGAGCCGAATCCCTGCCATGCACTCGGCCAGGCCCGCCGAGGCCCGGGCGAGCGCCGGGAGATCCACCCGTCGGCGCATCAGCGTGTCGTAGAACGCGACGATGCGCATCGCGCCGTCGATGTACGGATCCAGTCCCGACAGCCGAACGGCCAGTGCTTCCATGGCAGAAGGATAGAAGGACGGGGCTGCGCCGATCGGTGCATGATCGCGGTGGGATGCGCGACGGATGGCGGGTGACCCACGGGGGGACGACCGTGAGGATGGTCGTCATGGATCCCGAACTCGAAGCATTCATCCCGTTTCTCCCGCAACTCGACATGAACGACCCGGTCACCTCGCGTAAGAATTTCTCCGAGCGTGCCGCCGCGGCGCCGGCACCGGACACCTCGGACATGGTGGTCGAGGACCGCACGGTGTCCGCCGAACCGGACGTGGCGGTGCGGGTCTACCGCCCGCACCGGTCGCAGGGCGCCATCGTCTGGCTGCACGGCGGCGGCGGGGTCTTCGGTGACCTGGACACCGAGCACCCCTGGGCCGCCCGGATCGCGGGCCTCTCAGGGGCGACGGTGATCTCGGTGGGCTACCGGCTGGCGCCCGAACACCGGTTCCCGGCCGCCCTCGGCGACGCCTATGCCGTACTGACCTGGACGGCCGAGCACGCGGACGAACTGGGCATCGATCCGGCGCGGATCGCGGTCGGAGGACACAGCGCCGGCGCGAACATCGCGGCCGCGGTGGCCCTGCGGGCACGCGACGAGCAAGGCCCGGCGATCCACTTCCAACTGCTCAACCAGCCGGGCCTGGACGACCGGCAGCAGACGTGGTCGGCCCGGAACTTCACCGACACACCGTGGTTCAACCGCGACAAGCTCGCCGCAGCCTGGCGGCACTACCTGGGCTCCCAGCCCGCCACACCGTACGCCGCCCCGGCGCGGGCCACCGATCTCTCCGGCCTGCCACCGGCCTACATCGCCACCGCCGAGTTCTGCCCCAACCGCGACGAGGGCATCGAATACGCGCTGCGCCTGCTGCAGGCGGGCGTACCGGTCGAGCTCCACCAGTGGCCCGGCACCTTCCACGGATCGCAAGCGATCCTGTCCGCCGAGGTCTCGCAGCGGCAGAACGCCGAACTCGGCGCCGCCCTGCGCCGTGCCCTGGCTGCGTGAGCGGGAAATGCCGACCGGCACGGGGAAAGTCCCCGGTCCACTCCACTCATTGATCACGAAAGGACGGACGTCGTGAAGACCCGACTGGCGATATGGGGAACCGTGGCCGCGCTGAGTGTCTGCGCGGGCACGGCGGCGGCAGCTACCGCACCCGACGGGACGAGGGCCGCCCCGGCCGCCGGCGCGAGCCCCGCGACCGGCCTCGATCCCGGCGCGCTGCAGTCCGCCCTGGACGGTGTCCACCGTGCCGGCATCCCGGGGGTGTACGCCGAGGTGCGCGATGCCGGCCAGACCTGGCGCGGCGCCTCCGGGGACGCCGATGTCACGACCGGCCGTCCCGTCACGCCCGACATGCGGCAGCGCGTCGGCAGCATCACCAAGACCTTCACGGCCGCCGCGATCATGCAGCAGGTCGAGCAGGGCCGGATCCGGCTCGACGCGCCGATCGGCGACCATCTGCCGGAGCTGGTACCGGGCGAGCGCGGCAGGAAGATCACGGTCCGGATGCTGCTCAACAACACCAGCGGCCTCCCCGACTACATCCGCTACGCGTTCCCTTCCCTGGGGGAGAGGTCGTCCAAGAGCCTGGACGACAACCGGTTCAGACAGTTCCGTCCGGCCGAACTGATCAAGATGGGCGTCGACGCGCCTCCCGCGGGCGAACCGGGAGCCACTCCGGGGGTGTACTCCAACACCAACTACCTGCTCCTCGGCCAACTCCTGGAGCGGGTGACCGGTACCACGGCCGAGGAGTACATCACCCGGAACGTCATCGAGCGAGCGGGGCTCCGGCGCACCGGGTTCCCGGGCGGGCCGCGTATCACGGGACCGCACTCGCGGATGTACGAGGCCCTGTGGGGCGGGATCGACCCCCCGCGCGACTACAGCGTCTACAACATGTCCTGGACGGGGACGGGGGCCGCTCTCGTCTCGACCATGGACGATCTCAACCGTTTCTACGGCAAGCTGCTCGACGGCAGGATCGTCAGCCGGGCGTCGCTGGCTGAGATGCAGCGCACGGTCCCGGTCGTCGCCCTGGACGGAACGCTGATCGACTACGGGCTCGGTCTGCACAAGGTCGGCACCCGGGACTGCGGCACCTTCTGGGGCCACGACGGGACGGTCTGGGGGGCTGGAACGATCTCCCTGACCCGGGCCGACGGCAAGCGCCAGATGTCCGTCGCGGTCAACCTTCAGAGGTGGAACAAGCCGGACTCCTCGGGAAAGCCGCAGCACCATCCCATCGACGACGCGCTGAAGACGCTGTACCGGCAAGCGATGTGCGGCAACGGAAATGCCCAGGCCAAGAACGCGTCCGCCCCTGGAATCGATCAGGATGCCCACCGTCGGCCCTGAGCACCAGCCGGGCTCATTGGGTACGGAGGTGCAACCAAGGCGGGTCCACCTGTTCCCGGGGCCGTCTTCGGGCCGTGCGGGGCGGCCGGTGACGACCGAGGATGACAAGCGACGCCGGTCCCGCCCCAGCCCAGCAAGCGTCTTCGCACAAACGCCCGAGGCCAGGGGACCGAGCTGTAAGTTCCGCGACATCTGATACGGCCGCAGGTCAGGAGGCTGCTTCGGCCCCTCGCCCCTCGGACGGCCAGTTCCGGGTCGCGGGGGCGGGCGGGGCGGACGAAGCTGGCTGCATGAGTGAACCCGTTCCTCATCCGGATCTCGCGGCGCACCCTCATGGGAGGCGGCGCCGGCGGTGGCCGTGGGTGCTGCTCGCCGTGGTGCTGCTGCTGGCCGGTGGCTGCGCGGTGCTCGTGGTCAGTCTGTCGAACGAGGCGGACAAGACCGTCAGGGTCACCTATGAGGTCACCGGTGACGCGCGCGAGGTGAACATCGCCTACTCGACCTGGGAGGGCGGGGAACGGCGCACGCAGCACGAGGCGTCGCGGGCGCTTCCCTGGCGCAAGGAAGTGCGCACCAAGGGCTTCGCGAAGGGCGGCCTGCTCGCCGTCAGCATCGGTTCCGGCGGTGGCACGGCCCGGTGTTCGGTGACGGTCGACGACGACGCGCCGAAGACGGACTCCGCCACCGGCGCCGGCGCCACGGCCACCTGCACCGGCTTCTGAGGCGCCGGTCACGGCCGTCCGGGCACCTGCCTGCCTACACTCCCCGGGTCGACAGGGAAGAGGTGACCGCGGTGGCGACGCGAGCGGATCTGGTGGTGGCGCTCAAGGAGGGGCGGCTGGCCTTCGCGCTGGGCGAGCGGGTGGAGGACTGCCCGTACGCCGCGGGGGATCCTCTGCGGGCCGCCTGGTTGCGGGGCTTCGTCGCGGCGCGGGAGGAAGAAGCCGAGGGGACCGGAGGCTAGAGGTCGGGCAGGACCGCGATGCCGTCCAGTTCGACCAGTGCCTCCTCGTCCCATAGGCGGGTCGTGCCGACGACCGCCATGGCCGGGTAGTCACGGCCGGCCAAGCGGTTCCAGATCAGCCCGAGTTCGCGGGTGTGGGCGCGGTAGGCGGCGATGTCCGTGGCGTAGACGGTGACGCGGGCCAGGTCCCGCGGTGCGCCGCCGGCGGCGCGCAGGGCGGCGAGGAGGTTGGCCAGGGCCCGCTCGAACTGTTCCGTCAGGCCGCCCTCGATCAGCTTGCCGCCGGTGTCCAGGGCGGTCTGGCCCGCCAGGAGGACCAGCTTGCCGCCGGTGGCCGTGACGGCGTGGCTGAAACCGATGGGCGGGGACAGTTCGGCGGGGTTGATCCGCTCCAGGCTCATCGGTACAGCTCCTTGGCGACGATCGTGCGCTGGATCTCCGTGGCGCCCTCGTAGACGCGCGGGGCGCGGACCTCGCGGTAGAGGTGTTCCAGGAGGTGGCCGCGCTGGAGGGCGCGGGCCCCGTGCAGTTGTACGGCGGCGTCGACGACGTCCTGCGCCGTCTCAGTGGCGAACAGCTTGGCCATCGCCGAGCGGGCGGCGACGCCGGGCTCCCCGGCGTCGTACGCCGACGCCGCCGCGTACACCAGCAGCGCCGCGGCCTCCGTGCGGGTGGCCATGTCGGCGAGGCGGTGGGAGACGGCCTGGAGGTCCTTCAGCGGGCCGCCGAACGCGTGGCGTCGGCCCGTGTGGGCGACGGCCGCGGCGAGGGCGGCGCGGGCCATGCCGACGGCGAAGGCGCCGACGCTCGGCCTGAAGAGGTCGAGGGTGCGCATGGCGACGCGGAAGCCGCCGCCGGGCTCGCCGAGCACGTCTTCCGGGCCGGCCGGGACGGCGTCGAAGGTGAGGGTGCCGACGGGGTGCGGGCTGAGCATGTCCAACGGGCGGCCCGCGAGACCGGCCCGGTCGCCCGGGATCAGGAAGGCCGTCACGCCGTGCGCGCGGGGCGCCTCTCCCGTGCGGGCGAAGACGGTGTACAGATCGGCCTCGGGGGCGTTGGAGATCCACGCCTTCTCGCCCGTGAGACGCCAGCCGGCGCCGTCCCGCTCCGCGCGGAGCTCCAGCGCCGCCGCGTCGGAGCCCGCCCCCGGCTCGCTCAGCGCGAACGCGGCGACCGCGCGGCCCGCGGCCACCTCCGGCAGCCACCGGGAGCGCTGCGCCGCGGTGCCGGACCGGTGGACGGGGTGCGCGCCGAGGCCCTGGAGGGCGAGGGCGGTCTCGGCGTCCGTGCACTCGAAGGCGAGGGACTCGCGCAGCAGGCACAGGTCCATGGCGCGTACGGGCCCTTCGGCGGGGAAGAGCCGGGCGAGGAGGCCGAGTTCGCCGAGGGCCGCGACGAGGGGCCGGTTGACGCGGCCGGGCTCGCCCGCGTCGGCGAGGGGGCGCAGCCGCTCGGCGGCGAGGACGCGCAGGTCGGCGCACCAGGCCCGCTGTGCGGCGTCGAGTGCGAACGGGGTGGCCACCGGCACGCTCCTTCTCGATCGCTTATCGCGGTCTGTTGACTGCCGTCACCAAGTCGCTACGCTGACAGCGGACCCGCATGGCTGGCAAGACCCCCGTTCACCTCCTTTGTTCCTCGGCGCGAGGGGGCGCATCCGCGATGGAGCTCATGCCGTCGGCCCATGTCGACACCTTCTCCCGCGAGCACCTCCCGCCCGCCGAGGAGTGGCCGGACCTCCGCCCCGCCGCCACACCGGACGGCGGTCCGCGCTACCCCGGGCGGCTCAACTGCGGCGCCGAGCTGCTGGACCGGACCGTGACCCGGCTGGGCGCGGACCGGCCCGCCGTCCATGACGGTACGGGCGGCGTCTGGTCGTACGGCGAGCTCAAAGGTCACGTCGACCGGATCGCGCACGCGCTCCACGACGACCTGGGCGTCGTCCCCGGCAACCGCGTACTGCTGCGCGGCCCCACCACCCCGTGGCTCGCCGCCTGTTGGCTGGCGGTGATGAAGGCGGGCGCGGTGGCCGTGACGGTACTGGCCGAGCAGCGCCCCCGGGAAGTGGCGGCCATCTGCGAACTGGCCCGCATACGGCACGCCTTGTGCGACGCCCACTCCGCCGACGACCTCGCCGCCGCGTCCGTCACCCTTGACGACGCCCCCTTACGGATCACTCCGTACGGGGGAAATTCAGCGGCCGACCTTCTGCGGCTGGCAGCGGATAAACCCTCATCGTATGCGCCGGTGGACACCTCCGCCGACGACGTCGCCCTGATCGCCTTCACCTCCGGCACCACCGGACGCCCCAAGGGCTGCCTGCACTTCCACCGGGACGTGCTCGCCACGGCCGACACCTTCTCCGCGCACGTGCTGCGCCCCCGCCCCGATGACGTCTTCGCCGGCAGCCCGCCGCTCGGCTTCACCTTCGGCCTCGGCGGCCTGCTGGTCTTCCCGCTCCGCGCGGGCGCCTCGACGCTGCTGACCCCCTGGGCCGGACCGGAGCGGCTGCTCCAGGACATCCAACGGCACCGCGTCTCGGTGCTGTTCACCGCCCCGACCGCCTACCGCTCCATGCTCACCCGGCTCGGCGCCCACGACACCTCCTCCCTGCGCAGATGCGTCTCCGCCGGTGAACACCTGCCCGCGGGCGTGTGGCACGCGTGGCGGCGCGCCACCGGGCTGCGCGTCATCAACGGCATCGGCGCCACCGAGATGCTGCACATCTTCATCTCCGCCGCCGACGACGCCATCCGGCCCGGCACCACCGGCCTGCCGGTCCCCGGCTACGAGGCGCGCGTCCTCGGCCCGGACGGCCGTCCGGCGCCCGACGGCGCACCGGGCCTGCTCGCCGTGCACGGCCCCACCGGATGCCGCTACCTCGGCGGCGAACGGCAGGCCGACTACGTACGCGACGGCTGGAACATCACCGGGGACACCTACATCCGCGAACCCGGCGGCCACTTCCGCTATGTCGCCCGCGCCGACGACATGATCGTCTCGGCCGGCTGCAACATCGCCGGCCCCGAGGTGGAGGAG
Organism: Streptomyces sp. NPDC023527; assembly: GCF_055560115.1. NCBI lineage: Bacteria > Bacillati > Actinomycetota > Actinomycetes > Kitasatosporales > Streptomycetaceae > Streptomyces > Streptomyces sp. NPDC023527. Next base: position 122,641 of record NZ_JBVHJJ010000011.1, read on the forward strand.
GCCCTGCTGCGCCACCCCGATGTGATGGAGGCGGCCGTCGTCGGGCGCCCCGACGAGCGGCGCGGTGAGATCGTCGTCGCCCATGTGGTGTTGCGGGCGGGGGTACCGCGCTCCGAGGAGACCGCCGCGGCGCTGCGGGAGTTCACCAAAAAGGAGATCGTTCCCTACAAGTGCCCTCGCGAGATCGAGTTCCTGGACGCCCTCCCCCGCACGCCCACCGGCAAACTCCAGCGCTTTCGACTCCGCAACGGAGCTTTACAGTTTCCCCGTGACTGACCAGCAACCACTTCATACTCCTCGGTCCCTCATCGTCACCTTCTACGGCGCGTACGGTCGCGGAAGCGCCCACCACCCGGGCGGCCGCCCCGTGCCGATCGCCGCCCTGATCAGGTTGCTGGGCGCCGTGGGCGTCGACTCGCCATCGGTGCGCTCCGCCGTCTCCCGGCTCAAACGCCGCGGACTGCTCGTCGCGGGCCGCACACCGGACGGCGCGGCGGGGTACGGGCTCTCCGACGCGGCCCGGCAGTTGCTGGAGGACGGCGACCGGCGCATCTACGGCCGCTCCTCCGCGCGGTCCGCCGGGGGCTGGCTGCTCGCGGTGTTCTCGGTGCCCGAGGAGGAGCGGCACAAGCGGCACCTGCTGCGCTCGCGGCTGGCGCGGCTGGGCTTCGGCACGGCGGCGCCCGGCGTGTGGATCGCCCCGGCGCACGTGTACGAGGAGACCCGGCACACCCTGGAGCGCCTGGAACTGGCCCCCTACGTCGACCTGTTCAAGGCCGGTCACCTCGGTTTCGAGGCCACCGCCGACGCGGTGGGCCGCTGGTGGGACCTGGCGGCCCTGGCGCGCCGGCACCACGCCTTCCTGGAAGCCCACGAGCCCGTCCTCCACCGCTGGTCGCGGCGGCGGATGGTGTCGCCCGAGGACGCCTACCGCGCCTACCTCCTCGCGCTGGACTCCTGGCGGCGGCTGCCCTACGCCGACCCGGGGCTGCCGGCCTCGCTGCTGCCCGCGGACTGGCCGGGGCTGCGGGCGGCCCGGGTCTTCGCGGCCCTGCACACGCGGCTGCGGGATGCGGGGGCCAGGTTCGTGCTCCCCCACCTGAACTGAGCGACGTGTCGGGGAGGAGCCGCGTCAGGCGCTGCGGCCGGTCGGCGGCTTGCGGCTGCCCGCGCGGTACGGCGGGGGCCAGGGCGCGCCGGGACCGGTGTAGCCCTGGTCGGCGGCCGCGTGCAGGGTCCAGTGCGGGTCGTAGAGGTGGGGGCGGGCGAGGGCGCACAGGTCGGCGCGGCCGGCGAGGATCAGTGAATTGACGTCGTCCCAGGAGGAGATGGCACCCACCGCGATGACCGGGACGCCCGCCTCCTGCCGGATGCGGTCGGCGAAGGGCGTCTGGTACGAGCGGCCATGGGCGGGCCGCTCGTCGGGGACGACCTGGCCGGTGGAGACGTCGAGGGCGTCGGCGCCGTGGGCGGCGAAGGCGCGGGCGATGGTGACGGCGTCGTCGGCCGTGGTGCCGCCGTCCGCCCAGTCGGTGGCGGAGATACGGACGGTCATCGGGCGGTCGGCCGGCCAGGCGGCCCGTACGGCGTCGAAGACCTCCAGGGGGTAGCGCAGGCGTGCCGCGAGGTCACCGCCGTAGGCGTCGTCGCGGTGGTTGGTGAGCGGGGAGAGGAAGCCGGAGAGCAGATAGCCGTGCGCGCAGTGGAGTTCCAGGAGGTCGAAGCCGGCGCGGGCGGCGGCTTCGGCGGAGCGGACGAACTGTTCGCGTATCGCCGTCATTTCGGGCCGGGTCAGGGCGTGCGGTATCTGGTTGACGCCGGGCCGGTAGGGCAGCGGGGAGGGGGCGACCAGGGGCCAGTTGCCGTTCGGCAGCGGCTGGTCGATGCCCTCCCACTGGCGGCGGGTGGAGCCCTTGCGGCCGGAGTGGCCGAGCTGGACGCCGATGGCCGTGCCGGGCGCCTGGGTGTGGACGAAGTCGGTGACGCGGCGCCAGGCACGCTCGTGCTCGGGCGCGTACAGGCCCGTACAGCCGGGGGTGATGCGGCCCCGGGCACTGACGCAGACCATCTCGGTCATGACGAGGCCGGCGCCGCCGAGGGCGCGGGCGCCGAGGTGGACGAGGTGGAAGTCGCCGGGGGTGCCGTCGACGGCGGAGTACATGTCCATGGGCGAGACCACGACGCGGTTGCGCACGGTGAGTCCGCGCAGCCGGAAGGGGGTGAACATGGGCGGGGTGCCGGGCGGTATGCCGGCTTCCGCCTCGACCGAGGCGACGAAGGCCGGGTCGCGCAGGCGGAGGTTGTCGTGGGTGACGCGGCGGCTGCGGGTGAGGAGGTCGAAGGCGAAGCGGCGGGGTGGCCGGTCGACGCGGCCGGCGAGGTCCTCGAACCATTCCAGGCTGGCGCGGGCGGCGCGCTGGGTGGACTCCACCGCGGGTCGCCGCCCGTTCTCGTACGCGGTGAGGGCGTCGGCGAGGGCGCCGGCCGGCCGGTCCCGGAGCCGGTCGGCGAGGGCGAGGGCGTCCTCGACGGCGAGCTTGGTGCCGGAGCCGATGGAGAAGTGGGCGGTGTGGGCGGCGTCGCCGAGGAGGACGGTGTTGCCGTGCGACCAGCGGGCGTTGACGACGGTGCGGAACGCGGTCCAGGCGGAGTGGTTGGAGCGCAGCGGCCGCCCGTCGAGGGCGTCGGCGAAGTACTTGCCGCACTGTTCGACGGATGCGGCCTCGTCGCACCGGTCGAGGCCGGCGCGCCGCCAGACCTCCTCGCGCATCTCGACGATGACCGTGGCGGCGTCCGGCGCGTAGGGGTAGGCGTGCAGTTGCATGATGCCGTGCTCGGTCTCGGCGATCTCGAAGCGGAAGGCGTCGAAGCCGGCGTCGGCGGAGAGCCAGATGTAGCGGCAGCGGTGACTGGTGAGCGTGGGGCGGAAGTGTTCCCGGTGGGCTTCGCGGGTGCGGCTGTTGACCCCGTCGGCGGCGATGACGAGGTCGTACGAGCGGGCCAGCTCGGCGGCGGGTGGCGCCTCGGCGCGGAAGCGCAGGTCGACGCCGAGGTCGCGGCAGCGCGCGCGGAGGATCTCCAGGAGGCGGCGGCGGCCGAGGGCGGCGAAGCCGTGGCCGCCGGAGCGCAGGGTGGTGCCGCGGTGGACGACGTCGATGGCGTCCCAGCGGACGAATTCCCGCCGCAGCGCGGTGTGGACGGCGGGGTCGGCGCTCTCGATGCCGCCGAGGGTCTCGTCGGAGAGGACGACGCCGAAGCCGAAGGTGTCGTCGGGGGCGTTGCGTTCCCAGAGGGTGATCGTCCGCTCGGGGGCGTGACGTTTCAGCAGGGCGGCGGCGTAGAGGCCGCCGGGGCCGCCGCCGATGACGGCGACCCGCTCCGCGATCACCGTCCCCGCCAGACGGGCGGCCGCTTCTCGGTGAAGGCGGCGTGGAACTCGGCGTAGTCGGCGCTGTTCATCAGCAGCGCCTGGGTGGCGGCGTCGAGTTCGATGGCGGCGGCGAGCGGCATGTCGAGTTCGGCGGTCAGCAGGGCCTTGGTCTGGGCGTGGGCGAGGGCGGGGCCGTCGGCGAGGCGGCGGGCCAGGGCCATGGCCGCGGCGGCGCTCTGCCCCTCGGCGGTCAACTGGCTGATGAGTCCGATGCGTTCGGCCTCCTCGGCGCGTACGGGCTCGCCGAGCATCAGCAGCCGGGTGGCGTGGCCGAGGCCGACGACGCGGGGCAGGAGGTAGGCGGCACCCATGTCGCCGCCGGAGAGGCCGACCTTGGTGAAGAGGAAGGCGAAGCGGGCGGTGGGGTCGGCTATGCGGAAGTCGGCGGCGAGCGCGAGGACGGCGCCGGCGCCGGCGGCGACCCCGTGCACGGCGGCGACGACGGGGAAGGGGCATTCACGTAACGCCCGTACGACCTGGCCGGTCATGCGGTTGAAGTCCAGGAGCCGGCCGGTGTCCATGGCCAGGGTCGCGCCGATGATGTCCTCGACGTCGCCGCCGGAGCAGAAGCCCCGGCCCTCGCCGCCGAGCACGAGGGCGCGTACGGATCCGTCGCGGGCCAGCTCGGGCAGCAGGTCGCGCAGGTCCGCGTAGGCGCCGAAGGTGAGGGCGTTGAGCTTGTCGGGGCGGGCGAGGGTGACGGTCGCGACGCCGGCGTCGAGGGTCAGGCGCAGGTGCCGCCACTCCTCGGTGCGGGACGCGGAACCGGTGAACGGGCTCATGGAGCACGGCCTCCTTCAGCCGGGGGGCTGGTGCCTGCCCTGCGAAGTTATCACCGGTGTGTGACCGTCGTCACGAGTGCGCGATAAGGGCGGCGGCTCCTCGGCCGCCGCCCGCACCGCGCCCGCGTCAGCCCGCCAGGGAAGCCACCAGGACGGCCTTGATGGTGTGCATCCGGTTCTCGGCCTGGTCGAAGACGATGGAGTGCGCGGACTCGAAGACCTCGTCGGTCACCTCCAGGGAGGTCAGACCGTGGCGCTCGTGGATCTCCTGGGCGAGGGTGGTGTTCAGGTCGTGGAAGGCGGGCAGGCAGTGCAGGAACTTCACCGCCGGATTGCCGGTCGCCCGCAGCACGTCCATGGTCACGGCGTACGGGGCCAGCAGCGCGATCCGCGCGTCCCAGACCTCCTTGGGCTCGCCCATCGACACCCACACGTCGGTGGTGACGAAGTCCGCGCCGTGCACGCCCTCGGCGACGTCCGAGGTGATGGTGATCCGCGCGCCGCTGGTCTGCGCCAGCCGCCGGGCCAGGGCGATGACCTCCGGGTCGGGCCTGAGCTCGGCGGGGGCGACGATGCGGACGTCCATGCCGAGGAGGGCGCCGGTGATCAGATAGGAGTTGCCCATGTTGTAGCGGGCGTCGCCGAGGTAGGCGTAGGCGACGTGCTCCAGGGGCTTGGCGGTGTGCTCGGACATGGTCAGGACGTCGGCGAGCATCTGGGTGGGGTGCCATTCGTCGGTGAGGCCGTTGAAGACGGGCACCCCGGCGGAGGCGGCCAGCTCCTCCAGGATGTCCTGGCCGTGGCCCCGGTACTCGATCGCGTCGAACATCCGACCGAGGACGCGGGCGGTGTCGCGCACGGACTCCTTGTGGCCGATCTGGGAGCCCGCGGGGTCGAGGTAGGTCGTCCGGGCGCCCTGGTCGGCGGCGGCGACCTCGAAGGCGCAGCGGGTGCGGGTCGAGGTCTTCTCGAAGATCAGCGCGATGTTCCGGCCCGTCAGCCGCGGCACCTCCACCCCCGTGGCCTTGGCGGCCTTGAGCTCGGCGGCGAGCTCGACGAGACTGTGGAACTCCTCGGCGGTGAAGTCCGTCTCCTTGAGGAAGTGGCGGCCCTTGAGGTCTGTCGCCATGGGGTGGGCTCCTAGCTCACGACTGCGGGAAAAATGGAACTCTATACGATCCCCCGCATTGCTATGCACGCAGGGGCCGGTGGCCTAGCGCGGGACGGCGTCGCGCTCGATCGGACAGCTCATGCAACGCGGCCCTCCCCTGCCCCGGCCCAGCTCGCTGCCGGGGATCGTGATCACCTCGATCCCGTGTTTGCGCAGGTGGGTGTTTGTCGTGGCGTTCCGCTCGTAGGCGATCACCACACCCGGCTCGATGGCCAGCACATTGCAGCCGTCGTCCCACTGCTCGCGCTCCGCCGCGTGCACGTCCTGCGTCGCGGTGAGCACGCGGACCGCGTCGAGCCCCAGGGCCGCGGCGATCGCCCGGTGCATGTGCTCCGGCGGATGGTCGGTGACCTTCAGCTCCCTGCCGCCCACCCCGGGCTCGATCGTGTACGAGCGGAGCATCCCGAGCCCGGCGTACTGCGTGAAGGTGTCGCCGTCCACCATGGTCATGACCGTGTCCAGGTGCATGAAAGCGCGCCGCTTGGGCATGTCCAGGGCCACGATCGTACGGGCCGAACCGGCCGCGAAGAGCCGGTGCGCGAGCATCTCCACGGCCTGCGGCGTGGTCCGCTCGCTCATCCCGATCAGCACCGCGCCCTCCCCGATGACCAGCAGGTCACCGCCCTCGATCGTGGAGGGGTAGGCCGCCTGCCCCTCGGACCACACGCGGAAGCCGTCCTCCGCCTCCGCGGGATCCCGGTCGAAGCCGGCCGCGAAGAGCGGGTGGTGGCGGTAGACGGCCTCGTAGTGCACGGTCTCGTGCCAACGGGCGGGCCAGCGCATCGCGTTCACGCACACCCCGTCGTAGATCCAGGCGGAGGTGTCACGGGTGAAGAGGTGGTTGGGCAGCGGATTGATCAGGAAGTCGTCCAGGTCCATGGCGTGGAAGCGCACGGACACCGGCTCCGCGTAGCGCTCCAGGAACTCCCGCTTGGTCATCCCGCCCACCAGCCAGGAACCCAGCTCGGCGGCGGGCAGGCCGTCGAAGGCGGAGCGCAGGTGGCCGGTGGCGAGCGGACCGTACTCCTTCTCGTCGAAGACCCGGTCCAGCACGTGGGCGCGGGCCGCGGGCGCTTCGAGGCTCTCCTCCAGCAGGTCCTGGAAGAAGTGCACCTCGACCCCGCGCTCGCGCAGCACGTCCGCGAAGCCGTCGTGCTCGACGCGGGCGCGCCGCACCCACAGCACGTCGTCGAAGAGGAGAGCGTCCTTGTTGGAGGGCGTGAGCCGCTTCAGCTCCAGGCCGGGGCGGTGCAGTATGACGCGGCGCAGCCGCCCGGCCTCGGAATCGACATGGAATCCCATCCCCCCATCCTGACCTGTGGGCACCGTGATCACTCGGCACCCGGCCCCGGTGACACGGCCGTGGCGGGCCCGCCGCACCCGGCGGGCCCGCCACGCCCCGGCTACAGCCTCGGGTCCACCGGCTCGGACTCCAGCGCGAGGACCGCGAAGACGGCCTCGTGGATCCGCCACAGCGGCTCCCTGGCCGCCAGCCGGTCCAGCGCCTCCAGGCCGAGCGCGTACTCCCGCAGGGCCAGCGAGCGCTTGTGGCCGAGGTGGCGCACGCGCAGCCGGGCGAGATTGTCGGGGCGGGTGTACTCCGGGCCGTAGACGATCCGCAGGTACTCCCGGCCGCGGCACTTCACACCGGGCTGTACGAGCCGGCCGTCGGGCCGCCGCACGAACCCCTGGAGGGGCTTGACGACCATGCCCTCGCCACCGGCGGCGGTCAGGTCCAGCCACCACCGGACGCCGGCGGCGACCGACGCGTCGTCCTCGGTGTCGACGACCAGGCGGCGGGTGGTGGCGAGGATCGGCGTCTCCTGCCCGGACCCCCGCTCGTGCGCGACGAGCCGGTCGATCAGGGCGAGCTGCTCGTCGTGGCCCAGCGTGACCAGGCTGCGGCCCTCGACGGCCAGGATCTGGAAGGGCGCGAGCCGGATGCCGTCGAGGTCCGCCACCGGCCAGCAGTAGCGGCGGTACGCCTCCGTGAACGCCCGCGCGTCCTCGGCACGCTCGCGCTGGCGGTCCAGCAGGGCGGAGACGTCCACGCCGCGTCCGGCCGCGGACTCCAGGGCGGCGAGCGCGCCGGGGAGGACCGCGCGGGAGGCGGCGCCGACGGACGCGTACTGGTTGCGCAGCAGTCCGGTGGCCTTGAGGGACCACGGCATCAGCTCGGCGTCGAGCAGCAACCAGTCGGTGCCGAGCTCCTCCCACAGGCCGGCGCCCTCGACGCACCGGGCCAGCCGGCCCAGGACGCGCCCGGTCATGGCCGGGTCGTCGAAGAACGGACGGCCCGTGCGGGTGTACAGCGCGCCCGGTACGCCGTCCGCCGCGCCGAAGCGCTCGCGCGCCACGTCGGCGTCACGGCAGACCAGGGCGACCGCGCGCGAGCCCATGTGCTTCTCCTCGCACACCACCTGGCGCACCCCGTCGGCGCGGTAGGCGGCGAACGCCTCGGCCGGGTGCTCCAGATAGCCCTCCTCCTTCGAGGTCGCGACGGGGGCCATGGTCGGCGGGAGGTAGGCGAGCAGCGCGGGGTCGACCGCGAAGCGGCTCATCACCTCCAAGGCGGCCGCGGCGTTCTCCTCCTTCACGGCGATGCGGCCCATGTGGCGGGTCTCCACGGCGCGGCGGCCCATGACGTCGGCGAGGTCGAGCGGGCGCCCGTCGGCACCGCCCGGCGCCTCGCCCGCGAGCGGCCTCGTCGGCTCGTACCAGACGCGCTCGGCGGGGACGTCCACCAGCTCGCGCTCGGGCCAGCGCAGGGCGGTCATCCGGCCGCCGAAGACGGCACCGGTGTCGAGGCAGATGGTGTTGTTCAGCCAGGTGGCCGACGGGTTCGGGGTGTGCCCGTAGACCACGGCGGCGCGGCCGCGGTAGTCCTCGGCCCACGGGTAGCGCACGGGCAGGCCGAACTCGTCGGTCTCCCCGGTCGTGTCGCCGTACAGGGCGTGCGAGCGGACCCGGCCGGAGGTGCGGCCGTGGTACTTCTCGGGCAGCCCGGCGTGGCAGACGACGAGGTCGCCGCCGTCGAGCACGTAGTGGCTGACCAGCGACTCGATGAACTCCCGCACCCGGGCTCGGAAGGCCGGGTCGGCGGCGTCCTCGCGCTCCAGTTGCTCCACGGTCTCGGCGAGGCCGTGCGTGAGCTGGACCTTGCGGCCGCTCAGGTGGCGGCCGAGCTTGTTCTCGTGGTTGCCGGGGACGCACAGGGCATGCCCGGCGGCGACCATGCCCATGACCAGGCGCAGCACGCCGGGGCTGTCGGGGCCGCGGTCGACGAGGTCGCCGACGAAGACGGCGGTGCGCCCGTCGGGGTGCGCGGCGTCCACCGGGCGACCGGCGTCGTCGCGGGTCAGGGCGTAGCCCAGCTCGGTGAGCAGGCTCTCCAGCTCGGATCGGCAGCCGTGGATGTCCCCGACGATGTCGAACGGGCCGGTGACGTGCCGCAGGTCGTTGAAGCGGCGCTCCAGGACGACCTCGGCGGACTCGGCCTCGGTGACACCGCGCAGCACGTGCACCTTACGGAAGCCCTCGCGCTCCAGGTGGCGCAGCGAGCGGCGGAGTTCGCGCTGGTGGCGCTGGATGACGTGGCGGGGCAGCGCGGCCCGGTCGGGGCGGGCGGCGTTGCGCTCGGCGCAGATCTGCTCGGGGACGTCGAGGACGATCGCGACGGGCAGCACGTCGTACTGACGGGCCAGCGCCACGAGCTGCTTGCGGCTCTCGGGCTGGACGTTGGTCGCGTCGACGACCGTGAGCCGCCCGGCGGCGAGCCGCTTGCCCGCGATGTAGTGCAGGACGTCGAAGGCGTCACCGCTGGCGCTCTGGTCGTTCTCGTCGTCGCTGACCAGGGCGCGGCAGAAGTCGGAGGAGACGACCTCGGTGGGCTTGAAGTGCCGGGCCGCGAAGGTTGACTTGCCGGAGCCGGTGGCACCGACGAGCACGACGAGGGAGAGGTCGGGGACGGCGAGGGTGCGGGCGGCGGCCGGGGTGGTCACGTCGGTGGTCATGCGGCGGTCGCCTCCTTTGCCTGCTCGGTGTTCGCGCGCTTGGTGAAGGTGGCCATCTGGGTGGGCGGCCCCACCTCGGGGTCGTCCGGTCCTACGGGCGTGAAGGCGACCTCGTACCCATGGCGCGCGGCGACCTCACCGGCCCAGGAGCGGAACTGCTCGCGGGTCCACTCGAAGCGGTGGTCGGCGTGGCGGACGTGCCCGGCCGGGAGGGACTCCCAGCGCACGTTGTACTCGACGTTGGGCGTGGTCACGACGACCGTGGCGGGGCGGGCGGCGCCGAACACCGCGTACTCCAGGGCGGGCAGCCGCGGCAGGTCGAGGTGCTCGACGACCTCGCTGAGCACGGCGGCGTCGTAGCCGGCCAGACGGCGGTCGGTGTACGCGAGGGAGCCCTGCAACAGCCGCACCCGGGCGGCCTGGCGCTCGGTCATCCGCTCCAGGCGCAGCCGCCGCGCGGCCTCCTTCAGCGCGCGCATCGACACGTCGACGCCGACGACCTCGGTGAACCGCGGGTCCTTCAGCAGCTCGCCGACCAACTGGCCCTGCCCGCAGCCCAGGTCCAGGACGCGGGCGGCGCCGGCGGCGCGCAGCGCGCCGACGATCGCCTCGCGCCGCCGCACGGCCAGCGGCACCGGCTTCTCCTCGGTGTCCGCCTCCTCGTCGACGGCGTTGTCGAGCTCTTCGGCCTCGGTGTCGTCGGCCTCGGCGAGCCGGGCGAGGGCGTCGCGGGTGAGGGACCAACGGCGGGCCAGATAGCGGTTGGTGATCAGCCGCTGCTCGGGGTGGCGCTCCAGCCAGCCCTCGCCGGAGCGGAGCAGCTTCTCCACCTCGTCGGGGGCCACCCAGTAGTGCTTGGAGTCGTCGAGCACCGGGAGGAGGACGTACAGGTGGCGCAGGGCGTCGGCGAGACGCAGCTCGCCCTCCAGCACCAGCCGTACGTACCGCGAGTCGCCCCACTCGGGGACCGTCTCGTCCAGCGCCACCGGCTCCGCCGTCACCGCCCAGCCCAGCGGCGCGAACAGCCGCTCCACGAGCGCCGCGCCACCGCGCGCGGGCAGGGCGGGCACCTCGATCCGCAGCGGCCGGGGCCGGCCGGGCAGCTCGGGGCGGGCCGCGCACTGGCCCTTGATCGCGCTGGAGAACACTCCGGCGAGCGCCACCGCGAGCAGTGAGGACGCCGCGTACGGGCGGTCGTTGACGTACTGCGCGAGCGCCGAGTCGGGCGCGCCGCCGCGCCCCTTGCCCTTCGCGCGCCGCACCAGCGCCACCGGATCGACCTCCAGCAGCAGCGCCACGGTGCAGCGGTCCTCGGACGCCTCGGGGTAGAGGACGTGCGCGGTGCCGTGCGAGGTGGAGAACCGCTGCGCCCGGTCGGGGTGTTTGTGCAGCAGGAATCCGAGGTCGGTCGCGGGGGATCCGGCGGTGCCGGTGGTGCTTATTGTCAGGAACACGCGCCCGATTATCGCGTTATTCGGGAGCTATTTCCCAGTTGTTTTTGCTGCCCACGCCCGAGAGGTCTTCCTCACCTCTTATCCGTCTTCGGCGTCTTCGCCGTCTTGGCTGTCTTGGCTGTCTTCGCCGTCTGTAGCGTGCACTCCGTCTTCGCCGCCCAGCAGGCCGCTCAGTCGCGCGCGGGTGAACACCGCGATGGTGAACGCGCAGGTGATGACCCCGCTCGCGATCATCTCCGCCACCTCCGGCCAGGGGAAGACGACCGCCTGCCGGATGCCTTCGACCGTGTCCAGGGCGCCGGTGGAGCGGATACGGGCCGCGTACAGCTCGACGTGGTCGCCGAGCAGTCCGGTGTCGGGGTGCAGTCGGCCCAGCGGGATCAATTCCGTGGCGTCCGTGCCCAATTCCTCGGCGAGCTCACGCGTGGCGTTCTCCGCGGCCGTGGCGCCCGGTGAGCCCATGCCCCGGGGCGCTTCCCAGTGCCAGGCGCGGGTGGCGTGCCGATAGTGCTCGACCAGCACGATGCGCGCGGCGCCACGGTCGGCGCTAGGGCCTGCGCCACAGCCGGTGTCCAGGCCGGCGTCGTCACGGCCTGCGCCACGGCTGGCGCCACGGTCGGCGTCCAGGCCGGTGTCCAGCAGCGGGAGGACGACCGCGCCGGGGCTCGCGGCGGTGGACAGCATCCGGATGTAGAGCCCCAGGGTTCCGCCGGGGAACCTGACCGCGTCGCGGAGGAGGATGACGAAGCGGTCCGCGTACACGACCCCGATCGGCTCGTCCGCGCCCTCTCCGGCACTGCGCCGCGCCTCCTCGACCGCGTCCGGGTCGAGGAGGATGTCGATCCCGCCCGGGGTGTTGCCGAACAGCTCGGGGCGGGTGGCGCGCAGACGGTCGTAGGGGGTCTCCGCGACGTCCGCCGCGCCTTCTTCTCGCACCGCTTCAGTACTCCGGGATCTCGTCCTGGATGGTGGCGGAGCTGGTGGCGGCCGAGGGAGGACCGCCCTGCTCCCGGTATCCCGGCAGCTTGCGCACCATGCTGTGGAACTGTTCCCACTCGCGGGTGCTGTCGAACCGGACGGCGGCCATCTCCCGGGCGAACTTCTGCTCGCGGCGGCCCTCCACCCGGTTGCGCAGGACCAGTTGTACGGACCCGCCGCACTCGGCCGACACCGAGCCGAGCGAGCCGACCACGCTCCATGTCTCGTCGCCGGTGACAGCGGTGAAGACGGCACCGCCGATGGCGACGACCACCTCGACGACGGGCGACCATCTGTTGGCACCCGTCCGCCGGTCGTCACGGGACGCGGCGAGGCGGACGATCTCGGAGTTGAGCCGGACATAGCGGTCGAAGACCAGGCCCACACGGTCGTGGAAGGCGGTCGGGTCGGCGGTCAGCGCGTCGAAGGCGCGCATGTAGTCGTTCCACGCGTCGCTCTGGCGCAGGCTCCAGATGTCCGCGAGAGCGAGCGTGTCGACCGTGGAGGGGGTGAGGGCGAGTCGGTCCTGGACCGTCGAGAACGCCTGCCGCCGCAGGAACAGGATCAGCTGCGCCGGGTCCGTGACCGCCCCGTCCGCGTTCGTCCGTACGTCCCGCCACTCCTGGAGGGCGAGCCGCCGCAGGCTGCCGGCCGGTGTCAGGGGGTACATGCCCAGGGCGTCGGCGAGGTTGACGTTGTAGATGAGGTCCAGGAGCTGCTTGATCTCCCCGGCGAACGGCTTCCTCTTGTCGTATCTGCCCTCGGAGACCGGTAACCCCGGTACGGACACGAACTCCTCGTAGAGCACCCCTCTGGTGACGAGGTCGCCCCGGATGCGCCGCTCGTTGCTCACCTGGACCACTTCGCCGATCCGCTCGGCGAACCGTTCGTGCAGCCGCTCCGGAACGCCGACCTGCGACGCGAGCAGGGGGATGTCCTTCGCCGTCAGCCCCTGCACCCGCGCGGCGAAGGGGTTGAAGAGGGCGCTGCGGGTGGTGTCCCGGTTCTCCTGATCGTCCCAGGACATCCGCACGCAGGTGACGCGTGAGGCGGCCGGCATTCCCTCCACGGTCTCCTGCCAGGCGGTGAACGCCTCCCTGTCGACGTCCACGCCCGGTGGCGGATCGGTGGGTTCCCGCTCGTTCAGGAGGAAGGGCACCAACGCCCCTTCCGCCAGCAGCTTCTGATGGGCGCGGCGCGCCGTGCCGCCCTCGACGAGGTCGCGGCTCACGGCACGGTTGTTGTAGAAGAACACCCGGTTGGCGACGACCTGCCGGGTGTTGATGAGGCCGCGGAAGTACTCCGCCCGCACCTCCTTGCCCCGGACCTCGTCGACGTCCTGGAGAGATTTGCCCTTCTGGACCATCTCCTTGGTCAACTCGGTATTGACCCACTGATTGTCCAAGGACTGCGCGATCACCGCCCCCCGCGCCAGCTCCGTCGGCCTCACCCTGGCCGTGACGCCCGCTGTCCCGTCACCCGAGTCCTGAGCCATGCCCTCACCCCCGGCTCCTACGGCGCATCGCTCACGTACGCATCCACGCTAGCGGTGAAGCCGTGGCCCAGGCCCGGTGTTGCGCCAACTGCGGGGATATGTGGGTGCCTTCGCCGCCGCCGGCTTCTCCCCCGCGTGTCGCCTTCGAGGCCGGCACGTCCGCGGTGCTCGCGCAGCTCGCGGCACGCGGCCTGGGCGTCGCGATCCTGCCCGCGTCCATCGCCGGACGCCGGGAGGACCTGCGCGCCCTCCCGATCACCCGGCCGGAACTGCGCGGGTGCCTGGCCTTCGTCTGGCGTGCCGACGGTCCGACCGGCCCCGCGGCCAGGGCGTTCATCGGGCGGGCCCGGCGCATGCTCGACAGCTGACGGCTCCGTGGCGGCGGAAAATGACGGGCGGAGACATGTACTTTCGTTTGATCATTGCTTTCGTCGACCAATCTTTTGTCGACCAATCGATCCACCAGGAGTGTCATGCCTCCCGCCGACCGCCCCCGTGTCCTGTACGTCACCGACCTGGCCTACCAGGCCAGGGGGCGCCGGTACTGCGACGAGGACATCTTCCTGAGCTCCCGGCTCCGTGAGGACTTCGACGTCGCCCTGTGCCATCCCTTGGACGCCGCCGCGCTGATGGACGCCTACGACGTGGTCGTCGTCCGCAACAGCGGGCCGGTGCTGCACTACCAGGCGGAGTACGACGCCTTCCGCGAGGAGGCGCTCAAACGGGGCGTACGCGTCTACAACCAGCTGACCGGCAAGGCCGACATGGAGGGCAAGCAGTACCTCCTGGACCTGAGCGCCGCGGGATATCCGGTCATCCCCACCATCGACCGCCCGCAGGACATCGGCCGCCTGCCCGAGGTGGACGAGTACGTGGTCAAGCCCAAGCTCGGCGCGGACTCCATCGGCCTGGAGTTCGTCCCCCGCAGCCGTCTGGAGGACTTGCGGTTCGGCGATGTGCTCGTGCAGCCGCGCGTCCGCTTCCAGTACGAGGTCTCGTTCTACTTCATCGACCGCGCCTTCCAGTACGCCCTCAACGCGCCCCACGTGGAGCAGCGGTGGGTCCTGGAGCCGTACGAGCCCTCCGCGGCCGATCTCGCCTTCGCGCAGCGCTTCGTCGACTGGAACGACATCGGGCACGGCATCCAGCGCGTGGACGCCTGCCGCACCGAGGACGGCGAACTCCTCCTGGTCGAGCTGGAGGACCTCAATCCGTACCTGTCCCTGGAGCTCCTGGACGCCGGGACGCGTGAGGCGTTCGCCGCGAACATGAAGACTTCCCTGCACGGGTTGCTCGCTCGGGGGTAGTCCGGGCGCCGGTCCGGGGGGATCCCGGGGGGGCTCCGGGGGCTCGATTCAGCTCGGATCCTCAGATGCCTCGTTCGATCATGTCGATGACGTGCTGGCCTGCGTCGTACGCCTGGGTGTGGTGCAGCCCGCGGAGGGGGCCGTCGATGAGGAGGACGGCGAGGCCGTGGACGGCGGACCAGGCGAGGAATTCGGCGCCCGGGCGGCGGTCGGGCGGCAGGACGCCCGCCTCGACGAGGTCGTCCAGGGCCGAGCCGAGGAGCTCGAAGGGCGTTTTGCCGCCGGTTCCGGCGGCGTCGTCGTCGGCGGCATGGGTCATGTCGCCGGGGACGTGGAAGGCGGCGCGGAACAGTCCGGGTTCCTCCTGGGCGAAGCGGAGGTAGCCGGTACCGACCGCGCGGAACCGGGCGCGGGCGGCGGCCGCGGCGTCGGCACTCGGCGGCAGGGCGGCCTGCTCGGCCTCCATGGTGAGGGCGACCCGGGCCATGGCTGCCTGGGAGACGGCGTGCAGGAGGGCGGCGCGGTCGGCGAAGTGGCGATAGGCGGCGTTGGGCACGACGCCCGCGTGTCGGGTCGCGGCGCGCAGCACCACGGCCTCCGGGCCGCCCTCGCGGGCGAGTTCGATGCCGGCCTTGATCAGGGCGTTGCGCAGGTCGCCGTGGCGGTAGGTGTTCCGCTTCGGCTTGTCGGCGTCCGATGCCACGGCCACTCCAATGTGGACAGTATCCACTTAACTCGTTTAGGCTTCTGCAAGATCGACCGGGGGGCGCGGATCACCACACCTTCCGAATGTGGACATCGTACACAAGGGCACTTCCGTGCCTGTTTCCCAGACTCGTCCCGGGTCCGTTCCCTGGCCCGCCTCCACGAAGGAACCCACCACATGCGCAAGGTCATCGCGTCCGTCTACATCACGCTCGACGGTGTCATGGAGAGCCCGGCCTGGTCTGCTCCGTTCTTCAACGACGAGGCGGGCCGATTCGCCCATGCCCAGCTGTTCGCCGCCGACGCGCTCCTGCTCGGTCGCGTCACCTACCAGGGCTTCGCCTCCGCCTGGCCGTCCATGACCGACGACGACGGCTTCGCCGACCGGATGAACTCCCTTCCCAAGTACGTCGCCACCACCACGCTCGACACCCCCGAGTGGAACGCCACCTTCCTCGGCGACGACGTCCCGTCCGCGGTGGCGGAACTGAAGCGGCAGGACGGCGGGGACCTGCTCGTCTACGGCAGCGGCGACCTCGTCAACACGCTGCTGGAGCACGACCTCATCGACGAGCTCCGACTGTGGACCCACCCCGTCGTCGAGGGCACCGGCAAGCGCCTGTTCAGCGAGACCTCCCCGAAGAAGACCCTCCGGCCGATCAGCACCACCACCTTCAGCACCGGTGCCCAGGTCATCGCGTACGCACCCGTCACACCGGCCGGCCAGTAGCAGCCCCGAACACAGCAACCCCTCCGCACGCGAGCAGAGAAGGACGGACACCACCGACATGACCGACAGCGCCGTGAAGGGCCCTGCCTCCTACTTCCCTTCCATCGAGAAGAAGTACGGCCGTCCCATAGCCGAGTGGAAGCAGCTCATCCGCACCTCGCCGCTGACCAAGCACATGGAACTCGTCACCTGGCTCAAGACCGAGCACAACCTGGGGCACGGCCACGCCAACGCCCTCGTGGCCCACACCCTCGCCGAGGACGCCGGCAAGTAAAGGCCCGCGCTCGGTGTCAGGGAGTGCGCGGGCTATGGTGCGCGGCCTCCGGATTCGCGGCTTCCAGGACGCGGGCGAGTGCCGCGATCCGGTCCGGGCCCACACGGCAGCAGCCGCCGATGAGCCGGGCGCCGGCGCTCCGCCAGGACGCGACCCGCGCGGCGTCGAACGTGGGCCTGCCGCGCCAGCCCCGAGCTCGTGCGTCCCACTGCTCACCGCTGTTGGGGTAGACCACGACAGGCTTGCCGGTGACGTCCGCGGCGAGCGCCACGGCGCGGTCCGCGTCGGCCGGTTCGCAGCAGTTGACGCCCACGGCGATGACCTGATCGTTCCCAGCGGCGAGCGCGAAGGCCTCCCGCAGCGGCTGCCCGGCCCGGGTGCGCTCCCCCGCCACGCTGTACGACAGCCACACCGGCACCCCGCCGGGCTCCACCGCCCGGAGCAGCGCCTCCGCCTCATCGATGTCCGGCACGGTCTCCAACGCGAGGACGTCCGGCCCCGCCTCCGAAAGCGCCTCGACGCGCGGACGGTGGAACCGCTCCAGCTCCGCGACGCTCAAGCCGTACCGGCCCCGGTATTCACTGCCGTCGGCGAGCATGGCCCCGTACGGGCCGACGGATCCGGCTACCCAGACAGACGCCAAGGGGGAGGGGCCCCCTCCCCCCTCCCCTCCCTCCCCCGCCCCCCGTTCCTTCTGTGTGGTTCCGGCCCTTCGAGCCAGTTCCACGCTGCGGCGCAGCAGTGCCCCCGCTTCCTGCCGGCCGATGCCACGGGGGGCGAAGCCCTCGAACGTGGCCTGGTAGCTGGAGGTGATGAGTACCCGTGCGCCCGCTCTCACATAGGCGGCGTGCGCCTCCTCGATCTGCGCGGGGTCGTCGGCCAGCAGCCGGGCCGACCACAGTGCGTCCGACAGATCGCACCCCTGCGCTGCCAACTGGTTGGACAGACCGCCGTCCAGGACGAGCGACCCGCGCGCCAACGCCTCGGCAAGCGGCATAGGAGGTGCGGACGTCACGGATACTCCTCGGTCTTCGATGGCTCTCGGTGGCCTCAGCCCAGCTGGGACTGCACCTCCGAGGAAATCAGCTCCAGGTGGTCGAGGTCGTCGAGGTCCAGGATCTGGAAGTAGATCCGGGAGGAGCCGATCGCCGCGTACCGGCCGATCTTGTCGACCACCTCGTCCGGCGAGCCGGCCAGGCCGTTCGCCTTGAGCTCGTCGACCTCACGGCCGATGACCGCCGCCCGCCGGGCCACCTCGGCGTCGTTCTTGCCCACACAGGCGACCAGGGCATTGGAGTACACCAGGTCGTCACCCCTGCGCCCGAACTCCTCGGCCGCCGCCCGCACCCGACCGAACTGTCGCTCACTGTCCTCGATCGAGGCGAAGGGGATGTTGAACTCGTCCGCGTACTGCGCGGCGAGCCTCGGCGTGCGCTTCGCGCCGTGGCCGCCGATCAGTACCGGCACCTTCTCCTGTGCGGGCTTGGGGAGCGCCGGCGAGTCGGTGAGCTGGTAGTGCGTACCGTCGAAGCTGAATGTCTTGCCCACCTCCGTTCCCCACAGTCCGGTGACGATCGCGAGCTGCTCCTCCAGGCGTCCGAACTTCTCCTTGGGGAAGGGGATGCCGTACGCCCTGTGCTCCTCCTCGAACCAGCCCGCACCCAGCCCCAGCTCGATCCGCCCGCCGGACATCTGGTCGACCTGGGCCACCTGAATGGCGAGGACGCCGGGAAGCCGGAACGTGCCAGCGGTCATCAGGGTGCCGAGCCGGATTCGCCGGGTCTCACGCGCGAGCCCCGCCAGGGTGATCCAGGCGTCGGTCGGTCCGGGCAGCCCCTCCGCCGAGCCCATGGCGAGATAGTGGTCGGAACGGAAGAAGGCGTCGAAGCCGAGATCCTCGGTGGCCTTGGCGACCGTGAGCAACGTGTCATAGCTCGCCCCTTGCTGGGGCTCGGTGAAGATACGGAGATCCATACCTCCATCCTGCCTTGCCGAGCACGCGTCAACCGCTCACGCCCTGCCTTGCCCCACCCTCCCCGGTCGGGTGAAATTCGGCCATCCGGGCTGAACGAGAGGGGTGGGAACAGTGTCCGTCGGGGCCGGTGATCGTTGGCTCGGGCGGAGCCGGACCGCCCGGCCCGCGCACCGGTGTCCGCTGCCGGAGGCGTCGACCGCAACGCCGCCCGCCCGCACCGGGAGGGCCAGGGCCGAGGAGGCCGCGATGACCCAGGAAGCCGTGCCCGACGAAACGGTGCCCGCACAGGCAGCTCCCCAGCAGCAAGGCGCACCCAAGGGCCTGCTGCAGCAGATGGAGGAGCTGATGGCCGCGCTGAACGCCGACCTGTCGCAGCTCGACGCCGATCTGCAGTCGCCCGGCGAGCGTTCCTCGTCCGGCGGCGGAGGCGGTGCCGGCTGAGAGTCCGCCCCTCATGCGGCGCCTCCCTCCCGCTCGCGCAGCGCGAGCCGTCTTTGTAACCAGCGCACCCGGTCGCTCGTCTCATCCGCGGCGTCGATCGCCTCTATGCACTGCCAGTACAAGGCGTCCTCGTCGGAGGAGCAGGCGACGCCCACCAGGGCTATGCCCGCCTCGCCGAGCAGCCCGCACAGCCCGGCCAACGCACCCCACGGGTCCCGCACTTCGGTGAGCTGGGCGGCTCGCACGGCCCCGGCGCGCAGCGCGTGTCGCAGCGCGCCGGAGGCGCGGGTGCCCGCCTCGCTGAGGCCGCCGGCCGCGGCGCGGGCTTCGAACGGCCCGTGGACCGCGAGGTGGCTTCCGATGGCGCCCGCGAGCGCCTGGGTCTGCCATGCCTCGATGACGATGTCCTGGACCTCTCTGGCCTGTGCCAGGGAGGTCCGCGTGGCTCCGATGAGCCGCATTGCGTCCATGCCCGGTCCCCCACGTTTCCGACTGTGCCGTGCCCGCCTCTTCTCACTACTCAGAGTGATGGCTAACCGCCGGAAACGCCAGGGGAATTCAGAAATCTGTGGATACCAGATGGGGTGTGGATAACTCAATCACTCCGGAGAGTGACGGTCTTGCGGAAGCGGGAACCGCCGCTCGTTGCGCTCGATCTTCGCCGAGAGCGCCGAGGCCGCGTCGACGCCCAGCACCTCGCAGAACTGCAAGAGGTACGCCAGGACATCCGCGACCTCGTCCTCCACTCTCCCCGCCGTGTCAGGGCTCTCCATCACCCGCGCCGACTCCTCCGGGGTCAGCCACTGGAAGATCTCGACAAGTTCGGACGCCTCGACGCTCAGCGCCACGGCCAGGTTCTTGGGCGTATGGAAGGGCTGCCAGTCGCGCGCCGCCGCGAAGGCGGCCAGCTTGCGTTGGAGCGCCTTGAACTCACCGGCCACTGCGGGCCCCTCGGACTCTCTGTGCTCTTCGGTCACACCCCCAGGTCTACCACCGACAGAACACCCGTCGACGCCCCCGCCGACTCACCGGGCTCACTGGCCTCACCAGACTCCCCCGACGTCCCTGACTCATCTCTCACCTCCCCCGATTCCCCTGCCCTCTCCGCTTCGGGCCCCACACCGGCCCCCACCGTCCCCACCAGCCGCACATGCCCCCGCTCGCACATTCGTGTCGCCACCCCCAGCAGCTCCCGGGCCTGCCGCGCGTCCAGGCACCGGTCGAATCCGTCCGCCAGCACCGTCAGCGCCTGCCGGGCCGGCAGCACCTCCGCGACCGGATCCATGTCCAGCACGCCGGGGCCGGTCATCAGCACCAGGCACAGGGCCAGATAGCGCAGTTCCCCGTCCCCCAGCCGGTCCAGCGGTGTAGCCGGCCCGGACTCGCGCCCCAGAACCGCCCGTACGAGACCGTCGTCCAGGCTCTCCACCGACAGCTCTTCGACCGAACCCCGGCAGCCGGCCCCCACAGCCGTGACCATGAACGCGTGGCGGGTGGCGCACTCGTGCCGGGTACGGCCGAGTACGGCGGCGACGTTGTCACAGGCGCCGCGCAGCATCCCGTCGTGCGAGGCGACCGGGTTACGCATCACCTCCGGCCGCGGGTCGCAGGCGAAGGCGGCGCGCAGCGCGATCACGACCTGTTCGGCGGCGTCCAGGACCAGCCGCTGCCCCGCGGTCTTGCCCGCGACCCGCAGCGGCAGCAGGGCTGTGCCGAGCCGGTCGTCCGGTAGGGGTGCGCGGGTGACGGGGACCAGGCCGGCGGTGTGCCAGGCCGCTTCGACCGCGCGCAGTCCGGGGTCGCGCAGCGCCGTGGACAGCAGGGTGTACCCCGATCCGGTCAGCCGCTCGCCGACCATGCGCAGTTCGGGTTCGGCCTGTACGGCGATGTCGAGGTGGACGGGCCCCGCCGGGCCGTCGACAGTGCAGCCGATGCGGAAGCCCCGCCGACCCTGGGCGTCCGGTCTGGCCTGGTGCGGTACGCAGGCGGGGCCGCCGCCGGCCACGGGGGCTAGGGCTTCGTCGAGGGTGTCGCCGCCCGCGAGCCGGGCGAGGGCCTCGTACGCCTGGAGGACGCTGGACTTCCCGCTGCCGCTGGGTCCCCGGAAGAGGGTCAGCGGGGCGAGGGGGAAGACGGCGTTACGGTGCGATTTGAAAGCGGAGAGCCGTAACTCGGTCACCACGGGACGCTGGGGAGAAGGGACGGTGGCCGGTCGGGCACGGTTTGTGTCCATGCCCGGACCGTATGTGTGCCTTGTTCAGCCAAACCGTTTCAGCTGATCACTCTTCCTACGATCGGGGTATCCCGATGCCACTTCCGTGCCCTCGGGGGCCAGGAGGAAGACATTGGTGTCGACCCGGTGCATGCCGCTGCCCAGGCCGAAGACGACACCGCTGGAGAAGTCGAGGATCCGCTTGGCGACGTCGGTGTCGGCGCTGGTGAGGTCGAGCAGCACCGGGACGCGGGCGATCAGGTGCTCGGCGACCTCCCGCGCGTCCGCGAAGACCTGGACCCGCAGGACGACGAGCTGACGCCGGTTCGGCTCGGGCTCCTCCTCGGGCAGGGCCCGGTGGTTGGGCCAGGACGGCCAGGCGTGGTGGCCGCGCAGCGGGACGACCTCGGCCAGCCCCTCCCACTGCTCGTCGGTGGCCTCGGACCTGTTCACCGGATCACCCCTCCGGGGAACGTGGTGGCTATGTACATCCCACAATCCTAGGGATAAACGTCGCCCGTTGGGCCGAATGACACACCGCCAAGCCGACATGGCCCACAAGCTACCCGTGCCCCGTTCCCATGGACCAGACGTTTCACCCGTTCGGCCCCATAGGTGGCCGGCCCGGCTCCCTTACCTGCGCGCCCCGTCGCGAACGGCAAGAAGCGCCTCGCACCGAGCAACCGGTCGGCGTGGGCCACCGCCCCACCTCAGTACGAGTGCGGCAACCGGCACCTCACGCGACATACCCCAGGTCACCCCTCGACGCCCGTGGCGGTGTGGGGTGCTCCGACCGGTTTGGACTCCGGTGAGCCGCGCTGGCGGAGATAGACCGAGAGGATGGCCATGGAGGCGATGGCCAGCAATTCGGACTGCCAGTTCTGAAGCGTGCGGCTCCAGAATTCCGCCGAGCCGAGGTATCCGGTCCAGCCGATGGGGTCCTGCAGTTGGCGTAGCTGTTGTTCGTTGTAGGAGGCGACACCGGCGATGGACTGGGCGAGCCAGGAAAGTACGAAGATGGCGCCCATGACCAGCCCGAGCGAGCGGGAGTACACCCTCTGTCGCCAGCCTCCCGCGGCGGCCCAGCGCGGGGAGTCGGGGCGGGCGTGCCGGCCGACCAACTGGTCGTGATCGGATTCGGGGCCGGACTTGCCGAGCTCCTTGGATTCCGGGGAGCCGCGCTGAAGGAGCCAGACAGTGGCGGAGATATAGAGGAAGAATTGGAGGTATTCGGACTGCCAGTTCTCGGTGACGTCGACGGCGAAGTCCGAGGATGTCAGGTAGTCGGGGAAGCTGACGGTGGCCAGGCCGTCGGTGGTGAGATGGTTGTTGAATTCGGCGTGTCCGGCGATGGCCTGTCCGGCCAGCGCGAGCAGGAATGCGATCAGGAAGGTCAGCCCCAGGGCGTTGTGGCTGAGAAAACGACGCATTCCGCCGCCCGTGGTGTCCGGGGTCCTTCCCTCGCGTTCTGCCTGAGAGCGGTTCACCGGTGCATCAGCCCCAGAGCCGTGAAGTAGGCCAGGCCTCCGACGACCAGCAGCAGGCATAGGGCGAACATTGCCTTCATGGTCGCCTCACCCGCCCTTGACCACGCACTGGTACGGCCGCTGCGGACGCGGGACGCATCCGGCAGCGGTCACCTTCCACCCGCCGGGGAAGTGGGACAGGAAGACCGTGTCGTGTTCGAGGACGGCTCGCGCCTGGTCACCGTAGACGTCCACATGCCGCACCGCCCCGGCCGCCGGGAGCTTCTCCTGACCCACCGCCTGAGCGCAGGGGCTCTCGGCCGACTGTTCCAGCTCCTCGCGGGTGGCGGGGGCGAGGGCCGCGCACAGCACTTCACCCTGCCGGGCCGCGAGTGCCGCCTGGAACCGGGCGACCACGGCCAGAGCGTCGTCCCGCCGGGCGGGCAGCGCGCCGCACGCGGTCACCGCACCCATGGCGCCCATGACGGCAAGGGCCACCACCGCAGGCCCCGCCGTACCCGTCCGCCGCCGCGGCCTCCGCACCGTCATCGCCTGCGAGAAGCGTGACCCGCGCCCGTACGGGCGGGAAGGCTTGCTCTTCTCAGTCACGCTATGTGTGGTGTCCCGGCGAGGACACCACTACACCCAAATTGACCCAAATCGACAAAATGCCGCAACTGTCACCCTGGATTCAGCGGGCCGACCACAATCCGGCCCGGGCCGAGTCCAAGAAGTCAGGGGCTGTCAGACCCGAACCCCGACCGGCTGCGTGTCCTGCTATCCGCAGTCGCCGCCGGCGTTCCAGGCCGGGTCGGGCATGTATGCCAGGCCGCCGGGGACATCGCTGTGGTCACCGACAACCCGAGCGGTTCGCCGGTCGCACCAGCGGGCTGAGGTCCGCGCGGGCGGACCGATGGGCCGGCACCCGGGACGGCATACGCGCGGTCGACCAGGGGCAGGCGGTGGGCCGGTCGACCCCCTGGACCCTGGTTCCGTCGAGGACATGGCAGCGGTCGAGGAGTTGGCGGTGGCCGGGGGGCGCGGCGGTGACGCGCAGGGGTGTAGCCCGTGCCGCGTCGTACGGCCTGGCCCCGGTCGAGCGCAAGGCGTTCGGCGTCGTCCAGTTCGGCGGTGCTTGCCGACACTCACGCGCAACCGACGTCGCGGCCCCGGGCCCGGCCGACCTCACCAGCCCCGACCATGCCGAGGAGCGCTGTCGCGTCACGCGAGACCTTGCCTCTGTCTCACTTGGCTTGTTCGGTTCTCATACCGGAGACAAGGTCAGGCGTCCGTCGGCCCTGCCACGTACACGGGTTCCAGCACGAAGACGGGGATCACACGGTCAGTCGCCTCCTGATACTCGGCGTAGGGCGGATAGACGGCGACCGCACGCTCCCACCACGCGGCCTTCTCGTTCCCGCCGACCTCACGGGCCGTCATGTCCTGGCGTACCGAGCCATCCTGGAGCTCCACGTGCGGGTCGGCCTTGACGTTGAAGTACCAGACCGGGTGGCGCGGGAATCCGCCCTTCGAGGCAACGGCCGCATACCGCCCCTCGTGCTCCACGCGCATCAGCGGAATCTTGCGGATCTTGCCGCTCTTCGCACCGCGGGTCGTGAGAATGACGACGGGCAGACCTGTGTCCCACAGCGTCGTGCCCTGCGTGCCGCCCGAACTCTCATACAGCTCGACCTGTTCGCGTACCCACTGCGCCGGACTCGGCCCGTACTCGCCCTCAAGAGGCATCGCGGTCCTCCTGTCGTCGCTCGCGGATTATGTCAGGCGGACCTGGAGGTTGCAGAGGACTTGCGCCGGAAGCACACCGAGGAGCCGCAGGCCCTCCTCACCGTGTGCGCCGGCACCGAGCTGATCCGCAAGGCGGTGCGGCGCGGTGCCGCGATCACCTCGTCAACCCACCGGCGACGCCGGAGCGGGGGCGACCTCGCAGCACCCGTCGTGAGCGGGCCGAGGGAGCGAGGACGCAGTGCTCCACCTCTCCCCCGGCCGGCTGCCGCCCGTGCCGCGGCAGCCGGCCACCGCGGGACCCCGCAGTCGCACGCCCATGGCTCCCGGCAGGCGGCGGCACGGGGTCACTTCGCCACTGGGCGCGGGGGCTCATCCGTCACTGTCTCCCGCCGGCAGGATCGGTCGCCGTCCCGCCAGCAGGTCCGGCAGGCCGCGCATGTCGTCGAAGATGACGGTGCCGGGGCCTTCGAGCCAGGTCCGGGGTGTCAGCCCTCCGGCGTAGGCGAAGCAGCGCATGCCGGCGGCGCGGGCCGCCTCGACGCCGGGCCGGCTGTCCTCGACCACCGCGCACGCCGCGGGATCGACGCCCATCCGCCGCGCCGCGTACTGGAAGAGATCCGGCGCCGGCTTGCCCCGCGCGACCTCGGTGGAGCTGTAGATGCGGCCCGCGAAACGGTCGTAGAGGCCGGTGCGGCCGAGGGTATGGATCATCTTCTCGTGCGAGCCGCTGGAGGCGACACAGGTCGGCAGCGTGATCGCGTCCAGTGCCTCCGGCAGGCCCTCGACCGGCGACAGGCCGGTGTCCACCTCGCGGCGATGCAGGGCGACGAACCGCTCCCACCACCTCGCGGCCGTCCGACCGCCCAGCCGTGCGGCGATCTGATCGGTGATGGACAGCATGGAACCCCCGATGAACCGTTCGATCGCCTCGTCCTCGGTGAGCGACCAGCCCAGTTCCGCCCCCAGCAATACGTGGACCCGCATGGCGATGCGTTCACTGTCGACCAGCACTCCGTCGCAGTCGAATATCACGAGTTCAATCTGCTTGAACGTTTCTGCGGAACCGCCGTCCGGACTCTCCACAGCCTTCACCCCCTGTGCTAGCTTCCTGGGCATCAAGGAGCATGCAGGCTGCGCTGCTCGGGGGAAACATGAAACGGGCCATACCATCGGAACGGGAGATCCAGGAGAGAGCCCAGTATCTGGCACGACAGCGGAGCCTCCCCATTGTGGGCATTTCCGCTCCTGCCGTCGACCGCCCCTCACTTGAGCCGGGAAACATCAAGACGGGGGCGTCGGGACGACACATCGGCCGCGTTCTCGTATGGAATTTACCGACGTTGCGCACCTGCCCGGGCGCGAGCGACTGGTGCGCCAAGAACTGCTACAACGGGGACACCAGCGGCGAGGTCGACTTCAACCGGCCGTTGTGGTTCGCCAATGAACGGCATGCCCGCGAGGATCCGGAAGGGCTCGGCCCGCTTCTTCTCCAGCAACTGGCGGACGCCGCGAAGAGCGCGACTCCCCCCGTGGTCGCCGTCAGGGTGCACTCCTCCGGAGACTTCTTCGGTGACCGGTATGTCGCCATGTGGCGCGACATAGCCGATGCGGTGCCCCAGCACCTGTTCTGGGCCTACACGCGTTCCTGGGCGATCCCGAGCATGCTCCCCGCGCTCGACGAGCTCCGGCAGATGCCCAACTTCCAGCTCTTCGCCTCCGTCGACCACACCATGGGTGATCCTCCGGACGGCTGGCGGGTGAGCCGGGTGAGGGACCCGCGGACGCCCGGCACCGACGCGGCGAGGCCCCGCCCGAAGGTGCGACAGATCGCCTGCCCCGAGGAATACCGGGAAGGCATCGACTGCGCCAAGTGCAGATTCTGCCTGCTGCCGCGAATAGGGGATGTCATCTTCAATGTCCACTGACGCCGTCCCGCGCCCGGCCCCCTGTCCGGTTCTGATCGGTGGTCCCGCAGGGACCCGCAGAAGAGAGATCGCGGAGAGACTGAAGGACATCGGGGCCGCGGAGTCCGAAACCGATTCCTTTTCCGTGCCCGAGGCGCCCTCTTCCTCCGCCACGACGTTCTGCGCAGTCCTGGTCGACGATCAATGCTCCCCCGAAGAGGTGTCGCGACTGGCCGAACGGGCCCACCTCGTCCTTCACCATTCCCACCGCGAGAGCGCCGACGAACTCGCCCGCGTGATACGCGAGGGATTCGAGGTGCACAAGGCGTCGGATGCGTACCCGGACTGCCGGCGCATCGACCTCGACAACCGTATCGGCTATTCGGACATCGCCGAGGATTTCGTCGACGAACTGCGGCTCACCACGGCCGATTTCCACCGCGCGTCGGCTCCCCACCTGAGCCGGCTCCTGCGGGGGACGTCCGAAGGGGCCCGGCTGCTGGAAGTGGGCGCGGGCCGGGGCTGGCTGCGCGAGGCCGTGGAGACGGGCAAGGCCCGCTACTCGTGCCAGGAGTCCAGCGCCGGGATGGCCCGGTACCTGCCGGACGACGTCATGAGGGAGCCGATCAGAGTCCTGTTCGCGCAACCCGGCGGCTACGACCATGTCGTGGGCTCGCTGGTCGACGGGATGGCCTACCCCCTCGGCGTCTTCTGCCTGGCACAACTGCTGGCGCCCGCGGGGCGGATCGTGCTCACCTGGCCTTCCTCGGTGTGGTCCACCGGTCGCCGCCGCACCACGCGCACGACGCGGTTCGTCTCCTCCAACGGCAGGACGGTCCGGGGCGTCCATTCCTTCACGCCCGACCGCACCCGGACCAAGGAGCTGTTCCGGCTGGCAGGGCTGGAACTCACGGAGTTCGTCGAGTGCCCTCCGGTGCCGCCCACCGGGCGCCCCTACAGCGCCGACACGGTGCTCGCCGACGGATCGCTGCCCGAGAGTCTGGTCTCCATAGCGGTGGGGGTCCGCCAGTGAACACCTTCGAGTCGTTTCACGAGGCCTACCACCACCTGGCGGCGCTGCTCGCGAAGGAGGGCGACCGGGTGGCCGGTCCCCGGTCGAGCACCTCCGTCGGCTCCGGTTTCGGGACCGCGGACCGGGCGACCTTCGAAATCGTCTCGCCCACGGTGCGGATACGCGACCCGAGGAACCGGCTCCTTCCCGACACCTGCCGGCGCACCAGCAAGGGATTCGCCTTCGCCAACTACCTGTGGGCCCTGACACCGGGCGCGGACGCCGGCCAGGTGATCGCGTACAACGCGCGCGGGAAGGCCTTCACCGACGACAACGGCACGCTCGTCTGCGGACTCTCCCAGCGGCTCATCGGCGACGATTCCGGCTCACCGCTGCGGGATCTGATCGCGCTCATGAGGCGGGACCCGTCCACCCGCAGGGCATACCTCGGGTTCATCTACCCCGCCGATCTCCGCGACGAGCCGAGGGACTTCTCCTGCTTCGGATCGCTTCAGTTCCTGCACCGCGACGGCCGCCTCGACTGCATCGCGTCCATGCGCTCCCAGTCCTTGATCGGGGTGATGCCGTATGACGTCATCCTCCTGACCATGGTGCAGGAGACCGTGGCCAACGAGCTGGGCCTCAGGCTGGGTTCCTACTACCACCACTGCGGATCGCTCCACTACTATGCGGGCGAAGAAGGCCACCTGCGTTCGGTTCTGGGCTGCGCCGACGAGGTGGAGGCCATGCCTCCCATGCCGGCCCGCACACCGCTCGGTGTGGACGGCGCACTGCTCGCGGCGGAGAGGGAGCTCCGGCGGACCGGTCTTCTCGACGAGCGGCACCTGGAGCCGTACTGGCGGGATGTCCTCGGGTCCATGATGTGCGCCCTCACATCCGACAAGGGGTAGCGTGACGACAGGCTCGGCCGTCCTGGCGCAGGTCCGGGACCTGGTGGCCGCCCACCGCGAGTGTCTGCTGGGCGGCGAGGCCATGCCTGAGGACGCGCTCGCCGGAGTGGTGCCCTCCGAGCGCCTCCTGGACACCCTGACGCTGGGCATGTCCCTGAACTACCAGCGCAACAGCTACGCGCTCTGGCAGGCGGTCGCCGCGGCCTACCAGGACCCCGCGTCCCGATGGGTGTTCGCCCCGGCGCAGGTCCTCGAACGCGACCCCGACGACCTCGCCCGGCACCTCCTCGCGCACCGGGTCGCGCTCCAGCCGAACCGCCACCCCGCGATCTGGCGCCGGGTCGCCCGGGGCATCGCCGAGTCCTCGGCGGACGGCGACGTCCTCGGCCTGCTGACGTCGGCGGGGAGGGACGTCGGCAGGCTCGGGGACATCGTGCAGGTGCGCCGGAAGCCGGAGTTCCCCTACCTGTCCGGCCCGAAGATCTTCAACTACTGGCTGTACGTCCTGGAGCAGTACGCGGGTGTGCGGTGGACCTCCCGCGAACTGATCACCATCGCCCCCGACACGCACGTCATCCAGGCCACGGTGAGGCTCGGCCTGTGCGGGAGCGATGTGCTCGAGGGGTCGGCGGGCCACCGGGCCGCGGTCGCCCGGAGCTGGGCGGAGGTGCTGGCCGGCTCCGCCCTGGCCCCCATCGACGTGCACACCCCGCTGTGGCTGTGGAGCCGGGCGGGGTTCCCCGACATCGCGGGACTCAGGGGTGTGGCGGGACGCGAGGGCGCCACCGACTCCGCAGGCGTCGCGGGACGCGCGGAGGGCGCGGGAACCGGAAGGGAAGAGCCTTGGGTTTAGGGTCGGCGCCGGGCGGACGAGGTCCGACGAAGCTCTTCCCCAGTCCGCCGGCCCGCAGGCCGGTCCTGCTGATGACTCTCGGCTCCTTCGCTCTGGGCACCGACGCGTTCGTCATCAGCGGCGTCCTGTCCTCGGTCGGAGAGGACCTGTCGGTGTCGGTCGGCACCGCCGGTCTGCTCATCACGGTCTTCGCCGCCGTCTACGCGCTGACCGCCCCCTTCATCGCCGTCGGCACCGCCAACTGGGACCGACGCAGGGTCCTCCTGGCCGCCCTCGTCGGCTTCGTCGTCGCCAACGTCCTGGCCGCAGCGGCGCCCAACTACGCGATCATGATGGTCGCGCGTGTCGTGGCCGCCCTGGCCACCGCGCTGTTCATGCCCGCCGCGTCCGCCACCGCCGCCGCCATCGTCCCGCCCGAGGAACGCGGCAGGGCCCTGACCGCCGTGCTCGGCGGCATCACCATCGCCAGCGCCCTCGGCGTCCCCGTCGGCACCGTCATCGCCGCCTTCTCCGACTGGCGGGCCACCTTCCTCTTCGTCGCCCTCCTCAGCCTCGTCGCCCTTCTCGGTCTGGCCCGCGTGCTGCCCTCGGTGCCTCCCACGGCGGAGGCCCCCATCGCCGAGCGCGCCCGCGCGGCGGTCCTGCCCGGTGTACCGGCGATCCTGCTCGTCAGCATGCTGACCTTCTGCGGCATGTTCGTCCTGTACGCCTATCTGGAGTGGATCGCCCAGCACGTCGCGGGACTGCACGGCGGCGCCGTCGCCTTCGTCTTCTTCGCCTACGGCGCGTGCGGGGTGGTCTCCAACCTGGCGACGGGCGTACTGATCGACCGATTCCCCCCGGAGCGTGTCGCCCTGCTCTCCTCCGTCGCCCTGCTCGCGGTCATGGGGCTCCTGGCGCTCCTGGCCTTCGCCGGCACCCACCGCGCGCCGACCGTCGTCGCCCTCTTCGCGCTGGTCGTGCTGTGGTCGCTGATCGGCTGGACCATGAACCCGGCGCTGCAGAAGTGCCTGATCGACGCGGGTGGCCAGCAGGCACAGGTGGTGCTGTCGCTGTCCGGCTCGGCGGTGTACGCCGGCCAGGCGATCGGGAGCCTGGCCGGGGGACTCGTCCTGTCCCACGGGCCGGGGACGCTGGCGCTCACGGCCGTGGGGTTCCAGGTGCTGACGGTCGTGGCCGTGGTGGTGGCGACGCGAAGATCAGCCCCCTGACGCGACCTCTCCCGCCGTCGGCGCGTCCTCGCGTACCGGCGCCGTGCGGACGTCCGACCGCGCCACCGTCAGGTTGTCGTCGGCGAAGACGAACTCCCCTTCCACACGCCGGCCGGCGAGCACGTCCGCCAGCCAGTGCTTCGCGTCGTCCCACATCGCGTCGAGCGGCAGCTCGTCCACCGGGTACCAGGCCGGCGCGATCTCGTCGCACTCCCGGACGGTGCCTTCGGCCTTGTCGGTGAGGAACACCGTCACTTCCTGGTCGTAGTCCGGCCGGGCCGGGAACCGGAAGACCAGTCTCGCCGCCTGCAGGAGGTCCGCCTCGGCGACCACGAGCGAGGACTCCTCCGCCAGTTCGCGGACGGCGGCTCGCACGGGCGTCTCCCCGGGCTCGACATGGCCGCCCAAGCCGACGACGTTGCCGGCGCCGAAGCCCCGCTTCTTCCGGCCGAGCAGTACCTCCCGGCCGGCGCCGGCGGTGGTCGGGCGGGTCACCAGGCACAGGCACATCGATGTCAGGGTCATCCCCGAATCATCGCGCACGCCGACACGCCGCCGGCCTCTTTCGGCCGACGAGGGCCGGCACCTGAAAACGATCTCCGCGGGTTGAGGACCTGCCCGCTTACGCCGTGTCCGGCGGGTCATGTGAGCGGGTGGCTGGGGGTGCCCCCAACGGGATGAAGTCGGCCGAGCCCAGCGAAATCAAGCCCGTCCGCTGTTCGAGGACGCGCCCGCAGGGCGCCCGCCGCCGCAGGCGGCAAAGACGGCCCGCAGCAGGATTTCGCCCCCTCCCAACGCCCAGAACGCACATCGTGCGCACCAGGGAAATCCGCAGGTCAGTCGCGGTCTCCCGTGGGCTTGAGGATCGCCACGCACTCCACATGGTGCGTCATCGGGAAGAAGTCGAACGCCCGTAGCTTCACCGGCTTGTAGCCCTCCTCCGCGAAGTACGCCAAGTCCCGGGCCAGGGCCGCCGGGTCGCAGGCGACGTAGGCGATGCGGCGGGCGCCGAGGGAGGCGAGGTGGCGGACGGTCTGCTTGCCGGCGCCGGCGCGGGGTGGGTCGAGGACGATGAGGTCGGCCTTGTCGATGCCGGTGCGCGGGAGGACCTGCTCGACCTTGCCCTGTTCGATGCGGACCCGGTCGAGGTCCTGGAGGTTGTGGCGGGCGTCCTCCACCGCGCGCTTGCTGGACTCGATGCCGAGCACCGCGCCCTTCTCGCCGATGCGCTCGCCGAGCGCGCCCGCGAAGAGGCCGACGCCGCAGTACAGGTCGAGGGCCATGTCGTTCTTGCGGGGCATGAGGCCCTGCATGACGGCCTTGACGAGCGTGTCGGCGGCCTGCGGGTGGACCTGCCAGAAGCCGCCCTCGCCCACGCGGTAGGTGCGCTCGTCGGCGCGCTCGCGGACGAAGGGGCGGCCGTGGACGCGGTGGACCTGCTTGTCCTTCTCGCCGATGCGGAGGACGGAGACCGGCTTGTCCAGTTCCACGATCGGGAGGCGGCCGCCCGGCTTCGGGGTGAGGATGACCTGGCGGTCCGCCGAGCCCGAGGCGGCGATGGCCTCGACCGTGGCGATCTGCGGCCAGTCGCGCTTCTCGATGCCCAGCTCGCTCACGCCCGGCGCGGCGATCATGCAGTGGTCGATGACCTGGACGTCGTGGGAGCGGTGCTTGCGCAGTCCGGCGTGGCCCTCGGCGTCGACGGCGTACTGGACGCGGGTGCGCCAGGCGGGGACCTGGCCCGCCGGAAGCTTGTCGCCCTCGGCGGGCATGACCGTGCCGTCCCAGCCCGCGTCCTCGGGGGTGAGGCCCGCGAGGCGCTGGAGCTGTTCGGCGATGACCTCGCCCTTGAAGCGGCGCTGGGCGCCGGGCTTGGCGTGCTGCCAGTCGCAGCCGCCGCACTTGCCGGGGCCGGAGAAGGGGCAGGGGGCCTCGACGCGGTCCTTGGAGGCTTCGAGGATCTCCACCGCGTCGGCGCGCAGGAAGCGGGAGGTGGACTCCCCCTCGGTGATCCGGGCCACCACGCGCTCACCGGGGAGCGCGTGGCGTACGAACAGGACGCGGCCCGACTCCGTACGGGCGACGCAGTGGCCGCCGTGAGCGACCGGGCCGACCTCGACCTCGTACTCGTGGCCGACCAGCGATGCTTCGGTCTCGTGCTGCATTGCGGGTCGACTCCAATAGACAGGGGGGTGCGTCGGGACAACAGCCGTTCAGTCTACGTCCCGTCGCACCCCCCAGCGAATTCACGCCGGCGGCGGCCGTCGTTACTTCTTCGTCGCCGCCTTCTCCTTGCGCGGCTCCGCCACCGGGCCGCGCCGCACCGAACCCGGCGCGTTCCACTCGGCGCGCTTGCGGGCGCGCCGCTTGGCGGCCTCGGAGGAGTCCAGCTGCCAGGGCACGGAGGTGACCATCACGCCGGGCGTGAACAGCAGGCGGCCCTTGAGGCGGAGCGCGCTCTGGTTGTGCAGCAGGTGCTCGTACCAGTGCCCGACCACGTACTCGGGGATGTAGACGCTGACGGCGTCGCGCGGGCTCTCCTTGCGGAGGCTCTTGACGTAGTCGATGATCGGCCGGGTGATCTCGCGGTAGGGCGAGTCGAGGATCTTCAGGGGTACGTCGAGGCCGCGGCGGTGCCATTCCTCGCGCAGGGCCTTGGTCTCGGCCGCGTCGACGCTGATGCTGAGGGCTTCGAGGGTGTCGGAGCGCATGAGCTTGGCGTAGGCGAGGGCGCGCAGGGTCGGCTTGTGGACCTTGGAGACCAGGACGATGGAGTGCACCCGGGAGGGGCGGACGGTGTCGTCGGTGGGCTCGTCCTCGGCGGCGATCTCCTCGGCGACGCGGTCGTAGTGCTTACGGATCGCGGTCATGGTGGCGTAGAAGATCACCATGCCGAGGAGGGCGACCCAGGCGCCGTGGGTGAACTTCGTCAGCAGGACGACGACGAGGACCAGGCCGGTGAAGAAGGCGCCGAAGGTGTTGATCGCGCGGGAGCGGATCATGTGGCGGCGCTTGGCCGGGTCGGTCTCGGAGCTCAGGTGGCGGTTCCAGTGGCGGACCATGCCGGTCTGGCTGAGGGTGAAGGAGACGAAGACGCCGACGATGTAGAGCTGGATGAGCTTGGTGGAGTCGGCGCCGTAGAGGAAGACGAGTATCGCGGCGGCGCCGGCGAGCAGCACGATGCCGTTGGAGAACGCGAGGCGGTCGCCGCGGGTGTGCAGCTGGCGGGGCAGGTAGCGGTCCTGGGCGAGGATCGAGCCGAGCAGCGGGAAGCCGTTGTAGGCGGTGTTGGCGGCCAGGAAGAGGACGAGGGCGGTGGCGGCGGCGAGCACGATGAAGAGGAACGAGCCGTTGCCGAAGACCGCCTCGGCGACCTGGGAGATCACCGGGTTCTGGGTGTAGTCCGCGCCGACGGGCTGCCCGTCCTTGAGCAGGTCGGTGGCGGGGTGCTCGGCCATGCGGACCTTGGTGACCATGGCGAGGCCGATGATGCCGCAGAACATGGTGACGGCGAGGCCGCCCATGAGGGCCAGGGTGGTGGCCGCGTTCTTGCTCTTGGGCTTGCGGAAGGCGGGGACGCCGTTGCTGATGGCCTCCACGCCGGTGAGCGCGGCACAGCCGGAGGAGAAGGCGCGCAGCAGCAGGAAGACGAGCGCGAAGCCGGCGAGGCCCTGGTGCTCGGCGTGGATGGTGTAGTCGGCGGTGGGGGCCTTCATGGTGTCGCCCATGAGCAGGCCGCGGATGGCGCCCCAGGCGATCATCACGAAGACGCCGCCGACGAAGACGTACGTCGGGATGGCGAAGAGCTTGCCGGATTCCTTGACGCCGCGGAGGTTCATCAGGGTGAGCAGGACGATCACGCCGACGGCGCAGGTGGTCTTGTTCTCGATGACGAAGGGGACGGCGGAGCCGAGGTTCTCGATGCCGGAGGAGATCGAGACGGCGACGGTCAGGACGTAGTCGACGAGCAGGGCGCTGGCGACGGTGAGGCCGGCCTTGGGGCCGAGGTTGACGTTGGCGACTTCGTAGTCGCCGCCGCCGCTGGGGTACGCGTGCACGTTCTGGCGGTAGGAGGCCACCACCGTGAACATCAGCACCACGACCGCGACGGCGATCCATGGGCTGAAGTGGTAGGCGGACACACCTGCCACGGACAGGACGAGCAGCACTTCGCCCGGCGCGTACGCCACGGAGGAGAGTGGGTCGGAGGCGAAGACGGGGAGCGCGATGCGCTTGGAGAGAAGGGTTTCTCCCAGCTTGTCACTGCGCAGCGCCCGGCCGATGAGGATCCGTTTCGGCAGGTCGGTCAATTTGGACACGCAGAGGATCGTAAGGGTTCACTCTCCCGTACGCCCACCCGCCACCCGTCAGGACGGGAATGTGGCGTACGCCGCATCCCCGTCCCGGGCCCGTCGGGGTCGGCCGGGCTATCGGCCGTGTACGAGGGCGGGCAGGGCGCGGTGGCCGTTGGAGATGAACGACTCGACGGGGCGCAGGGTGTCGGGGTCGGCGGCGAGGGTGAGGTCGGGGAAGCGCGCGAAGAGGGCGGGCAGCGCGACGGCGGCCTCCAGGCGGGCGAGGGGGGCGCCGAGGCAGTAGTGGACGCCGTGGCCGAAGGCGAGGTGGTCCTTGACGGCGCGGGTGACGTCGAAGCGGTCGGCGTCGGCGCCGTGCAGTTCGGGGTCGCGGCCGGCGGCGGCGTAGGCGGCGACGATCGCGTCGCCGCGTTCGATGGTGGTGCCGTCGGGGAGGGTGATGTCCTCGGTGGCGTAGCGCAGGGGCAGGCTGGCGACGGGGGCCTGGTGGCGCAGGGTCTCGTCGATGACGGCGTCCCAGTCGGCCTCGCCGGCGCGGACGAGGGCGAGCTGGTCGGGGTGGGTGAGGAGGGCGTGGATGGCGTTGTCGAGGAGGTTGACGGTGGTCTCGTGTCCGGCGCTGATGACGAGCAGGAGGGTGTCGACGAGTTCCTGCTCGGTGAGGCGGGAGCCGTCCTCCTCGCGGGCGGAGATCAGGACGCTGGTCATGTCGTCGCCGGGGTCGGCCCGCTTGGCGGCGACGAGGCCGCCGAGGAGTTCGTAGACGCGTGTGTAGGTGGCGGTGACCTCGGCCGGGTCGGCACTGGTGTGGAAGATGCTGTCGACGCAGGCGCGCAGGCCCTCACGGGTGTGCTCGTCGGTGACGCCGAAGAGTTCGCAGATCACCTGGATGGGGATGGGGTAGGCGTATTCCTCGCGCAGGTCGGCGGGGGTGCCGGGCGGGGTGGCGGCGAGGGTGTCGAGCAGGTCGGCGGTGAGCTGTTCGATGCGGGGGCGCAGGGCGGCGGTGCGGCGGGCGGTGAAGGCCTTGGCGACGAGGGTGCGCAGGCGTTTGTGGTCGGTTCCGTAGGCGGTGAACATGTTCCGCACGGCGACCCAGGTGAACAGGGGCCACTCCGGTGAGATCTCACCGTTGATCCAGGCGGGCCAGTGACGGTTGGGGTCCTTGGAGACGCGGGGGTCGGTGAGGAGCTCCTTCAGGAGGGGCTGGGTGGTTATTGCCCACGCCACCACGCCACCAGGAAGCTCCACGGGCGTCGCGGCGCCTCGGGAGCGGATCCTGGCGGCCTCGCCGTGGATGTCGCGGCCTGTGGGGTCGATGGGGAGGGGGCGGAGCTTGCTTTCCATCTGCTCTCTCCATGGGGTTCGGCCTGCTGGGAGGGGTGGGGCGGGGTGGTGGTGTCGCCGGGTCCGCCGGCGGAGGCGGCGAGGTCGTGTACGGGCGCGGGGGCGGGCCTGGTGGGCTGGACCGGCGGGAAGCGCACGGGCAGGGCGGTCAGCGCGCGGTGGAAGGGGCCGGGCCGCCAGACGAGGCGGTCGGCGGAGACGGCCAGCTCCAGGTCGGGCAGGCGGTCGAGGAGCTTCTCGACGGCCACGGCCGCGATGAGGCGGGCGGCGTCCTTGGCGGGGCAGGTGTGCGGGCCGGCGCTCCAGGCGAGGTGGGCGCGGTTGCCGGTGCGCCGGTCGGACAGCAGGGCGGGGTCGGTGTTGGCGGCGGCGAAGCTGATGACGACGGGTTCGCCCGCCTGGAGGGGGACGCCGCCGAAGTCCACGTCCTGGAGGGGGTAGTGGACGGCGTAGTTGGCCATGGGCGGGTCGAGCCAGAGGACCTCGTCGAGGGCGTCCTCGACGGGCATGCTGCCGCCGGCGAGGTCGCCGGCGAAGCGGTCGTCGGAGAGCAGCAGGCGCAGCGCGTTGGCGATGAGGTTCTGCTGGGGTTCGGTGCCGGCGCCGATGAGGACGACGAGCTGGTGGATCATCTCCTCGTCGGTGAGCCGGGCGTGGTGGGCCATCAGCCAGGACGTCATGTCGGCGCCGGGGGTGGTGTGCTTGAGGCCGATGAGTTCGACGAGGCTCTGGTCGATGAGGGCGTCGGCGCGTTCGGCGTCGACGCCGTCGAAGATTCCGGAGAATCCCTCGACGAGGCGGTCGCCGATCTCGGGCGGGCAGCCGAAGAGCTGCTGGAAGACCAGGAGCGGGAGGACCTTGGCGTAGCTGCCGAGCAGGTCGGCCTCGCCGAGGGCGGCGAACCGGTCGATGAGGGTGTCGGCGCTGCGTTCGACGTAGCCGCGCAGGGCGTTGGGGTCGATGCGGGAGAGGCTGTCGGTGACGGCCTGGCGGAGCCGGCGGTGGGCCTCGCCGTCGGAGAACAGGCAGTTGGGGCGGTAGGCCATCATCGGCACGACGGGGTTGTCGGGGGCGACCCGGCCGTCGGCGAGGGCGCGCCAGCGGCGGGCGTCCTTGCCGAAGATCTCGGGGGTGCGGAGCACCTCCAGCGCGGCCCGGTAGTCGGTGACGAGGGTGGCGTGCGCGCCGGGTGCCAGCTCGACGGGGGCGGCCGGGCCCTGGGTGCGCAGCCGTGCGTAGACGGCGTGCGGGTCGGCGGCGAAGTCGGGCCCGTACAGGGGGGTGGGGGCCTGGTGGGCGGGGCAGCCCGGGGGTGGCGCGGACGCCGGTGGGTGGCCGGCGTCGGGGTGGTGGGTCACACGGGCTCCTGGGCGGTGTGGGGCAGGTGGCTCTGTCGCCTCTGGAGGTATTCGACGAGGGCGATGAGCGCGCGGGTGGAGGAGATCCGGTCGCGGGCGTCGCAGGTGATCAGCGGGGTCTCGGGGAGCAGGTCGAGGGCTTCGCGGATCTCTTCCTCGGGGTGGGCGGGGGCGCCGTCGAAGTGGTTGACGGCGACGGCGTAGGGCAGGCCGTGTTCCTCCAGGAGTCCCATGACGTCGAAGGACTGGTCCAGGCGGCGGGTGTCGGCGAGGACGATGGCGCCGAGGGCGCCCTGGGTCATGTCCTGCCAGAGCCGGGTGAAGCGCTGCTGGCCGGGGGCGCCGAAGAGGTAGAGGACGAGGCTGTCGCTGAGGGTGACGCGGCCGAAGTCCATGGCGACGGTGGTGGTGGTCTTGCCGTCGATGCCGGCCAGGTCGTCGACGAGCGCCCCGGCCTGCGTCATGGTCTCCTCGGTGCGCAGCGGCCGGATTTCCGACAGGGAGCCGACGAAGGTGGTCTTGCCGACGGCGAAGTGGCCGACGACGAGGAGTTTCGCGGCGGTCCGTACGGTCTGCCGCAGGTAGACCGCACCCTCAGAGGCGAGCGCGGAGTCCATCGAGCACCTCCTGAAGGATCTGGGCCTCGGGGAGCTGTGCCGAGGGGATGGGGGCCCGGGTGATGAGGTGACCGCTGTCGACGAGGTCGCCGAGCAGCACCTTGGTGACGCTGACGGGCAGCACCAGGTGGCCGGCGATCTCGGCGACGGACAGCGGTCCGCCGAGGCAGAGTTCCATGAGCCGGCGCTTTTCGGGGCTGAGCCCGCCGAGCGGCCGGTCGTGCTGGGCGATGACCAGGGTGACCAGGTCGAATGTGTTGCGGGTGGGGTAGGCGCGGCCGTCGGTGACGACGTACGGCCGTACTAATCCTTGTCCGCGCCTCGGCGTGGGTGGGGTCATGCCGGGCTGCCGCCCTGCCAGGCGCCCTGCCGGGGCGGGCTGGTGAGTTCCTTCCCGAGCCGGTCGACGAGCTTCTGCATGCGGTAGGTGACGGCTTCCATGTCGACGTGTTCGGTGGTGGACACGGCGAGGTAGGCGCCGGGGCCGGCGGCTATGAGGAAGACGTAGCCGTGGGCGAATTCCACGAGCGTCTGCCGCCAGGGGCTTTCCTGGTGTGCCTGGCTGGTGCAGAACTCCGAGGTGGAGCGGCTGATGGACTGGAGCCCGGAGAGGGCGGCCGCCTGGCGTTCGGCCTCGTCGCGGTCGATGCCCTCGGAGCGGGCACGCAGCATGCCGTCGGCGGAGAGGAGGATCGCGTGCCGGGCCTCCGGCATCTTCACGACCTCGTCGAGCATCCAGCCCAGCTCGTTGTTCAGGTGGTCGTTCACGCTGGGGGGTTCCCTTCATCGTCTTCGGGTGCCTGGTCGAGGGGGCCGGCGTGGCGGGGGTTGTGGGGGGCTCGGCCGGAGCGGGTGCCGCGCGCGAAGGCGCCCATGCGCCGGGCGGTCTCCTCCGGGGTGCGTTCGGCCGGGATGCCCAGGGGGGTGCCGGCGGGCGGGGTGCCGCCCGGTGTCGTGGGCGGGGTGCCGCCGGGTGCCTCGGGGGGCAGCGGCGCGGCGGTGCCCTGCGGTGGGGTGGCGGTGGGCTGCCTGCGGCGGCGCTTGGGGAGGCCGCCGGCGGTGGCTCCGGTGACGGCGCCGGGCGCCGACGCGGGGGCCGGTCCGGCGGTCGCCCGGGGCGCGGCCGGGGGCGGGAACGCGTCGGGGGCGGGGCTCGCGGGGCTTTCGGGGGGTGCGGGCGCCTGCGCTGGGGGGCGTGCGGACCTGCGGGCGCCGGGGGGCGCCAGCGGTGTGGTGTCGGGTCCGTCGAGTTCGAGGTGGGTCAGCAGCGCGCTGGGCAGGAACAGCACGGCTCGTACGCCGCCGTAGGGCGAGCGGGTGTCGACCGAGACGCTGAAGCCGTAGCGGGCGGCGAGCACGCCGATGACGGGGAAGCCGAACTGCGGGGGGTCGCCGAGCCGGGAGACGTCCACGGTCCGCTGGCCGGACAGCAGCGCGGCGGCCCGCTGGACCTCCTGGCCGTCCATGCCCACGCCGGCGTCGTCGATGACGACGCAGGCGCCGTTGTGCACGGGCTGGAGGCCGACCTCGACGGTGGTGTTGGGCTGGGAGTGCCGGGCGGCGTTGTCGAGGAGCTCGGCGACGGCGAGCACCACCGGTTCGACGGCCCGGCTGACGACGGCGAGGTCGGCCTGGCTGTGCACCTTGACGCGCCGGTAGTCGCGGATGCGTGAGGTGGCGCCGCGGACGACGTCGGTCAGGGGCGAGGCGGTGCGCTGGCGGCCGGGCCAGGAGCCGCACAGGACGGCGATGGCCTGGGCGCGGCGGCCGAACTGGGAGTTGGCGTGGTCGATCTGGAGCAGGTCGCGCAGCACGTCGGGGTTGTCGTGCCGGTCCTGCATGTCGGAGATCGCCAGTTGCTGTTCGTGCGCGAGGCCCTGGAGGGCGCGCATGGATGCCTTGAGGGCGGCCTTCGCCGACTGGTCGGCGCGGGCCTGTGCCTTGTCCACGGCCCGGGTGAAGAGGTCCATCACGGACTGCAGGCCCTGGGCGAACACGGTGCCGGTCAGGCGCTCGTCGAGCAGCCCCGGCAGGGGTACGGGCTGGTGCATGGAGGCCGTGACGGCGGGCAGCCGCACGGTGACCAGGTGCCGTATCTCCGTGTCACGTGCCTGGAGGCTGTCCTCCAGGGCGGCGACGCGCCTGCGCACGGCGGCGGTGATTCCCCGCTGACGTATCAGCAGCACCGCCACGGCGACCAGCGCGACGGCCAGGCACCAGCTCACCACCTCCGATATGTGATGTGACATCAATTCCTCGTGGACGAAGGGGACATGGGGCGGGGGTACCTTCCAGCGGCGGCTGGGGGAGGGACAGGGTCGGCGTCCTGACGTCCCGTCCAAAACGGAAGACGCCGATCATCCTAACCACGCCGTCGGCCGCGTGGCCGATCTTCGCCGGGAGTGACCGAACAGACATCCGCCCACCCGGAGCCCTCCGGCGCGGCCGGGGCGCCGGGGCCGGAGGTCCGGTCCCGGTTCCCCTCCCCCGCACCCCCGGGCTCACACCTGTGACGCGTGGGATTCAAGGAAGCCCGGGGCCCGGTCGGCGGACGGGGATCGGCCCGCCGGGGCCATTGCGGATACGGTGGTCCTGTGCGTCGGCGCGGAGAAGATCCCGCGGGCGCTCGGCGTCGATACCGCGAGCCCTTGGCGTCGCGGGCCCGTGAGCCGAACGTAGAACAACAAGGGAAGATGTGAGCAGGTTGTTGGTGCAGGTCAGCGCGGTAGTCCGGAGCACGGGGTAATCGTCATGCACATTGTGATCATGGGCTGTGGGCGAGTGGGCTCGGCCCTCGCGCAGACCCTTGAGCAGCAGGGTCATACGGTCGCCGTGATCGACCAGGACCCGACGGCCTTCCGGCGTCTGGGCTCCGGGTTCGGCGGCCGGCGGGTGACCGGCGTCGGCTTCGACCAGGACACCCTGCGCGAGGCGGGCATCGAGGAGGCCGGCGCGTTCGCGGCGGTCAGCAGCGGTGACAACTCCAACATCATCGCGGCCCGGGTGGCCCGTGAGATGTTCGGCGTGGAGAACGTCGCGGCCCGTATCTACGACCCGCGGCGCGCCGAGGTCTACCAGCGGCTCGGCATCCCGACGGTGGCCACTGTCCGCTGGACGGCCGACCAGATGCTGCGGCGGCTGCTGCCGTCCGGCGCGGAGCCGCTGTGGCGTGACCCGAGCGGGGGTGTGCAGCTCGCCGAGGTGCCCGCCTCGGACGCCTGGGTGGGCCACAAGATCAGCAAGCTGCAGGACGAGACCGGGGTCCGGGTCGCGTTCCTCACCCGGCTGGGCGAGGCGATGCTGCCGTCGTCGCAGACGGTGCTGCAGGAGGGCGACCTGGTGCACGTGATGATGCGCACCGACGAGGTCGAGAAGGTCGAGGCGGCGTTCGCCCAGGGACCCGAGGAGAGCCACTGATGAGGGTCGCTATTGCGGGTGCCGGCGCGGTGGGCCGTTCCATCGCGGGTGAGCTGCTGGAGAACGGGCACGAGGTGCTGCTCGTCGACAAGGCCCCGACCGCCATCTCGGTGGAGCGGGTGCCGCTGGCGGAGTGGCTGCTGGCCGACGCGTGCGAGATCACCTCGCTCGACGAGGCGGCGCTCCAGCGCTGCAACGTGGTGATCGCGGCGACCGGTGACGACAAGGTCAACCTGGTCGTCTCGCTGCTGGCCAAGACGGAGTACGGGGTGCCCCGGGTCGTGGCCCGGGTGAACAACCCCAAGAACGAGTGGCTCTTCAACGAGTCCTGGGGCGTGGACGTGGCCGTGTCCACGCCGCGTCTGATGTCCGCGCTGGTCGAGGAGGCCGTGAGCGTCGGCGACCTGGTGCGGCTGATGCGCTTCAGCCAGGGCGACGCCAACCTCGTGGAGCTGACCCTGCCGCCGGAGTCCGCGCTGGCGGGCACCCGGGTCGGGGACGTGGACTGGCCGGAGGACACCTCGCTGGTCACCATCATCCGTGGCAACCGGGTGCTGACGCCCACCCGGGAGGACTCGCTGGAGCCCGGCGACGAGCTGCTGTTCGTCGCGGCGCCCGCGCGCGAGGAGCAGCTGGAGGACCTGCTGTCGGTCCGCAAGGACATCGCCGGCTGAAGGCCCTGAGCACGAGCTGAAGGCCCGGGCACGACGCGGAACGCCCTGGCACGACGCGGAAGGCCCCGGGAACCCATCGGTTCCCGGGGCCTTCCCGGCGTTGTGGCGCCCGCGGCGTCAGTGGCGCGGCGGCTGCCGGTCGGCGGCCTCGGCGTGGGCGCCGTCGACGACGTTCTCGGCCCACTCGGCGAGCAGCGGCTCGACGACCTTCTCGGCCTCCGCGGTCTCCGCCTTCTCGCGCTCGGCGGCCTCGGCGGCCTCCAGCTCGGCGAAGACGTCGATCGGCGGCGGCGCCTTGGCCAGGAAGATCCAGGTCAGATAGACCGAGAGCAGCATCGGCGGGATGCCGAGGGCCACCTTGACCCAGCCGAGCTGGGTGGCGTCGCCCCACCAGTACAGCGGGAAGAGGATGGCGGACTTGGCGAGCAGGATCAGGCCCCAGGCCCAGCTCGCCTTGGTGTACGCGGTCTTGCGGCCGGGGTTGCGGGTGCGCCAGGAGAGGTTCTCCTTGAACACCGGGCCCAGGATCAGGCCGAGCAGCGGATAGCCGAAGAGCGAGGTGACGATGTACGCCACCGCCAGCCCGAGGCTGTAGAGCATGCCCGGCAGGTAGAAGTTCTTGGCGTCGCCGGACATCATCGCGAAGACCGCGCCGAAGGCGACCCCGAAGACGCCGCTGAAGGCGTGCTTGAGGGTGTCCTTGCCCACCAGGCGGGCCACGCCCAGCACCACGGACAGGCCCAGGGCGGCGATGGCCGCGATGTGGATGTCCCGCTTGACGGTGTAGATCGCGACGAAGACCAGGCCCGGGACGGTCGTCTCGACCATGCCCCGCACCCCGCCGAACGCCTCGAACAGGGCGGCCTCGGTGGCCGATCGCGCGTCGGCGCCGGCGGCACCCTGCCCTTGCCGGTCCGGCGGCGCGGCCGCCGGACCGTCCGTCGTCCGGTCCGTCGGCTTGTCGAGAGACGTCACCCGCTACTCCTGTCCGACTGGTCGGAGTTCGTACTTGGGATTGAACAGCACCCGGCGGCCACGACTCATGGATATCCGGCCGGAGGCGATCAGCTTACGGCCGGGTTCGATGCCGACGATGGAACGGCGCCCCAGCCACACCACGTCGAGCGCGGCCGACCCGTCGAACAGCTCGGCCTCCAGCGCGGGCACTCCGGCACGCGGGCGGAGGGTGACCGTCCGCAGCGTGCCGGTGACCTTGACGACCTGGCGGTCGTCGCAGTCGCAGATCTTGGTGCAGCCCACGGCCTCCGCGTCCTGCTGCAGCTCGGCCGAGTGCAGGTCCTCCTGCGAGGTGGACAGCCGGTCGAGCATCCGGCGAAATCGGCCGGTCGGCTTCTCGGAACGGGGTACGGCGGTCATGAATCCAGCGTACCGGGCGCCCTCCGGGCGGGTGGCCACACGACCGCGGCCGGAGCGCTTTGTCCGCAAAGGCCGGAGGGGCCGGTCCGGGGGAGGGCTTCGATCGCCGGACGGGCTCGATGGGCCCGTCGCGGCACGTCGAGCCCGTTCCGGTCACAC
Source organism: Streptomyces sp. NPDC023527 (assembly GCF_055560115.1). Lineage (NCBI taxonomy): Bacteria > Bacillati > Actinomycetota > Actinomycetes > Kitasatosporales > Streptomycetaceae > Streptomyces > Streptomyces sp. NPDC023527. The sequence goes on from NZ_JBVHJJ010000011.1 coordinate 165,976, forward strand.
CTCGAACCGGTACCCCATCCCCGGCTCCGTGATGAAGTGCTTCGGGTGGGAGGGGTCCTGCTCCAGCTTGCGCCGCAGTTGCGCCATATAGACCCGCAGGTAGTTCGTCTCGGTGCCGTAGGAGGGGCCCCAGACCTCCTGGAGGAGCTGCTTCTGGCTGACGAGACGGCCCGTATTGCGGACGAGGACCTCCAGCAGGTGCCACTCGGTCGGCGTGAGGCGTACGTCCTTGCCGCCGCGGTTGACCTTCTTCGCCGCGAGGTCGACGGTGAAGACCGCGGTCTCGACGATCGCGTCGTCGCCGGCGGCGGCCGGCCCCGTGGGCTCGGCGCGGCGCACCGCGGCGCGCAGCCGGGCGAGCAGCTCGTCCATGCCGAAGGGCTTGGTGACGTAGTCGTCGGCGCCGGCGTCGAGCGCCTCGACCTTCTCGTCGGAGGTCTGGCGGGCCGAGAGGACCAGGATGGGCACCCGGGTCCAGCCGCGCAGCCCCTTGATCACCTCGACGCCGTCCATGTCGGGCAGGCCCAGGTCGAGGATGACGACGTCGGGGTGGCGGGCGGCGGCGAGCTGGAGGGCGGTGGCGCCGTCGGGCGCGGCGTCGACCTCGTACTTCCGCGCCTTGAGGTTGATCACGAGAGCGCGGACGATCTGCGGCTCGTCATCCACCACGAGCACCCGGTTCATGCGGAACCACCTCTGCTGTTCGTTCGGGCCCATCCGCTGGGCCCGGGGTCTTGGTCGGGGAGCTGTCCGTACGGCACGGCGTGGGGGTTCACGAGGTGGCCTGGGCCGGGAGGTCCGGGCGTACGGGCGGGCGGCCGGGGGCGGCGCGCAGGGTGAGGACCATGGTCATCCCGCCGCCGGGGGTGTCCTCGGCGGCGAGCGTGCCGCCCATGGCCTCGGCGAAGCCCCGGGCGACGGCGAGGCCGAGGCCGACGCCGGCGCCGCGCGGGGCGTCGCCGTAGCGCTGGAACGGCTCGAAGATGCGGTTCTTGGCGCTGTCGGGGACGCCGGGGCCGCGGTCGGCGACGCGGACCTCGACACGCTCGCCGAGGGCGCTGGCGGCGACGTGGACGGGTGTGCCGTCGGGGCTGTACTTGACGGCGTTCTCGACGATGTTGGCGACGCTGCGCTCCAGCAGCCCGGGGTCGACGGCGACCATGGGCAGCGTCTCGGGGATGTCGAGGGTGACGCTGCCCTCGGGGACGCCGCCCAGTGCCATGGGGACCACCTCGTCGAGGTCGATCTCGCGGATCAGCGGGGTGACGGTGCCGGTCTGGAGACGGGACATGTCCAGGAGGTTGCCGACGAGGTGGTCGAGGCGGTCGGCGCCGTCCTCGATGCCGGCCAGCAGCTCGGCCTCGTCCTCCTCGGACCAGGCGACGTCGTCGGAGCGCAGGGAGGTCACCGCGGCCTTGATCGCGGCGAGCGGGGTGCGCAGGTCGTGGCTGACGGCGGCCAGCAGGGCCGTGCGGATGCGGTTGCCCTCGGCGAGCTGCTCGGCCCGCTGAGCCTCGCCGACGAGCCGCTGCCGGTCCAGGACGACCGCGGCCTGGGCGGCGAAGGCGGCCAGTACCCGGCGGTCCTCGGCGGGCAGGACCCGGCCGGAGAGGGCGAGGGCCATGTTGTCGCCGACGGGCATGTCGACGTCGGCGTCCTCGGGCCGCAGCAGCGGCTTGCCCGTGCTGGTCACCACGCTGCTCGCGCAGGTCCACGGGTCGACCTCGCTGGCCCGCTCCAGCAGGGCGACGGACTCCATCGCGAAGGTCTCGCGGACCCGTTCCAGGAGCGCGTCGAGGCTGGTGTCGCCGCGCAGGACGCTGCCGGCGAGGAAGGAGAGGATCTCGGACTCGGCGCGCAGCCGGGCCGCCTGGTGGGTGCGGCGGGCGGCGACGTCCACGACGGAGGCGACCGACACCGCCACCGCGAAGAAGATCACGATGGCGACGAAGTTCTTGGGGTCCTGGACGGTGATGCTGTGGATGGGCGGGGTGAAGTAGTAGTTCAGCAGCAGCGAGCCGAAGGCCGCGGAGGCGAGGGCGGGCAGCAGTCCGCCGAGGAGGGCCGCGACGACGGTCAGGAAGAGGAAGAGCAGGACGTCGTTGGCGAGGCCGGGACCGTTCTCCAGCGAGGTGAGCAGCAGGGACAGCAGCGCGGGGGCGACGACGCCGGTGATCCAGCCGGCGACGATGCGGGGCCGGCCGAGGCGGGCGCCGCGGGCGACGGGCAGGCCGCGGCCCTTGGCGGCCTCCTCGTGGGTGACGATGTGCACGTCGAGGTCGGGGCCGGAGTCGCGGGCGACGGTCTGGCCGACGCCGGGGCCGAAGACGTACTGCCAGGTCTTGCGGCGGCTGGAGCCGAGCACGATCTGGGTGGCGTTGACCCCGCGGGCGAACTCCAGCAGTGAGGCGGGCACGTCGTCGCCGATCACGTGGTGGAATGTGCCGCCGAGGTCCTCGACGAGGGTCCGCTGGACGGCGAGCTCCTTGGGCGAGGCCGAGGTCAGCCCGTCGCTGCGGGCGATGTAGACGGCGAGGATCTCGCTGCCGGAGCCCTTGGCGGCCATGCGCGAGGCGCGGCGGATGAGGGTGCGGCCCTCGGGGCCGCCGGTGAGGCCGACGACGATGCGCTCGCGGGCCTGCCAGATGGTGGAGACGCTGTGCTCGGTGCGGTACTGCCGCAGGTATTCGTCGACGCGGTCGGCGGTCCACAGCAGCGCCAGCTCGCGCAGGGCGGTGAGGTTGCCGGGGCGGAAGTAGTTGGAGAGGGCGGCGTCGACCTTGTCGGGCTTGTAGATGTTGCCGTGTGCCATCCGGCGGCGCAGTGCCTGGGGCGACATGTCGACCAGTTCGATCTGGTCGGCGCGGCGCACGACCTCGTCGGGCACGGTCTCGCGCTGCCGGACGCCGGTTATCGACTCGACCACGTCGCCCAGCGATTCGAGGTGCTGGATGTTGACGGTCGAGACGACGTCGATGCCGGCCTGGAGGAGTTCCTCGACGTCCTGCCAGCGCTTGGTGTTGCGGGAGCCGGGCACGTTGGTGTGCGCGAGCTCGTCGACGAGGGCGACGGCGGGGCGGCGGGTGAGGAGGGCGTCGACGTCCATCTCGGTGAAGACGGTCCCCCGGTAGGTGATCTCACGTCGGGGCACCTCCTCCAGGCCGTGCAGCATGACCTCGGTCCGGGGGCGGTTGTGGTGCTCCACGAAGCCCACGGCGATGTCGGTGCCGCGTTCGATACGACGGTGCGCCTCGGAGAGCATCGCGTACGTCTTGCCGACGCCCGGTGCCGCACCGAGGTAGATCCGAAGCTTGCCGCGTCCCATGGCCTCATTGTCTTCCACGATGCGCGACGGTGTTCGGGCCGGTTCTCCGGCCCGAGGTGCAGCACTGCCGCGTACGGTCGACCTTACGGCCACGGTTTTGGACATTTCGGGCGGTAGGCGGTCGTCCGTCCGGTATTGACGCAGCTCTGACGCCCGCCCCCGGTGACCTCAGCGGCTCTCGACCAGCAGGTCGGCGAGCTTGGCGAGGCGCTTGACCGAGCGCTCCTCGGTGGCGGCCACCGCCGGGGCGGTGCGCTCGGCGCCTTCGTAGTAGGCGCCGTTGACGAGCTCCACGGCCGGGTCGCACAGCCGTACGACGTGGGCGGCGCCGTCCGCCGCCGGGGCTCCCTCGTGCCCGTACACCGGCAGCAGCGCCGTCGCGCACACGCCCGGGTCGACGCTGACGGCCGTCACGCGCGGGTCGGCGGCGAAGACGGTCAGGGCGAGCTGCGACTGGGCGTAGGCGGCGAGGCGGGAGTAGCGCTTGACCCGGTTGGGGTCGCTCCACTGGATGGAGGCCGTGCGGTGCAGCGCCGAGGAGACGTTGACGACGCGGCCGCCGGTGCCGGAGGTGAGAGGGGATTCGAGGAGGTGGGTGAGGAGGTAGTGGGCGAGGAAGTTGACCTGGAGGGAGACCTCGTTGCCGTCCTCGGTCACGGTGTGCCGCTCGGGGGCGGCGATGGCGGCGTTGTTGACCAGGACGTCCAGCCGCGGGTGCTCCCGCGCCACCCGGTGGGCCAGCCGCTCGACCTCTTCGAGGCGGGTGAAGTCGGCGGCCATGGGGCACAGCCGGTCCGCCTCGACCCCGGCGGCGGTGAGCCGGCCGACCGCGTCGTGCGCCTCCTCGGCGGTCCGGGCGTGCGCCAGCACGGTGGCGCCGCGCAGCGCCAGCAGCCGGGCGGTCTCCCAGCCGATGCCGGAGGCGGCACCGGTGACGAGTACGGTGCGGCCGGCCCAGGAGGCCGGGCGCGGGGACTGCGGGTCGAGGTCAGGCATGGTCCATCCGGGGTCATGAGGGCGCGCGCCCGTCGTGGGACGGGCGCGGCGAGGAGGAGTGGCCGAGCGCGGCCATCGGGACGGCCGTGCTCGTACGTCCATGCAACTGGCCCCCGCCCGCCGGGACAACGTGCCGGTCGCTTTCCTGATACGCCTCTGACACGCCTTCACCCCTCTGGCAGCATGACCGCTATGACTGATCTGCGCACGGCACACACCTCGGAGCTGGGCGAGGCCGAACTCGCCGCGGTCCGGGCGCTGATGGAGGAAGCGTTCGACGGCGAGTTCACGGACGACGACTGGGACCACACGGTGGGCGGCATGCACGCGCTGGTGTGGGACGGCGGCGAGCTGATCGGCCACGGCTCGCTGGTGCAGCGCCGGTTGCTGCACGGCGGGCGGCCGCTGCGCGCCGGTTACGTGGAGGCCGTCGCGGTACGCGCGGACCGGCGCCGGCGGGGCGTCGGCTCGGCCGTGATGGAGGCGCTGGAGCGGGTGCTGCGGCGCGGGGCGTACGAACTGGGGGCGCTCGGCGCGGCGGACGAGGCGGTGCCGCTGTACATGGGCCGCGGCTGGCAGCAGTGGCGGGGGCCGTCCTCGGTCGTCTCCCCCACCGGCCTGCGGCGCACCGAGGAGGAGGACGGCTTCATCTACGTCCTGCCGCTGGAGGCGAAGCTGGACCTGGACGGGGAGCTGGCGTGCGACTGGCGGCCGGGGGACGTGTGGTGAGCCCGCGTTTCGGCACCGCTACCGCAGGTCCGTCCTCGGGCGCGGCACCGGCCGGCGTCCCAGCAGGTCCGCCAGGCCCTGCCGGGAGGCAGCGACCACCACGCGGTCCTCGGGCCTGAGGACGTAGCCCGGGGGCAGTTGGCCCGGCAGGCGCGGCTGTCCCTGGGCGTCGGCGCGGTCGGCCGGGTCCTCGGGCGCCAGGGCGAGCACCCGCCAGGCACCGGGCTCGACGGCGTCGTCGAGCCTGCGGCCCACCAGCTCGGCGCGGCTTCCGACCTCCAGCTCGGCGACCAGGACCACCTTCCGCTCCACCGGGAAGGCGCCCAGGATCTGACGGCCGATCATCGCCCCGGCGAAGGCGGGCGCCACCAGGTAGGTGACGCTGCGGCTGCGGGTCCAGCCGTGCGGATGGGAGTCGCGCAGGGTGCGGTAGACGGCCTTGGAGAACCGGTCCTCGTACAGCCGCATCACCACCCGTACGTCGGGCCGGACGGCACGCGCGTACAGCACCGTTTCGAGGTTGGTGATGTCGCTGCTGGTCAGGGCGAGCAGGGTGCGGCTCTGGCCGATCTTCGCGGCCTCCAGTACGCCTTCTTCGGTGACGTCGCCGATGACGGTGGGCACGCGCAGCGAGCGGGCGAGCGCCACGCCCCGGGCCTGCGGGTCGCGTTCGACGCAGACCACCGGGATGTCCAGCTCGCGCAGCCGGGCCAGCACCCGGGCCCCGATCTTGCCGAGGCCGAGCAGCACCACGTGGCCGGACAGGCCGCGCGGCGGGCGGCGCAGCGCGGACGCGGAGCGGAAGGTGCCGAGTCCTTCCAGGGCGGCGGCCACCAGGAGGGGGAGCAGCAGCAGGCCGGTGAGGCCGGAGAGGAGCTGGAGGATCTGGCGGCCCAGCCCCTCCCCTATGGCCGGGTCGTTGATGGCGAAGAGGTCGAGGAGCGAGAGGTAGGCGGCGCGCATCGGGTGTTCGCCGGTGACGAGCCAGGAGGCGACGGCCAGGCCGCCCACGGCGGCGGCCAGCCAGACCAGGGCCCAGCGCAGCCGTCGGGAGAAGAACGAGCCGAGCGGCAGGCCGCGGGCCGCGAGCCGGGTGGGGCGCGGCGGCCCGGCGTAGTGGACGGCCTCCAGGACGACGCGGCCGCGGCCGGTGACCGCCGCGGCCTCGCGTTCGCCGGGGAGCAGGACGGGCCCGTCGGCCTCGGAGCCGGGCGCGGGGAGCAGCGCGAGGGTGGCGGCGCGGGGCTCGTGTCTCTCGCCGGGCGCGAGCGGTGGTCGCTCCACGGCCCGCAGCAGCAGTCCGCCGGCCTCGATGACCTTGTTGTGCCCGGAGACCGCCGTGGCGACCAGGGCGGGGGCCGCGGTGTCGGCGTCCGACAGGACGGTCGTGGTCGCCTCGGTGTCGCGGGCCGCGGAGTCGTCGGCGCCCACCCCGGCGGCCTGGTCGAGGAGGTCCTCCAGGTACTGGCCGAGGCGGCGGTTGTAGAGCCGGATGACGAGCCGCAGCCGGGGGTTGGCGCGGCGGGCCCGCAGGGCGGCGTGGATGTTGGTCTCGTCGTCGTCGTAGACGAGGGCGAGGGCCGTGGCGTCGGCGATGCCGGCGTCGGCGAGTGCCGCGTCGTCGGGTCCGGCGGCCTCGACGATCCGTACGGCACCGGCCGCGGAGCCGTTCCTGGCCACGGTGGTGGAGCCGCCGTTGACGCCGGAGGCCCGGCCGACGGCGCCGGTCACCCGGCCGAGGAGGGCCGCGGCCCGGCCGGCCGCGGCGGCCCGGCGGGGTCCGGCGTCCTGGGCGGCCGGGAGGACGAGGGTGACGCGCTCGCCGTAGACGGTGGAGAGTTCGGCGGCGAGCCGGTGCGCGAGTCCGTCGTCGCCGCACACCACCATGTGCGGGATGATCGGGGCCACTTGGGGCGGCTGAGGTAGGGAGACCACGCCCCTAGACTGCCCTGTTCAGCCGTTCGATTCCCAGGCACCGCGCCGGAAGGCCGGGGCGTTCGCCGCCCCGGCCTTCCGGCTTCCCTCGGTACGCGGTGGGCGTCAGCCCTTGGCGAGCTCGCCCAGCGCGATGTTGAGCTTCAGGACGTTGACGCGCTCCTCGCCCATGAAGCCGAGGACGCGGCCGTCGGTGTGGTCCTCGACCAGCTTGCGGACCTTGGCGGCCGGCAGGTGGTTGGCCTTGGCGACGCGGTCGGCCTGGAGGCGTGCGTACGCGGGCGAGATGTCCGGGTCGACGCCGGAGGCGGAGGCGGTGAGGGCGTCCACCGGGACCGCCGACGGGGCGACGCCGTTGAACTCGGCGACGTCCGCGCGGCGCTGCTCGACGGTGTCGAGCAGGACCTTGCTGTCGGCGGCGAGGTTGGAGGCGCCGGACACCAGCAGCTTGTACCGGGTGTTCTCGGTGTTGGCGCCGGCCGCCGAGGCGCGCGGCTGGAAGTACTTGGGGTCGGGCAGCGGGTTGCCGTCCTTGTCCTTGGTGTCCAGGGTGTAGGTCTGGCCGAGGTGTTCGGATCCCACGGACTTGCCGCCGACCTCGATCTCCGAGCCATTGGCCTTGTCGTGGAAGGCCGCCTGCGCGATGCCGGTGACGACCAGCGGGTAGATCACCCCGCAGACCACTGTGAGGACGAGCAGGGCGCGGAGCCCGGCGCCCAGCAGTCGGGCCGTGCTGCGTACGGAGTTGTTCATGGTGACGTCACCCGATGCCAGGGATGAGGGAGATGAGCAGGTCGATGATCTTGATGCCGATGAACGGGGCGATGAGGCCGCCCAGTCCGTAGATGCCGAGGTTGCGGCGGAGCATGCTGTCGGCGCTCATCGGCCGGTAGCGCACGCCCTTGAGGGCGAGGGGCACCAGCGCGACGATGATCAGCGCGTTGAAGACGACGGCCGACAGGATCGCGGACTCCGGCGACGTCAGGTTCATGACGTTGAGCTTGTCCAGGCCCGGGTAGGCCACCGCGAACATCGCCGGGATGATCGCGAAGTACTTCGCGACGTCGTTGGCGATCGAGAAGGTGGTGAGCGCGCCGCGCGTGATGAGCAGCTGCTTGCCGATCTCGACGATCTCGATGAGCTTGGTGGGGTTGGAGTCCAGGTCCACCATGTTCCCGGCCTCCTTGGCGGCCGAGGTGCCGGTGTTCATGGCCACGCCGACGTCCGCCTGGGCCAGGGCGGGGGCGTCGTTGGTGCCGTCGCCGGTCATGGCGACGAGCTTGCCGCCGGCCTGCTCGCGCTTGATGAGGGCCATCTTGTCCTCGGGGGTGGCCTCGGCGAGGAAGTCGTCGACGCCGGCCTCCTCCGCGATGGCCTTGGCGGTCAGCGGGTTGTCGCCCGTGATCATGACGGTCTTGATGCCCATGCGGCGCAGTTCCTCGAACCGCTCCCGCATGCCGTCCTTGACGACGTCCTTGAGGTGGATGACGCCCAGGACGCGGGCGCCCTTGTCGTCCTCCAGGGCGACGAGCAGCGGCGTGCCACCCGCCTGGGAGATCTCGTCGGTGAGCTTCCGGGCGTCCTCGGCGACGGTGCCGCCCTGCTCCTCGACCCAGGCGATGACCGAACCGGTCGCGCCCTTACGGACCTTGCGGCCGTCGACGTCCACACCCGACATCCGGGTCTGGGCCGTGAACGGCACCCACTCGGCGCCGACGAGCTCGCCCTCGTGCCGCTCGCGCAGGCCGTACTTCTCCTTGGCGAGGACGACGATCGAGCGGCCCTCGGGCGTCTCGTCGGCGAGCGAGGAGAGCTGGGCGGCGTCCGCCACCTCGGCGGCCGTGGTGCCCTTGACGGGCACGAACTCGGCGGCCTGGCGGTTGCCGTAGGTGATGGTGCCGGTCTTGTCGAGCAGCAGTGTGGAGACGTCACCGGCCGCCTCGACGGCGCGGCCGGACATCGCGAGCACATTGCGCTGGACGAGCCGGTCCATGCCCGCGATGCCGATCGCGGACAGCAGCGCGCCGATGGTGGTCGGGATCAGGCAGACCAGCAGGGCCGCCAGGATGATCATCGACTGCTCGGCGCCCGCGTAGATCGCGAAGGGCTGGAGCGTGATGACGGCCAGCAGGAAGACGATCGTGAGCGAGGCGAGCAGGATGTTCAGCGCGATCTCGTTCGGCGTCTTCTGCCGGGCCGCGCCCTCGACCAGGTTGATCATCCGGTCGATGAAGGTCTCACCGGGCTTCGTCATGATCTTGATGACGATGCGGTCGGAGAGGACCTTGGTGCCGCCGGTGACCGCCGAGCGGTCGCCGCCGGACTCGCGGATGACCGGCGCGGACTCGCCCGTGATGGCCGACTCGTCGACGCTCGCGACGCCCTCGACGACGTCACCGTCGCCGGGGATGATGTCGCCGGCCTCGCAGACGACCAGGTCGCCCACGCGCAGCTCGGTGCCGGGCACCGACTCCTCGGTGGAGCCGGTCAGGCGGCGCGCGACGGTGTCGGTCTTGGCCTTGCGCAGAGTGTCGGCCTGGGCCTTGCCGCGGCCCTCGGCGACGGCCTCGGCGAGGTTGGCGAACAGGACGGTCAGCCAGAGCCACACGGTGATGGCCCAGCCGAACCAGTCGCCCGGGTCCTTGACGGCCAGCACGGTGGTGACCACGGAGCCGATCAGGACGACGAACATCACCGGGGCCTTGACCATCACCCGGGGGTCGAGCTTGCGGAACGCGTCCGGCAGCGACTTCATCAGCTGCGCCGGGTCGAAGAGGCCACCGGAGACGCGCCCGGCGTCCTGGGATCCGTGCGGCTGGGTGTCCTTGGGATCCTCGGACGTGGGTCGGACAGGGGTGGTGGTGCTCATGAAAGTCCCTCCGCCATCGGGCCAAGGGCCAGTGCCGGGAAGTAGGTCAAGCCGGTGATGATCAGGATCGCGCCGACGAGGAGGCCCGCGAAGAGCGGCTTCTCGGTGCGCAGGGTGCCGGCCGTCTCGGGGACGGGCTTCTGCTCGGCCAGCGAGCCGGCGAGCGCGAGGACGAAGACCATCGGCAGGAAGCGGCCGAGCAGCATGGCGAGGCCGATCGTGGTGTTGTACCACTGCGTGTTGGCGTTGAGGCCGGCCATCGCGGAGCCGTTGTTGTTGGCGCCGGAGGTGAAGGCGTAGAGGACCTCGGAGAAGCCGTGCGCGCCGCTGTCGTGCACGGAGTTGCCCGCGGTGTTGAGGATCGAGTCCGGCGGGGTCGACAGCGCCATGGACAGGGCGGTGAAGCCCAGGACCAGGGTCGGGGTGATGAGGATGTAGCACGCGGCGAGCTTGATCTCGCGGGTGCCGATCTTCTTGCCGAGGTACTCGGGCGTACGGCCGACCATCAGGCCCGCGATGAAGACCGCGATGATCGCCATGACGAGCATGCCGTAGAGGCCGGAGCCGACGCCGCCGGGCGCGATCTCGCCGAGCATCATCGACAGCATGGTGAGGCCGCCGCCGAGGCCGGTGAAGGAGGAGTGGAAGGAGTCCACCGCGCCGGTCGAGGTCAGGGTGGTGGTGGTCGCGAAGATCGCCGAGGCGCCGACGCCGAAGCGGACCTCCTTGCCCTCCATCGCGCCGCCGGCCTCCTGCAGGGCCGGGCCGTGGTGCGCGTACTCCGTCCACATCATCAGCGCGGTGAAGGCGACCCAGATCAGGCCCATCGTGGCCAGGATCGCGTAGCCCTGCTTGACGTTGCCGACGAGCTTGCCGAAGGTCCGGGTCAGCGAGAAGGGGATGACCAGGATCAGGAAGATCTCGAAGAGGTTGGTGAAGGCGTTGGGGTTCTCGAAGGGGTGGGCGGAGTTGGCGTTGAAGTAACCGCCGCCGTTGGTGCCCAGCTCCTTGATGACCTCCTGCGAGGCCACGGCGCCGCCGTTGACCTGCTGGCTGCCGCCGGCGAGCTGCCCGATCTCGTGGATGCCCGAGAAGTTCTGGATCGCGCCGCACGCGACGAGCACGACCGCGCCGACGACGGAGAGCGGCAGCAGGATACGGACGGTGCCGCGCACCAGGTCGGCCCAGAAGTTGCCCAGGTCGCCGGTGCGGGAGCGGACGAAGCCCCGGACGAGAGCGACGGCGACGGCGATGCCGACGGCCGCGGAGACGAAGTTCTGGACGGCCAGGCCGAGCGTCTGGACGGCGTGGCCCATGGCCTGCTCGCCGGAGTACGACTGCCAGTTGGTGTTGGCGACGAACGAGGCGGCGGTGTTGAACGCCTGGTCCGGGGTGATCGCGGTGAAGCCGAGCGACAGCGAGTCGGGCAGGACGCCCTGGATCCGCTGGAGAAGGTAAAGGAAGAGGACACCCACCGCGGAGAACGCGAGGACGCCGCGCAGATAGGCGGGCCAGCGCATTTCGGCGTCGGGGTCGGCGCCGATCGAGCGGTAGATCCACTTCTCGACGCGCAGGTGCTTCTCGGAGTGGTAGACGCGGGCCATGTAGTCACCGAGCGGGCGGTGGACCAGCGCCAGGGCCGCGACGAGCGCGACCAGCTGGAGGACTCCGGAAAGGACGGGGCTCATATCAGTGCTCAGAACCTCTCCGGGAAAACGAGGGCGAGGATCAGGTAGCCCAGCAGGGCGACGGCCACGACCAGGCCGACGATGTTCTCGGCGGTCACAGCTTCGTCACCCCCTTGGCGACGAGAGCCACCAGCGCGAAGACCGCGATCGTGGTGACGACGAAGGCCACGTCGGCCATCGTGTGCTCCTAGAGAGTTCGGATATGAACGGACTCCCACAGCAAACCGGTCGTATCGACATACGAGCGCCTCGTTGACGCCTCCCTTACGGCCATTAGCGCCCCCTTGACGGAATCCATACGGACACCGTCACGACCTGCGAAAACGCCGCTGGGCCGCAACCCCTGACTCGGGGTTACGGCCCAGCGGAACAGCACAATCCAGCCGCCTGACGAGCACTTTCAGCTGGTCAGGAAAATCTTTCAGCGCACCTCGGAGATCTCCGGTCCGCGCTCCAGGCGGTCCACACCACCGGCGAAGCGCGAGCCCTCGGACTCGTCCTGCTGAAGGCCCTCGGCCACCATCTGCGCGTCGTCCGGCAGCTTCAGCACGATCGGGTCGCGCGGCGCCATCGGGGAGTCGCCGCGCAGGACGACCGTGTCCTTGAAGATCTGCTCCAGCAGGCCGGCGGTCTGCGGCTGCACCGCGCCCTGCCCGGAGATCACACCGCGCAGGAACCAGCGCGGCCCGTCACAGCCCACGAAGCGTACGAGCTGTACGCCCTGGGTGCCGTCGGGCAGCGCCACCGGCACCTGCGCCCGCAGCTCCCAGCCGAGCGGGCCCTGCACCTCGTCGACGACACCGCCCTGCTGGGTGATGCCGCTCGCGATCTCCTCGCGGACCTCGTGCCAGATGCCCTCGCGCTTGGGGGCGGCGAACGCCTGGAGCTGCACGGCGCTGTCGCGCAGCACCACGGTCGCGGCGACGATGGCGTCACCGGCGACCTCCACGCGCAGTTCCATGCCCTCGACACCGGGCACGAACAGCCCGCCCAGGTCCACCCGGCCCTCGCCGGGCTCCCGGACCTCGGAGAGGTCCCACGGCCCGTCGGGGCGCGGCTCCGGCTCCAGCCGGACCCGGCTCTCGGCCGCGGCGTCCTCCACGGACTCCTCGCCCCCAGCCGACTCCTCGGAGGTCACGTCGTCGATACGATCGACGGCGTCCTCGCTGCGCTTGCGGCGACGACCGAACACGTCACTGTCCTTCCCGGTCGGCAACGACCGAAGCGAATCCATTCCCCACGGCAGCGTGGCCACCGGTGGACCCGAAGCCCCCTTCGGCCCGTGCCGAGCCTGGAAGCTCCGCCACCTCGTGGAAGCGGACCTTCTCGACCTGCTGGACAACCAATTGGGCGATACGGTCGAACCTCTCGAACCGCACGGTCTCCCGCGGGTCCAGATTGACCACAATCACCTTGATCTCTCCACGGTACCCGGCATCGATGGTCCCCGGGGCATTCACCATGGAGACCCCGCACCTGGCGGCGAGACCCGAACGCGGGTGCACGAACGCGGCGTAGCCGTCGGGCAGCGCGATGGACACCCCGGTGGGCAGCACCATCCGCTCCCCCGGCGCCAGCTCGGCGGCCTCGGTGGTGACCAGGTCGCAGCCGGCGTCGCCGGGGTGACCGTACGAGGGGATGGGCACCTCGGGGTCGACACGGCGGATCAGCACATCGACGGGCACTCGACTCACGGGTTCACCTCAAAAGCTCGCGCGACCTTCACCTGGTCGGGGTCGGCCAGGGCGGCCTGGATCTCGGCGGGGCGGCCGTTCTCGATGAAGTGGTCCACCTTGACCTCGATGAACACCGCCGCCGCGCGGACCGCCACGGGTCCGTCGGGACCGCCGATGCGGCCGGTGGCCGTCGCGTAGATCTTACGGCCGTGGACGGCGTGCGCCGTGGCCTCCAGGTGCAGCAGGGCGCCGACCGGCACGGGCCGTTCGTAGTCCGTCTCCAGCCGGCCGGTCACCGCGATGACCCGCAGCAGCCAGCCCAGCGAGCCCAGCGTCTCGTCGAGCGCCGTCGCCAGCACTCCGCCGTGCGCGAGGCCGGGGGCGCCCTGGTGCGCCTCCTTGACGCGGAACTCCGCGGTGACGCTCACGCCCTCGCCGGCCCGTGTCTCGAGGTGCAGGCCGTGCGGGACGCCACCGCCGCAGCCGAAGCAGTGCTCGTAGTGCGCCCCGATGGTCTGGCCGGGCGCGGGGGCGTCGGGGTGCCGTACCGGCGGCCCGGCGTCGGCCGGCGGCGTCAGCGCTGTCGTTCGTCCACTCACAGGGGCTGACCTTACCCGCGACGGCCGGGCCCGGTCCCGCCCGTGGCAGGCTTGGGGGATGCAGCCTTACGAAGAACGCCTGACCGCGCCCCGTTCCTGGTGGTTCATCGCGGTCCTCGTCGGGGTCGCCATGGCGCTGATCCTGCTGCCCCTGGGCACGGTACCGATGCTGGCCGGGCTGTTCGGCGGCGGGGCGCTGGCCGCGGTGGCGGTCAGCTCGTACGGGTCGGCGCGGATCCGGGTGGTGGGCGGAGCCCTGGTGGCGGGTGACGCCCGTATCCCGGTGGAGGCGCTGGGCGTTCCGGAGGTGCTGGACGCGGAGGAGGCCCGCGCCTGGCGTACGCACAAGGCCGACAGCCGGGCCTTCATGCTGCTGCGGGGCTATGTGCCCACCGCGGTGCGGATCGAGATCACCGACCCGGCCGACCCCACGCCGTACGTCTATCTCTCCACGCGCTCCCCCGAGCGTCTGGTGGCCGCTCTGGCGGCCGTACGGGCCTAGTCCGGCAGGGCGGGCCGCCCGGTCGGCGGCAGGGCCTCCCAGGGCACCTGCTTGCGTCGCAGGTCCGCGCGGACCCTGTCGGCGAGCTTCTTGGTGTCGCGGCGGTTCATCATCGCCCCGACCGCCGCGCCGATCATGAACGGCGTGAGGTTGGGAAGGTTGCGGAACGTGCGCTTGAGGACCTGTTGGCGCAGCTCGCGCCGGAGGTGGCCGCCGAGCGCCGCGTTGACGGACAGCGGGGCGGTGACGTCGATGCCCCGCTCGTCGGCCCAGGCGCCGAGATAGGCGACCGTCCGCTCCCTGAGGGTGCCGGGGGCCCTGAGGCCGTAGACCTCGTGCAGCTCGGCGATGAGCTTGAACTCCACGGCGGCCACGCCGATGATCTCGGCCGCCAGCTCGGCGGGCATGGCGGGCGGAACCGGCAGCATCGCCGCGGCTCCGACGCCGGCGCCCACGGTGGACGTGCCGTTCGCGGCACCGGCCACCAGCTTGTCGGCGAGCTCCTCCGGGCCGAGGCCCGGGAACTGCTCGCGCAGGGTCGCGAGGTCGCGCACCGGGATGCGCGGGGCGTTCGCGATGATCCGGTCGGCGACGGCGGTCAGGCCCGCCCGCGCTCCCCGGCCGCCCTTGCCGGCCTTCTTCGCGCCACGGCCGACGGCGGCGGCGAGCGAGGCCGTACGGCCTCGCTCGACGTTGCTGTCGACCATGGCGCCTGAGGCAGTGCCTTCCTGCCGCGCGGCGTCACCGGCGGGCCCGCTGGTCAGCTCGGGCTTCCGGTCACGCCGCTTCCGGAACGGGGTCGAGCCTGCCATCGCAGACCCGCTCCTCAGTCGCAGTCGCGGCAGATCGGCTGGCCGTTCTTCTCGCGGGCCAGCTGGCTGCGGTGGTGCACGAGGAAGCAGCTCATGCACGTGAACTCGTCGGCCTGCCGCGGCAGGACCCGGACGGACAGCTCCTCGTTGGAAAGGTCCGCGCCGGGCAGTTCGAGGCCCTCGGCGGCCTCGAAGTCGTCGACGTCGACGGTCGACGCGGACTTGTCGTTCCGCCGGGCCTTGAGTTCCTCGATGCTGTCCTCATTGACGTCATCGTCGGTCTTGCGTGGGGTGTCGTAGTCCGTTGCCATGTCGCTCTCCCCCTCTGGGTGTCTGCGGTGTCTCCAGCGCACGTAACGCGTGAGAGGCCGGACTTGTGCCCGACCCGAGGCGGAGATTTTGCCTCACATCAAGGTCTGTTACTCAATCGACACCCAACCGCACACCTGAAGAGGTGATGGGGATGGATGGCGAACGGGACCGTACACGGTCCGAATGCCGCATGCGGATGCGCCATCACGTGTACTTCCCGTGATCAGGACCCCCGGAAACCCCCATTTTCCCGGCGTTCCGGTGGCCCTCGCGATCACGGAGAGTTGATGGCCGGAAGTTGGCGTATGTGAGCGATCACACACGCCTATAGCGAGGGGCGGACCATGAAAATTCCGCCCAAAGCGAACCTGCTGCCGCCCTATTCTCGCAGAGTTTGTCAGGTGGGCAGCACCACTCTCATGATCAGGCCACCGCCCTCGCGCGGTTCGGCCGTGATCCGCCCGCCGTGCGCCCGCGCCACGGACCGAACGATCGACAGGCCCAGGCCCACGCCCTTGTCGCTGCCGGTGCGCTCGGTGCGCAGCCGCCGGAAGGGCTCGAAGATGTTGTCCAGCTCGTACGCCGGGACGACCGGGCCGGTGTTCTCGACCACCAGCAGCGCCTGCCCGGGCTGGGCGCGGGTGGTGACCTCGACCCAGCCGTCGGGGGTGTTGTAGCGCACGGCGTTCTGCACGAGGTTCAGCGCGATGCGCTCCAGGAGCACCCCATTGCCCTGGACCACCGCCGGCTCGCGCGTGCCGCGCAGCTCCACGCCCTTGTCCTGGGCCTCGCCGCGGGTCTGGTCGAGGGCCCTGGAGGCCACCTCGGCGAGGTCGACGGGCTTGCGGTCCACGATCTCGTTGTCGCTGCGGGCGAGCAGCAGCAGCCCCTCCACGAGCTGCTCACTGCGCTCGTTGGTGGCCAGCAGCGTCTTGCCGAGCTGCTGGAGCTCGGGGGACGCCCCGGGGTCGGAGAGGTGCACCTCCAGCAGCGTGCGGTTGATCGCGAGCGGGGTGCGCAGCTCGTGCGAGGCGTTGGCCACGAAGCGCTGCTGCGCGGTGAAGGCCCGCTCCAGCCGGTCGAGCATCTCGTCGAAGGTGTCGGACAGCTCCTTCAACTCGTCCTCCGGCCCTCCCAGTTCGATCCGCCGCGAGAGGTCCGTGGCGGCGACCCTGCGGGCGGTACGCGTCATCTTGCCGAGCGGCGAGAGAACCCGCCCGGCCATGGCGTAGCCGAAGGCGAAGGCGATCACGGCGAGGCCGAGGAGGGCGAGGAGGGAACGCTTGAGGAGGCTGTCGAGGGCCATGGCGCGTTGGTGCTGCATGCACTGGTCCAGGCCGCGCATGAACGCGTTGCTGTCGGTGGTGCCGCTCAGATCACGGCAGATCTCGCTGGTGATCTGCACCTGGGCATTGAATATCCGGAACGGCAGCGCGTTGCCCTGGCGCAGCGCGTCCGCGGCCAGCAGATAGATGATCGTCAGCAACAGGACGCCGGCCATCAGGAACATCCCGCCGTAGAGCAGGGTGAGCCGTATCCGGATGGTGGGGCGCAGCCAGGGGAACGGCCGCACGACGGGCTGACGGGGGTCCCAGCTGGGCTTGGGGGGCGCGAGCGGCGGAGCGGGGGTGGGGGGCATCGGGGATCAGATCCGGTATCCCGAGCCGGGCACGGTGACGATCACCGGGGGCTCGCCGAGCTTGCGGCGCAGGGTCATCACGGTGACCCGTACGACGTTGGTGAACGGGTCGGTGTTCTCGTCCCAGGCCTTCTCCAGCAGCTGCTCGGCCGAGACCACGGCCCCCTCGCTGCGCATGAGCACCTCCAGCACCGCGAACTCCTTCGGCGCCAGCTGCACCTCACGACCGTCGCGGAAGACCTCGCGCCGGTTGGGGTCCAGCTTGATACCGGCGCGCTCCAGGACGGGCGGCAGCGCCACGGTCGTACGCCGCCCGAGCGCCCGGACGCGGGCGGTCAGCTCACTGAACGCGAACGGCTTCGGCAGGTAGTCGTCGGCACCGATTTCCAGGCCCTCCACCCGGTCGCTGACGTCACCGGAGGCGGTCAGCATCAGGACGCGGGTCGGCATGCCGAGCTCGACGACCTTGCGGCAGACGTCGTCACCATGGACGAGGGGAAGATCACGGTCGAGGACGATGACGTCGTAGTCGTTGACGGCGATACGCTCCAGAGCGGCGGCCCCGTCGTACACGACGTCGACCGCCATGGCCTCCCGGCGCAGTCCGGTGGCGACGGCATCGGCGAGCAGCTGCTCGTCCTCGACGACGAGTACGCGCACGGCGTTGTTCCTTCCCTTTGAGCCTGTGGGCAGGCATGAGACATCCCGGTGGGTATATCCATCCTGCCTGGAAGGCCGGTAAACCGGCCGTAAGTGGGTAGGGGTGCGCAGCGGGTTCCGGATTGGCGGGTGGCGGCAGGTTTCCCCTCGGACAGCGGTGGGGAAGACGTCTGCACACCCGCGATCACGCCCTTGCCGTATCCCCTGCGGGGTGCGCGCGTGATCGTTTCGCCGTGGCACACCCCCGTGCCATCAACCCACGACGAGGGGGCGCAGCACCATGGACGCGTTCACCGCTGGCATTCTGCAGCGCATAGAGAGCACCCGGTTCGA
Source organism: Streptomyces sp. NPDC023527 (assembly GCF_055560115.1). Lineage (NCBI taxonomy): Bacteria > Bacillati > Actinomycetota > Actinomycetes > Kitasatosporales > Streptomycetaceae > Streptomyces > Streptomyces sp. NPDC023527. The sequence continues at coordinate 184,051 of NZ_JBVHJJ010000011.1, forward strand.
CCTGGATCAGGCCCGCAGGTCGGGCGACGAGTTCCTCGCCGAGGTTGAGCAGGCGGCGCTGGACGACCTTCACCGCCTGGCGGCGGAACACGGCGTCAACGTCGCGGCCTAGCGGTTTGCCCATTGGGCAGATCCGCAACGAAAGCGCCTGGTCCCGTGCCGGGCGCTTTCCGTTTCCCGGGTTCCCGGGTTCCCTGCGGTGTCCGCTGCGCGGGGCTTGTGACTGGTCGGGGGCGGGAAGAAAAAGCCCAGTAGTGACCGGCAACGCGACAGCCCACCGAAACCACCAACCGGTTTTCCTCCCCCCACCCACGGGAGGGGGCGGGCCGGAGCGGGCCCTATACGGGGCGTAAAGCGAAGCAGCCCCGTATAGGGCCCGCGGAGGCCCGACCCCGCACCATGACCAGCCCCGCGCAGCGGACACCGCCCCGCGCAGCGGAAACGCCCGCACGAGGGCAACCGGGCGAACCCCGAGCCGCCCGGACGGCCCCCCCTACCCCCGCCACGCTCCAAGCCCCTCCAGACGCCCCTGGAGCGTCTCGAAGAGGCCGCGTGGGGCAGCCACCGTGAGCTCTCCCGACGCCGGAACCCCGGGGCGACCGCCCGTCACCGCTCCCGCCTCGCGGGCGATCAGCGCCCCCGCCGCGTAGTCCCAGGGGTTGAGCCCCCGCTCGTAGTACCCGTCGAGCCGGCCACAAGCGACGTCACAGAGATCAATCGCGGCCGACCCGCCGCGGCGGATGTCCCGCACCTCCGGCAGGAGGGACCGCACCACCTCCGCCTGAGCGGCCCGTCGCGCCGCGACATAGCCGAAGCCCGTACCGATCAGCGCCTGGTCGAGCGACACCGCGGAGCGGACCCGCAGCTGGCGGTCGCCCAGGAACGCACCGGAGCCGAGGGCGGCGAAATACGTCTCGCCGCGCATCGGCGCGGCCACCACGCCCACGACCGTCTCGCCATCGATCTCGGCGGCGATGGAGACGGCCCAGGACGGTAGGCCGTAGAGGTAGTTGACCGTGCCGTCGATCGGGTCGATGACCCAGCGCACGCCGCTCGTGCCTTCGCTGCTCGCGCCCTCCTCGCCGAGGACTCCGTCGCCGGGGCGGCGGTCGGCGAGGAAGTCGGTGATGAGCTTCTCGGAGGCGATGTCCATCTCGGTGACGACGTCGATGGAGCTGGTCTTGGTGGCGGCCACGCCCAGGTCGTCGGGGCGGCCGTCCCGGAGGAGCGTGCCGGCGAGGTCGGCGGCCTCCAGGGCCACGGTGAGGAGTTCGGTCCTGAGGGGATCGGTCACGGTGGTGCTCCTTACGCGTACGGACTGTCGGCGCCCGCGGCGGCCGCGCGGGGGGCCCGGGCGGGGCAGCAGCCGACGGGGCAGAGGTCGTGGGAGGGGCCGAGCGCGCCCAGCGCGCAGCGCTCGGGGCGGTCGCCGCGCTCCGTGGCGGCGCGTTCGAGCACCAGCTCGCGGATGGCGGCGGCGAAGCGCGGGTCGGCGCCGACGGTGGCGGCGCGGGCGACGGGGAGGCCGAGATCGGCGGCCTTGGCGGTGGCCTCGGTGTCGAGGTCGTACTTGACCTCCATGTGGTCCGAGACGAAGCCGATGGGGACCATGACGACGGCGGGGGCGCCGTCGCCGTGGACGGTCTCCAGGTGATCGCAGATGTCGGGTTCGAGCCAGGGGATGTGCGGGGCGCCGCTGCGGGACTGGTAGACGAGGCGCCAGGGCCGTTCCACGCCGGTCTCCCGGCGCACCGCGTCGGCGATCAGACGGGCGACGTCCTGGTGCTCGGCGACGTACGCGCCGCCGTCGCCGTGGCCCTCGGCCGGGCCGGAGGTGTCCGCGGCGGCCGTGGGGATGGAGTGCGTGGTGAAGGCCAGGTGGGCGCCGGCGCGTACGTCCTCGGGCAGTTCCGCGAGGGCCGCGAGGGTCGCGTCGATCATGGGCTGTACGAAGCCCGGGTGGTTGAAGTAGTGCCGCAGCTTGTCGACGCGCGGCGGTCGGAGGCCCTCGGCCTCCAGGGTGGCGAGGGCGTCGGCGAGGTTCTCGCGGTACTGCCGGCAGCCGGAGTAGGAGGCGTAGGCGCTGGTGGCCAGGGTCAGGACGCGGCGGTGCCCTGCGGCGGTCATCTCGCGGAGGGTGTCGGTCAGGTAGGGCGCCCAGTTGCGGTTGCCCCAGTGGACCGGCAGGTCGATGCCGTGGTCGGCGAAGTCGGCGCGCAGCGCGCTCAGCAGTTCGCGGTTCTGGTCGTTGATCGGGCTGACGCCGCCGAAGAGGAAGTAGTGCTGCCCGACCTCCTTGAGGCGCTCGCGGGGGATGCCGCGGCCCCGGGTGACGTTCTCCAGGAACGGGACGACGTCGTCCGGGCCTTCGGGGCCGCCGAAGGAGAGCAGCAACAGGGCGTCGTAGGGGGCTGTTGCTGGCTGGGCTGCTGGCTGATCCGACATGCGTCCGATCCTGCCACCCGTCACTGACAGCCAGGAAATGGCCGTGCGGCGCACGCGTGTGTGCCCGTAAGCTGTATCGACCACCTACGTCCCTTACGGCCATCCTCGCCGCAATCCCCGATTCACCCCCGAGAACCTCTGGCGGACTCCTTGCCCAGTCCTTACCGCGAAATATTCGCCGCTCCCGGCGCGAAGGGCTTCTCCGCAGCTGGTCTGCTCGGCAGGATGCCGCTGTCCATGATGGGCATCGGTGTCGTCACGATGGTCTCGCAGCTGACCCACCAGTACGGGCTGGCGGGCGCCCTCTCGGCGACCCTCGCCATCTCCGCCGCGGTGGCCGGCCCGCAGATATCCCGGCTGGTCGACCGGCACGGGCAGCGCAGGGTGTTGCGGCCGGCGACGCTGGTGTGTCTGGCCGCGGTGGCGGGGCTGCTGGTGAGCGCGCAGCAGCGGTGGCCCGACTGGACCCTGTTCGTCTTCGCAGCGTGCGCGGGCTGCGTCCCGAGCGTGGGGTCGATGGTGCGGGCCCGCTGGTCGGCCATCCACAGCGGCTCCACCCTGCACACCGCCTACGCCTTCGAGTCCGTCGTCGACGAGGTGTGCTTCATCTTCGGGCCGATCCTGTCGATCGGCCTGTCCACGCGCTGGTTCCCGGAGGCGGGTCCGCTGCTGGCCGCCTGCTTCCTCGCCGTCGGCGTGTTCTGGCTGACCGCGCAGCGCTCCACCGAGCCGCTCCCGCACCCCCGCGAGCACCACACCGGCGGCTCCGCGCTGCGCTCGCCGGGGCTCCAGGTGCTGGTGGCGACGTTCGTGGCCACGGGCATGATCTTCGGCGCCGTCGACGTGGTGACCGTCGCCTTCGCCGAGGAGCGCGGGAACAAGGACGCGGCGGCCCTGGTCCTCGCCAGCTACGCGCTGGGGTCCTGCCTGGCGGGCGTCGTCTTCGGGCTGCTGCGCCTCAAGGGCGATACGGCCCGCCGCTGGCTGCTGGGCGTGTGCGCGATGGCCGTGAGTATGATCCCCCTCCAATTGGTCGGGAGCCTGCCGTTCCTGGCCGTGGCGCTCTTTGTCGCGGGCCTGTCCATCGCGCCGACCATGGTGACGACGATGGCCCTCGTCGAACAGCACGTACCGCGCGCGAAGCTGACCGAGGGCATGACCTGGACGAGCACCGGGCTCGCGGTCGGGGTGGCGCTGGGGTCTTCGGCCGCCGGCTGGGTGGTCGACGCCTCCGGGGCGGCCGCGGGGTACGCGGTGTCCGGGGTGGCGGGGGTGCTCGCGGCGGCGGTCGCGTTCCTGGGGTACCGCCGGCTGCGGAGGCCGGCGCCGGAGCGGCCGGGGGGACCCGCGCCGCGGGCAAGGGGAGGGTCTGGGGCGTATGACGGAGACGACCGGAACGACCGGGACAAGGGGTACGTGGCGTAACTGGGCGGGCAACGTCACCGCCCATCCCGCGCGGACGGCGACACCGGCGAGCACGCGGGAGCTGGCGGCGGCGGTCGTGCGGGCCGCGTCGGAGGGCCTGCGGGTCAAGGCGGTGGGCACGGGTCATTCGTTCACCGCCGCGGCCGCCACGGACGGCCTGCTGATACGTCCCGAGCGGCTCACCGGCATCCTTGGCATCGACCGGCGGGCCGGGACGGTGACGGTGGCCGCCGGTACGACCCTCCGGCAGCTCAACGAGACGCTGTCCACGCACGGTCTGTCGCTGACCAACATGGGCGATGTCATGGCGCAGACGGTCTCGGGGGCGGTCAGCACCGGCACCCATGGCACGGGCCGTCTCTCGGCCTCGCTGTCCGCCCAGGTCAAGGGGTTGGAGCTGGTCACGGCCGACGGTCGCGTGCTCAGCTGCTCCGCGCGGGAGAACGCGGAGGTGTTCGCGGCGGCCCGGTTGGGTCTCGGCGCGCTGGGGGTGATCACCGCGCTGACGTTCGCGGTGGAGCCGCAGTTCCTGCTCACGGCCCGCGAGGAGCCGATGGCCCTGGACCGGGTGACGACGGAATTCGATCAGCTCGTCGCCGAGAACGAGCACTTCGAGTTCTACTGGTTCCCGCACACCGACACCTGCGTCACCAAGCGCAACAACCGCAGCGCGGGCCCCGCCGATCCGCCCGGGCGGATGGCCGCCTGGGTGGAGGACGAGCTGGTGTCCAACGGGCTCTTCCAGGCCGTCTGCACGGTCGGCCGGGCCGTGCCTGCCGCCGTGCCCGGCATGGCGAAGGTGGCCGGCCGCGCCCTGTCGGCCCGTACGTACACCGATGTCGCCTACAAGGTCTTCACCAGCCCGCGCCGGGTCCGCTTCGTCGAGATGGAGTACGCGCTGCCGCGTGCGGCCGCCGTGGCGGCGCTGCGGGAGCTGAGGGCGATGATCGAACGGTCGCGGCTGCGGATCGGCTTCCCCGTGGAGGTGCGGACCGCCCCGGCCGACGATGTGCCCCTGTCGACCGCCTACGGCCGGGACACCGCCTATCTCGCCGTCCACATGTACCGGGGCACGCCGCACCGGGCGTACTTCACTGCCGCCGAGCAGATCATGACGGCCCACGGCGGGCGGCCGCACTGGGGGAAGCTGCACAGCCGCGACGCCGGGTACCTGGCCGGGGCCTATCCGCGCTTCGCGGAGTTCGCCGCGCTGCGGGACCGGCTGGACCCGCAGCGCGTCTTCGGCAATGACTACCTGCGGCGCGTGCTGGGGACCTGACGCCCCCGCGCAGGCCCTAGGAGACGGTGCCCCGGGCGGCCGTGCCCGTGCCGGCCGCCGCGTTCTGGCCCTGCGGCGGCTCGGCGGACTGCTTTCCTCCGGTCTGTCCGCCGGTCGCCGCCTCCCCACCGGTGACCTTGCCGTCGTCCTTGCCGCTGTCCGGCGACGGGGAGGGGTTGACCGGGCCGGGCTTCGGGGAGGGCGAGGAGCCGCCGTCGGAGGGCTTGGCGGGCGGAGCCGACGGGTCCGGTGACTGCTCGCCCGTGCCGCCGCCGGGCCGGGACCGCTCCGGGTCCGGCGTCGGGCCGTCCTGCTCGCCCGTGCCGCTCTGGTTGCCGCCCGGCGACCGGCCGGGGTCGGGGCTCTGCGGGGGCGCGGGGTCCTGCTTCTTCTGCGAGGAGCCGCCCTTGACGATCTGCATGACCGAAGTGCCCTCGCCGCCGTCCGTGGCGGAGCCCTTTACCAGCTCGACCGCGGTGACCGTGCCCATGGCGAGCACGAAGACCGCGCCAGCCGCGATCAACGGGCGCTTCCAGCCGCGCATCCGAGTGCCGTGGGTCGTGCCCGACGTGTACTCGTCATCGAAAGCGCCGGGGTGGGCATCGGCGTGCGCGTCGGCGCGTGGGTCGGAAAGCGCGCCCGCGTGTGCGCCGTTTCGCTCCGGCGGGTGTCCGACACCGTGCAACAGCCGTGTCGCTTCGTCACCGGGGGTCACCCGCGCCGGGTCGATGCCCGGCAGCATCCGGGTCACTTCGACATCGTCGGCCCCGGCTGTCCCACCCGTTTGGCGCAGCACCTGGGTACGGTCCCACTCCGAGCCGCCGCGGCCGACCGCGCGACCGGCGTCCCGCACCGGTACCTGGCGCATTTTCGGCCGTGCGGCCTGGGTCGTCGCCTCGCGGAGCTGCTCACCCGTACGTTTGAACAAGTGTTGGAAAATTGTGCCACCGGACGTGGCCACGACACTCACGACGCCGGCACCGATGACGGTGCCGTACACCCCGAGTTTGCCCGCGAGCAGGGCCGCGACCACCGCTGCCAGGGCGCTGCCGGCGACCTGCGCGACGCTCAGCTCCAGACGCCTGTTCTTCTGCTTTGCCTCGCTTTCGCCTTTGTCGTCCATCTCCCGCCTCTGTTAGCCCTTTCGATCCGTCTTGCAGGTAGAAGAGACATTCGAGCGTAACGAACAGTTCCGGTTCCGGCGATTCTGTGAACCTCGACACCCGGACGGCCCGGCTCCGGGTCCACGGCCCGAATCAACTCCCTTCTCCCGCGTGAACTTCGATGGCGCGCCGATCCACCCCCAGTGGCCCGAATGGAGTACTGTGGCGAGCCCTGGTCCCGGTGTCCCGTCCGGCTGCCCGGACCCAACGGGAGGGGCCCAGGCGGCTCTCGCCCCGTCAACTCGGCAATGTTGTGGCAGGCTGCACCCGGGCAGGCCACACTCGACTAGCGGAAGCAGCGACGCAGGTGACGTCGGCAGGCACCACCCGGGAGGTCCCCATGCCCGAACTGCGTGTCGTGGCCGTCTCCAACGACGGCACACGGCTGGTGCTCAAGGCTGCGGACAGCACGGAGTACACCCTTCCCATCGACGAACGGTTGCGCGCCGCCGTGCGCAACGACCGTGCGCGCCTGGGCCAGATCGAGATCGAGGTGGAGAGCCATCTCCGTCCTCGTGACATCCAGGCACGCATACGGGCGGGTGCCTCCGCGGAGGAGGTCGCCCAGCTCGCGGGCATCCCCGTCGAGCGCGTCCGCAGGTTCGAGGGCCCGGTGCTGGCCGAGCGCGCCTTCATGGCCGAGCGCGCCCGCAAAACGCCCGTACGCCGCCCCGGTGAGAACACCGGTCCGCCGCTCGGCGAGGCCGTGGCGGAGCGGCTGGTGCTGCGCGGCGCCGAGAAGGAGACCGCGCAGTGGGACTCCTGGCGCCGCGACGACGGCACCTGGGAGGTCCTGCTCGTCTATCGGTCGGCCGGTGAACCACGGGCCGCGAGCTGGAGCTTCGACCCGCCGAGGCGGATCGTCCAGGCGATGGACGACGAGGCGCGGGCGCTCATCGGCGAGACCGACGACACGCCCGAGCCGAGCTTTCCCTTCGTGCCGCGCATCGCCCGTCTGCCGCGGGACAGGCCACTGGACCGAAGCCTCGACCGGAATCCGGACCGTGCTGCCGACAGGCAGCCGGCCGCCGCGGCCGCCCCGGACACGGAGGCCACGGCGGAGGACACGGCGAGGGAGCGGGACTCGCTCACGAGCCTGCTCGAAGCCGTGCCCAGCTTCCGCGGCGACATGGTCGTACCCGAACCGCCGTCGGTGGCCCCGGTCGTCGAGGAGCCGTCCGAGGAACCGGAGGCCGTCGAGCCGCCGGCCCCGGCGGCGAGCGCGGGAGCGGCGTACGCGGATGTGCTGATGCCGCGTTCGGTGGCCGGTCACCGCGACCGGCTGACCGGCACGACGGACCGTCAGGCGGAGGCGGACGGCGTCCGGCCGGGCCGCCGGGCGGCGGTGCCGAGCTGGGACGAGATCGTCTTCGGCACCCGCCGAAAAAAGCAGGAGTGACGACAAAACGACAAGAGGAGTAACCATCCGGCAGCTCCCCGGCCCCGGCCGGGGACACCGCCGACGGCGCGCCGCCCGGCCCGGAAGGGGCCGGGCGGACGGATGTCGCGCCCGGATCGGGCGGGAACCGCCGGGCGGCTCAGCCGGGCTGCGGGCCCGTCGCCACGGGACGGGTGGTGTCCGCGGTCCACTCGCTCCAGGAACCGACATAGAGGGCCGCCGGAATGCCCGCTACCGCCATGGCCAGCACCTGGTGCGCGGCGGAGACACCCGAGCCGCAGTAGACGCCCACCTCGGCGCCCGGCCCACCCGTGGCCCCGAGCTTCTCGAAACGCGCCCTGAGCTCCTCGGCGGACCGGAAGCGGTTGTCCTCGGTCACGTTCTCCGCCGTCGGGGCGGAGACGGCGCCGGGGATGTGGCCGGCGACCGGGTCGATCGGCTCGACCTCGCCCCGATAGCGCTCCCCCGCCCGCGCGTCCAGCAGCAGTCCCCGCCGCGCCAGCGTCGCGGCGCCGTCCGCGTCCAGCAGCGGCAGCGCCCCGGGCTCCGGGACGAAGTCGCCCTCCCGTACCCGCGGCACCTCCGTGGTCAGCCGGCCGCCGTCGGCGCTCCAGGCGGCGATGCCGCCGTCGAGGACCCGTACGTCCTGATGGCCCGTCCAGCGCAGCATCCACCAGGTGCGCGCGGCCGCCCAGCCCATCCCGCCGTCGTAGACGACGACGGGGTGGCCGGAGCGGACCCCGGCCCGGCGCATGGCCGCCCCGAACTCCCCGGTGTCCGGCAGGGGGTGACGGCCCCTCTCCCCCGGCGCCCCGGCGAGTTCGGCGTCGAGGTCCACATAGACCGCGCCGGGCAGGTGCCCGGCTTCGTAGACCGGCCGGCCGGGCGGGCCGCCGAGCTGGTAGCGGATGTCCAGGAGCGTCGGCGGCCGCTCGCTCGCCAACGCGCTCATGAGTTCGACTGCGGTGATGGTGGGCTTCATGGTCCCCATCCTCGCGTAGTCGGCGTTGCGCCGAACGGCCCCCTGGCGAGAGCGTGCGGAGCTGATCGATACTGGACGGTCATGGCGCCGAGACGGGACCGAAACGCAGATTCGGGCATTCTCCTGCGGGAACCCGTGAATCCCGGCGCGGCCGGAGGGCGCGCCACGCCCGGTGGTGCAAACATCTGGACGTGCCCCGTCCCGTACCACCCGCGCGCCGCGGACCGGCGCGGGACGCGCGGCCACCCCGATGGTCCGAGGAGAGAATGACGATGACCGAGGTTTGGGGGTCTCCCCAGAGCAGCACGGGGGAGGCTCGGCTCACTCCTGGCACACCGTGCTGGACGAGCCTCCTGGCGCACGACCTGGAATCGATCAAGGACTTCTACAGCGGTCTGTTCGGCTGGACCTACTACAGCCCCGGGCCCCGCCAACTGGGCCCGTACGTACGCGCCACGCTGGACGGCCGTGATGTGGCCGGGCTCGGTGAGGTGACGCCCGGGCGTCGGCTGCCGACCGCCTGGACCACCTATCTGGCCAGCGACGACGCCGACGACGCGGCGGAGTGGATCCGCTGCTGCGGGGGCACGGTGGGGGTGGGCCCGCTGGCCGCGGAGGACGCGGGACGCCTGGTGCTGGCGACCGATCCGGACGGGGCGCCGTTCGGGGTGTGGCAGGGCCAGAAGCTGGTGGGCCCTCAGCTGACGGGGGTGCCCGGCACGCCGGCGTGGCACGAGCTGGTGACCCGGCGGACCGCCACGGTCGTGAAGTTCTATCAGGCGCTTTTCGGTTATGAGGCCAAGCCGGTGGAGTCGGCGGGCACGGACTGCCTCACCCTGCGTCTCGACAGCCGCCCGGTGGCCTCGCTGCGCGGTGTGGGGGCGGCGCTGCCGCGTGCGCGGGGTCCGCACTGGATGACGTACTTCGAGGTGGCGGACGTCGAGGCCGCGGCCGGGCGGGTGAGCGAGCTCGGCGGAAAGGTCGTGGAACCCCCGAGACAGGGGCCGACCGGGACGGTGGCCACGGTCGAGGACCCGGAGGGGGCGGTCTTCACGCTTCTGCGGACGGCTCGTTAGCGGGGTCGACGGGGAGCACATCGGGTGACAGGGCCGCCGCGTGGGCCGCGGCCGAGGTCAGCCTGCGGCGGTGGTGGCGTCGGCACAGCACCTCGTAACCGACGACCGTCTCCGGCTGGTTGACGTCACCGACGACCACCTGCGCGCCTTCGACGACCATCTGTCCGCCGACCGTACGGGCGTTGTGCGTGGCCCGGGCGCCGCACCAGCAGAGGGCCTCGACCTGGAGGACCTCTATCCGGTCGGCGAGCTCGACCAGGCGCTGGGAGCCGGGGAAGAGCCTGGTGCGGAAGTCGGTGGTGATGCCGAAGGCGAAGACGTCGCGGTCGAGGTCGTCGACGATCCGGGCCAACTGGTCGACCTGCTCCGGGGCGAGGAACTGCGCCTCGTCGGCGATGACGTAGTCGGCGCGGCCGCCCGCGGAGAGGTGGGCGACGATGTGCGCGTAGAAGTCGAACCCCTCGCCCGCCTCGACGGAGTCGGTGACCAGGCCGAGGCGGGAGGAGAGCTTGCCCTCGCCCGCGCGGTCGTTCCGGGTGTAGATCATCCCCTGCAGGCCGCGGGCGGACCGGTTGTGTTCGATCTGCAGAGCGAGGGTGCTCTTTCCGCAGTCCATGGTTCCGGAGAAGAACACCAGCTCGGGCATGGGGAAGCCAATGCCTTTCATGAGTCGTCGAGTCGAGGGGGCGGGAAGGGGGCGGTTCAGGACCGCACTTCGAGGAGCGGCACCAGCTGCTCGACGGGCGTCATGGAGCCGTGCAGTCCGACCATCGCGGACTCGTTGGGCTCGGTCTCGGTGGCGACGATCGCGATGTCGTCGCGCGCGGCGGCGACGACATCGCCGATCCGCCCGTACACCCTGTCGTCCACGCCGTCACCGGGCCGGCCGAACCAGCCCGCCTCGATGGCCTCGTCGCGTCCGGCGACCCACATCTGCTCGCCCAGCACCTCGCGCCACACGGCCAGCACGTCGGCCGCGGCGCCGGGGACGGCGTAGACATGGCGGGCGCGGGCCTCGCCGCCGAGGAGGGCGACGCCGGCGCGCAGCTCCCAGTCCTCGTCGAAGTCGATGCGCGACTCGGGGTCGAAGGGGATGTCGATCATGCCGTGGTCGGCGGTGACGTACAGCACCGAGCGCGGCGGGAGTTGCTCGGCCAGCCGCTGGGCGAGCCGGTCGACGTACATCAGCTGGCCGCGCCAGTCGTCGGAGTCGACGCCGAAGCGGTGGCCCTTGCCGTCGAGGTCGCTGTAGTAGGTGTAGACGAGCGTGCGGTCGGCGGCGCCGAGCCGGTCGGCGGCGAAGTCCATCCGCTCGTCGCCGGAGAGGCGGCCGTGGAAGGTGCCGCCGCTGAGGGCGATCTTCGTCAGCGGGGTGTGCTGGAAGTCGGGCGCGGAGACCTGGCAGGTGTGCACGCCCGCCGCGTCGGCGAGTTGGAAGACGGTGGGGTACGGCTGCCAGGCGTGCGGGTCGGTCCACGGGCGCCAGCGCAGCTGGTTCATCAGCGCGCCGGTCGCCGGGTCGGCGACGGTGTAGCCGGGCAGGCCGTGGGCGCCCGGCGGCAGGCCGGTGCCGACCGAGGCGAGGGAGGTCGCGGTGGTGGAGGGGAAGCCCGCCGTCATGGGTTCGCCGGTGCCGTTCATCGACGTGGCCAGCAGCGAGTGCAGGAACGGCGCCTCGGCGGGGTGGGCGCGCAGCAGCTCCCAGCCGAGCCCGTCGACGAGGAAGACGCAGACCCGGTCGGCGGGGGTCAGCTCCATGCCGGAGCCGAGGCCGGGGACGCCGATGCCGGTCGCGATGGCGGGCAGCAGGTCGGCCAGCGAGCCGGTGCCGTAGCGCGGGAGCGGGGCGGAGCGCGGGTCGAGGAGGGCGGGTTCGTGCCAGGACGAGGCGCCCGGGGTCAGCGGGTAGGACATCAGCGGCCGGTCGCGGCGGTGGCCTCGGAGAGCGCCTGGGCGAAGGCCAGCGCCTGGCGGACGGTGTCCGGGCCGTCGCCGGCCTCGCTGACGCGCAGGCTCAGGTCGTCGGCGGTGGAGGAGCCGGTGTAGCCGTGGTCGGCGTCGCAGTTGGGGTCGCCGCAGGCGGCGGGCTCCAGGTCGATCCGGGAGACCGCGCCCCAGCCGATGGTGAGGACGACCTCGCGGGGCAGGGTGCCCGGGGTGTACGCCTCGGGGTTGGCGACGACGCGGCTGAGCACGACCGACGAGATGCGACCGATCTTGACCGACTCGGTGGAGGTGGTGGCGTACGGCGACGGGGAGGTGCCGTCGGCGGCCTGCTCGTCGGTGTGGCTGACGATGAAGCGGTTGCCGGTCAGGACGAGGACGGTGACGTGGCGGCGCACCTCGTTGGAGTCGAACGTCGTCTCCTGGTGCACCAGGTACGACGCGACCGGCTCCCCGCCCACGGCGGCCTCCACCGCCTCGGCCACGAGGGCCGGGTAGTAGCCGCTGCGCTCGATCGCCGCGCGGAGCCCTTGGGTCGTCGTACCGGTCTTCGCCATACGCCCATCCTACGGGGCGTACGGGGTCCGTCCGCGCGTACCTGGGCGGCGGACGGCGACCTCCGCGCGGTGTTCGCGGCCCTCGGGCGGGCGCCGGTCAGACCACCGGCAGGCTTCGGGGGCCGAGGTCGGTGCGGGCCGGGGGCGGGGCGAGGCGTATGGAGGCGCCGAGGACGTGGACGCCCTGGGGGGCGACGATCACCGGCTCCAGGTCGGCGCCCACGACCTCGGGGTGATCGTCCACCAGCCGGGAGACGCGCAGCAGCAGCTCCTGGAGGGCGTGGGTGTCCACGGGGGTGGTGCCCCGCCAGCCGAAGAGGAGGGGCGCGGTGCGGATGGAGCGGATCTGCTCGGCGGCGTCGCGGTCGGTGACGGGCACGAGGCGGTGCGCGGTGTCGCCGAGGAGCAGGGAGGGGGCTCCCGCCAGGCCGAAAGAGAGCACGGCGCCGGCCGCGGGGTCGATGGCGGCCCGTACGACCGTGTCGACGCCGCGCGGGGCCATCGACTGGACGACGAGGCGGATCTCCTCGGGCTTGCCGAGGAGATCGGTCAATTCGGCGTACGCCCGGCGCAGTTCGTGCTCGCCGCCGAGGTCGAGCCGGACGCCGCCGAGGTCGGCGCGGTGGCGCAGGTGCGGGGCGGTGGGCTTGAGGGCGACGGGGAAGCCGAGCCGGTGCGCGGCGCGCACGGCGGTGTCGGGGTCGGGCGCGGGGAGGGCGGGCAGCACGGCGATGCCGTACCGGGCGAGGAGGCGCTGGGTGTCGGCGGCGGAGAGGGTCACGGCGCGGGGCCCGGTGGGCGAGGGCGTCACCGCGCCGTGGGCGGCCAGCAGCACGTCGATGTCGGCGGCGGCCCCGGCCTCGTCGATGTCGTCGTACTCGGGCACCCGCCCGGGATCGGCGGCCTGCCGTCGCCAGCGCGCGTACCGGACGGCCTCGGCGAGCGCCCGCACGGCCCGCTCGGCGGCGGGGTAGGTGGGGATGCGGATGGCGGGGGCGGGTGCGGCGCCGGGGGCGGCCGGCCGGGTCACGTGCTCGGAGGTGTCCGGAATGGCGGTCTCCGGCGGGGGCGCGTCGGCTGCCAGGGCCTCCGCCAGGTCCGGGATCTCCAGGTGGACGACCGTCACCGGCTTCGCGACCGGCGACGAGGCGACCGCGTCGCGCAGGGCCGCCGCGAGATCGGCCGCCGAGGCCTCGCCGACCCAGGGGATGGCGGTGACGACGACGGCGTCGCACTCGTCGTCCGCGAGGGCATCCACCAGGGCCGCGCGGAAGTCCGCCGGCTCGGCGGCGGTCGAGAGGTCATAGGGGGGCTGGGGGCGCAGGCCGTCGGTGAGGCAGGCGTCGTAGGTCAGGAGGGCGAGGGAGTCGGAGTTGCCCAGGATGGCGACGCGGGGGCCGGCGGGCAGCGGCTGGGAGGCGAGGAGCAGGCCCGCGTCGGCCAGCTCGGTGACGGTGTCGACGCGGATGACGCCCGCCTGCCGCAGCAGGTCGGAGACGGTGGCGTCGGGGATGCGTGTGGTGGGCACGGCGTGCCCGGTGGGGGCGGCGCCGCCGTGCCGGGCGCCCTTGACGACGACGACCGGCTTACGGGCCGCGGTGCGCCGGGCGAGGCGGGTGAACTTGCGGGGGTTGCCGATGGACTCCAGGTACATGATGACGACGTCGGTGTCGGGGTCGTCGTGCCAGTACTGCAGGAAGTCGTTGCCGGAGACGTCGGCGCGGTTCCCGGCGGAGACGAAGGTGGAGACGCCGACGAGCCCGGCGGCCCGCCGGTGCAGCCCGGACAGCAGGGCGATGCCGATGGCGCCGGACTGGCTGAACAGCCCGAGCCGCCCGGCGACGGGCAGCTCGGGCGACAGGGAGGCGTTGAGCCGGACGGCCTCGGCGGTGTTGATCAGCCCGAAGGCGTTGGGGCCGATCAGGCGCATGCCGTAGGAGCGGGCCTGGCGGACCAGCTCGCGCTGGCGGTCGCGGCCGTCGGCGCCGATCTCGGCATAGCCGGCGGAGAGCACGACGAGGCCCTGGACGCCATGCTCGCCGCACTCGGCGACGACGGACGGCACCTGCTCGGCGGGGACGGCCACGACGGCGAGGTCGACGGGATCGGGGATCTCGCGCAGCGACCGATGGGCGGCGACGCCCTCGGGCAGCAGCCGCGAAGGACCCTCGCGGAAGGCGCGGTTGATCGCGTACGTACGCCCGGTGAAGCCGCCCGCCAGGATGTTGCGCAGCACGGCGCGGCCCATGCCGCCGGGCTCGCGGCCGGTGCCGATGACGGCGACGGAGCCGGGGGCGATGAGGCGGTGGACGGAGCGGGCCTCGGCGCGCTGCTCGCGGGCGCGCTGGACGGCGAGGGAGCGGTCGGTGGGCTCCAGGTCCAGTTCGAGGCGGACGACGCCGTCCTCGAAGCTGCGCTTCTGCGTATAGCCCGCGTCCGTGAACACCTTGATCATTTTGGTGTTGGCGGGCAGCACCTCGGCGGCGAAGCGGCGGATGCCGCGCTCGCGCGCGACGGCCGCGACGTGTTCGAGCAGGGCGGAGGCGACTCCGCGGCCCTGGTGGGCGTCCTGGACGAGGAAGGCGACCTCGGCCTCGTCGGCGGGGCCGGACGCGGGCATGCCCTGGCCGTCGATCCGGTCGTAGCGGACGGTGGCGATGAACTCGCCGCCGACCGTGGCCGCCAGGCCCACCCGGTCGACGTAGTCGTGATGGGTGAAGCGGTGCACGTCCCGGTCGGAGAGGCGGGGGTAGGGGGCGAAGAAGCGGTAGTACTTCGACTCGTCCGAGACCTGTTCGTAGAAGCTGACCAGGCGCCGCGCGTCGTCGGCCGTGATGGGGCGGATCTGTGCCGTGCCGCCGTCGCGCAGCACGACGTCGGCTTCCCAGTGGGTCGGGTACGCGTGCTCGGACGGCGTCTGCATGAGGCCAGCGTACGGCCGGGCACTGACAGCGGTGCGGCTCGCGGTGGCCGTCGGCACGGGGCAGGGTGGGGGCAGCCCGAGCACTGCCGCCCCTATGGGACACTGGTCTAGACAACTGCTAACGACTTGAAGGGCAACACCATGGCTGAGCGCCGCGTCAACGTCGGCTGGGCCGAGGGCCTGCACGCTCGTCCCGCGTCGATCTTCGTCCGTGCGGCGACCGCCGCCGGCGTCCCCATGACGATCGCCAAGGCCGACGGCAACCCCGTGAACGCCGCTTCCATGCTGGCCGTGCTGGGCCTGGGCGCCCAGGGTGGCGAGGAGATCGTGCTCGCCACCGACGCCGAGGGCGCCGAGGCCGCTCTGGACCGCCTGGCGAAGCTGGTCGCCGAGGGTCTTGAGGAGCTTCCGGAGACCGTCTGATTCACCGGAATCGCACGCGGCGGGGCCGCGGCGGCCGATTGAGGCCGCCGCGGCCCCGTCGATCTGTTTGCGGACCGGTTTCCGGCGCGCGCCGGGAGAATTCCCGGAAGTGCGCCGACCCGGAATAGCAGCCGATTGTTAAGTGCGTGCGATCGCCGTGTTTACGGCTTGTTTCGGATTCCGCACCCGGTCCGTGCGGGGAGCGGGCCGCCGCAGCCGGTATTCGCCGGGCGCGCGGTCGGCGCGGGCCGCGGCGACGGCTCGCGCCCGCTCCGCGTCCCCGCGCGCGACGGCGTCGACGAGCGCCGCGCACGCCTCCCACGCCGCCACGGGCCGCGCGGGCGGCTCCGGCACGTACACCCAGGCGATCTTGAGCCGGAGCTGGGTGAGGAGCGCCGCGAGGCTGGGGCTGCCGGACGCCTGGGCGAGGGTCTCGTCGAACCAGTCGTCCAGGGGGCGCAGTTCACTGGTCCGCCCGCCCCGGGCGCGCTCCTGGCCGAGCCTGACCAGCCCGCGCAACACCTTCAGATGCGCCTCGGTGCGGCGCTGCGCGGCGCGCGCCGCCCCCAGCGGCTCCAGCAGGGCCCGGACGTCCAGCAGATCGGCCGCCTCCTGCTCGGTGGGCTCGGCGACGCAGGCGCCCGCGTGGCGGCGCGTGGTCACGAACCCCTCGGAGGCGAGGGTGCGCAGCGCCTCGCGCACGGGCACGCGGGAGACGCCGTAGCGCCGGGCGAGGACTTCCTCGGTGAGCCTGCTGCCGGGCGGGAAGGTGCCGGAGACGATGTCGTCACGGATCGCCGTGCACACGGCGTGCGTGGAAATGCGGCCGCCGTCCCGCAGTGTTTTGCCATCGCCGTTCACGTACGGCCCCGCATGGCTGAACCTCCGCATTGACCCCCGCTGAACGCGGCTTAATTGACGCCTGCTCAGCGACTCTATTGCAGTCGTCCGCAAATTCCGATGGGGCCGGGGATTCCGTGGATATGTTTTGGCCAACACGAAGGCCCCGGCCAGGGCCGGGGCCTTCGGGAGGCGGTTCCTCGGGGCGTCGGGTCAGATGCCGACGCCGTGCGAGCGGAGGTACTCCACCGGGTCGATGTCGGAGCCGTACGAGGGGCCGGTACGGGCCTCGAAGTGCAGGTGCGGGCCGGTGACGTTGCCGGTGGCGCCGGAGATGCCGATCTCCTGGCCGGGCGTGACAGTCTGGCCGGCGGAGACGCCGATGGACGACAGGTGGCCGTACTGCGTGTAGGTGCCGTCGTTGTGCCGGATGACGACGTTGTTGCCGTACGCGCCGCCCCAGCCGGCCTCGACGACGGTGCCGGCGCCCACGGCGTGGACCGAGGTGCCGGACTCGGCGTGGAAGTCCACACCGGTGTGGCTGCCGGAGGACCACAGGCCGCTGGAGGCCTTGTAGGAGGTGGAGACGTACGAGCCCTCGATCGGCGAGACGTAGGCGTTGAGCTTCTTGCGCTCCTGCTCGCGGGCGACGCGCTCGGCCTCCTTGCGCTCGGCCTCGGCCTTGCGCTCGGCCTCGTCCGCGACCTTCTTGACCTCGGCGGCGTGCTTCTTGGCCTCGGCCTCGGCGTGGAGGCGGACGTTGGTCTCGTCCGCGGAGCTGCGCTGGATCTCGGCCTGCTCACCGACGCGGTGGCCGGTGTCCTCACCGATGACGAGGGCCTGGGTGAGGCCGGTGTCCTCGGTGTGCGGGGCGTCGTCGGTCGCGGCGAGGGCGGGGGCGGCGAAGCCGGCGACGACACCGGTGGCCGTCAGGGTGGCTATGCCCGCGATGTTCGCGCCGGTGCGAACGGCACGGCTCGGACGACGGTGCTTCCCGGTGGCACGAGTGAACGCCATAGGTACGGCTATTCCTTTCCTTCCTTCTCGCCTACCGGGTTAGCTGACGGGTTCGGAGCAGGAAGGTCTCCTACGGTTCCCTCCGGAAAGGGAACCGATTCACCCCAGGGGACATGTGGGTCCCCGGTTCCCCTGGCTCGCGCCGTACGGGGATTCGGCGATGGTTGTCCGGGGCCGCGGATGCGACTCACATCTGACGGACAACCGCCCTGACGCTAGACGCCGCCAGTTTCGAACGGCAAACAGAACTCACGTTTTGTGTCGTACGCCACAGCTCAGACGTGCAACCACTCCACTAAATCGGACATAAAGGAGGCGCGCGGGCCTCACCGACCTCGCGCGCCTCCCTGGCTTCTGACCGGGCGTCAGCCGGTGATCACCGTCACTTCACCGATGCCCAGCGCCCTGACGGGGTCCGCGATCTGCGCGGCGTCACCGACGAGGACCGTCACGAGCCGGTCGACCGGGAAGGCGTTGACCGCGGCGGCCGTGGCCTCCACCGTGCCGGTCTCCGCGAGGCGTTCGTACAGCCGCGCCTGGAAGTCGTCCCGCAGGTGCTGCTCGACCTGGTCGGCGAGCGTCCCCGCGACGGCCGCCGCCGTCTCGTACTTGAGCGGTGCGACGCCGACGAGGTTCTGCACGGCGACGTCGCGCTCGGCGTCGGTCAGGCCCTCGGCCGCGAGGGTGCGCAGGACGGTCCACAGGTCGTCAAGTGCCGGGCCGGTGGAGGCGGTGTCGACCGAGCCGCTGATGGCGAGCATCGCCGCGCCGGTGCCGTCGGGCGCGGAACGCAGCACCTGACCGAAGGCGCGCACGCCGTACGTATAGCCCTTCTCCTCGCGCAGGACGCGGTCCAGGCGGGAGGTGAGGGTGCCGCCGAGGCAGTAGGTGCCGAGCACCTGGGCGGGCCAGACCCGGTCGTGCCGGTCGGCGCCGATGCGGCCGAGGAGCAGCTGGGTCTGGACCGCGCCGGGGCGGTCCACGATCACCACACGGCCGGTGTCGTCCGCCGTGATGGGCGGTACGGGCCGGGGCTCGGCGGTGGAACCGGTCCAGGCGCCGAGGGTGTCGGCCAGGGCCTCGTCGAGGTCGAGGCCGGTGAAGTCGCCGACGACCACGGCGGTCGTGGTGGCGGGCCGTACATGGGCCTCGTAGAAGGCCCGTACGGAGGCCGCGTCGACGCGCTCGACGCTCTCCTCGGTGCCCTGGCGGGGGCGGGACATCCGCGAGTCGGCCGGGAAGAGCTCCGCCGAGAGGGCCATGGCCGCCCGGCGGGAGGGGTTGGCCAGCTCGTGCGGGATCTCGTCCAGGCGGTTGCGCACCAGCCGCTCGACCTCGCCGTCGGGGAAGGCGGGGGCACGCAGGGCGTCGGCGAGCAGGCCGAGGGCCTTGGCGAGCCGGGAGGCCGGGACCTCCAGGGAGACGCGGACGCCGGGGTGGTCGGCGTGTGCGTCGAAGGTGGCGCCGCAGCGCTCCAGCTCGGCGGTGAACTCCTCGGCGGTGTGCTTGTCGGTGCCCTCGGAGAAGGCGCGCGCCATGATCGTGGCGACGCCCTCGAGGCCGGCGGGCTCGGCCTCCAGGGGCGCGGCGAGGTTGACCTCGACGGCGATGATCTGCTGGCCGGGGCGGTGGCAGCGCAGCACGGTCAGGCCGTTGGGCAGCGCGCCGCGCTCGGGGGCGGGGAAGGCCCACGGGGTGGGCTCGCCGGCCTGCGGCTGCGGGTGGAAGCTCATGGTGGCCAGGGCGTCGCTCACTTGGCCGCCTCCTCGTTCTCGGCGTGCTCGGCGTTCTCGGCGTCTTCGGCGGCCTCGGGGGCTTCCGGGCCGGTGGGCTCGTACACCAGCACGGCGCGGTTGCCGGGGTGCAGCCGGGCCTTGGCGACGGTCTGCACCTCCTCCGGGGTGATGTCCAGGGCGCGCTGTACGGCGGTCAGGGCGAGCTGCGGGTCGCCGAAGAGGACGGCGAAGCGGCACAGTTCGTCGGCGCGGCCGCTGACGGTGGCGAGCCGGTCGAGCCACTCGCGCTCCAGCTGGGCCTGGGCGCGCTCCATCTCCTCCGGGGTCGGCCCCTCGGCGGCGAAGCGGGCCAGCTCCTCGTCGACGGCCGTCTCGATGTCGGTCATCTCGGCGCCACCGGACGCCTTGACGTCCAGCCAGCCGAGGGAGGGCGCGCCGGCGAGCCGCAGCAGTCCGAAGCCGGCGGCGACGGCGGTGCGGTCGTGGCGGACGAGGCGGTTGTGCAGCCGGGAGGACTCGCCGCCGCCGAGGACGGTCAGGGCGAGGTCGGCGGCGTCGGCCTCACGGGTGCCGTCGTGGGGCAGGCGGTAGGCGGCCATCAGGGCGCGCGAGGGGACGTCCTCGTGCAGCACCTCGCGCAGTTCCCGCCCCATGACGTCGGGGAGGGCGCCGTCACGCGGCGGCTGCTTGGCGTCGTGCGCCGGGATCGAGCCGAAGTACTTCTCGATCCAGGCGAGGGTCTGCTCGGGGTCGATGTCACCGACGACCGAGAGAACGGCGTTGCCCGGCGCGTAGTACGTGCGGAAGAACTCGCGCGCGTCCTCCAGGGAGGCGGCGTCCAGGTCGGCCATGGAGCCGATCGGCGTGTGGTGGTAGGGGTGGCCGTCGGGGTAGGCCATGGCCGTCAGCTTCTCGAAGGCCGTGCCGTAGGGCACATTGTCGTACCGCTGGCGGCGCTCGTTCTTGACGACGTCCCGCTGGTTCTCCATCGACTCCTCGTCGAGGGCGGTCAGCAGCGAGCCCATCCGGTCGGCCTCGAGCCACAGGGCCAGCTCCAGCTGGTGGGCCGGCATGGTCTCGAAGTAGTTGGTGCGCTCGAAGCTGGTCGTGCCGTTGAGCGAACCGCCGGCGCCCTGCACCAGCTCGAAGTGGCCATTGCCCTTGACCTGGGCCGAGCCCTGGAACATAAGGTGCTCGAAGAGGTGGGCCAGGCCGGTGCGGCCCTTGACCTCGTGGCGCGAGCCGACGTCGTACCAGAGGCAGACGGCGGCGACCGGGGTCAGATGGTCTTCGGAGAGCACCACCCGCAGGCCGTTGGCCAGCCGGTGCTCGGTCGCTGTGAGGCCGCCGGAACCGGCCTGTTGCGTGGCCGTGTGACCCATGGGCATGTACGTCCCTTCGATCGCTTGAAATCTCGCGACGGTGCGCGATGACTCGCGTGATGAACAGTGCTGTCACTGTATGCAAGCGCGCTGACATCTGGCGAAGTTCCCGGACGGAGCGCCCTTACGGACGGGTCGCGGTCGGCGATGTCAGTGGGGCGGTCCACAATGGTCGGCGTCAGATCCCTGCCTCGGCAATCGATCGAAGGAGCCGCAGCCGCGATGGCCCGCCGCAGCACGAAGACCCCGCCGCCGGAGAACTTCGAGGAGCGCATCCTCGACATCGACGTCGTCGACGAGATGCAGGGCTCCTTCCTCGAGTACGCCTACTCGGTCATCTACTCCCGCGCCCTGCCCGACGCCCGGGACGGTCTCAAGCCCGTCCAGCGCCGCATTCTCTTCCAGATGAACGAGATGGGCCTGCGGCCCGAGCGCGGCTATGTGAAGTGCGCCCGCGTGGTCGGCGAGGTGATGGGCAAGCTGCACCCGCACGGTGACGCCTCCATCTACGACGCCATGGTGCGCCTGGCCCAGCCGTTCTCGATGCGGGTGCCGCTCGTCGACGGCCACGGCAACTTCGGCTCGCTGGGCAATGACGACCCGCCCGCGGCCATGCGCTACACCGAAGCCCGGATGGCGTCGGCGACGTCGCTGATGACCGAGTCGATCGACGAGGACACCGTCGATTTCTCGCCGAACTACGACGGCAGCGAGCAGGAGCCGGTCGCGCTCCCGGCGGCGTACCCCAATCTGCTGGTGAACGGCGCGTCGGGCATCGCCGTCGGCATGGCGACGAACATGCCGCCGCACAACCTCGGCGAGGTCATCGCCGCCGCCCGCCACCTGATCAAGCACCCGGGCGCCGACCTCGACACCCTGATGCGGTACATCCCGGGTCCGGACCTGCCCACGGGCGGCCGCATCGTGGGGCTCGGCGGCGTCCGCGACGCCTATGAGACCGGTCGGGGCACGTTCAAGATCCGTGCCACGGTCGCGGTGGAGAGCGTGACGGCCCGCCGTAAGGGCCTCGTCGTGACGGAGCTGCCGTATTCGGTCGGCCCGGAGAAGGTGATCTCCAAGATCAAGGACCTGGTCGGTTCCAAGAAGCTCCAGGGCATCGCCGACGTCAAGGACCTCACCGACCGCTCGCACGGCCTGCGGCTCGTCATCGAGATCAAGAACGGCTTCAACCCCGAGGCCGTCCTGGAGCAGCTCTACAAGCTGACGCCGATGGAGGAGTCCTTCGGCATCAACAACGTGGCCCTGGTGGACGGGCAGCCGCTGACGCTCGGCCTCAAGGAGCTGCTGGAGGTCTATGTCGACCACCGCTTCGAGGTCGTGCGCCGGCGCAGCGAGTTCCGGCGCGGCAAGCGGCGCGACCGGCTGCACCTGGTCGAGGGCCTGCTGGTGGCGCTCGTCGACATCGACGAGGTCATCAGAATCATTCGATCGAGTGAGAACGCCGCGCAGGCCAAGGAGTCCCTGATCGCGCGCTTCTCCCTCTCCGAGGTGCAGACGCAGTACATCCTCGACACCCCGCTGCGCCGCCTGACGAAGTTCGACCGCATCGAGCTGGAGTCGGAGCGCGACAAGCTCAACCGCGAGATCGAGGAGCTGACCCGGATCCTCGACTCCGACACCGAGCTGCGCAAGCTGGTCTCGGGCGAATTGGCCGAGGTGGCGAAGAAGTTCGGCACCGACCGGCGGACGGTGCTGCTGGAGTCGGCGGGCGCGCCGGCGTCGGCGGTGCCGCTGCAGGTCGCGGACGACCCGTGCCGGGTGCTGCTCGCCTCCACCGGGCTGCTGGCCCGTACGGCCACGGGCGAGCCGTTCCCGCCGGGCTCGGGCGAGGCCAAGCGCGTCAGGCACGACGCCATCGTCTCGGCGGTGCCCGCGACGGCGCTCGGCGAGGTCGGCGCGGTGACCTCGTCCGGGCGACTGCTGCGGCTGCGGGTGATCGACCTGCCACAGCTGCCGGAGACGGCGGCGGCGCCCAGCCTGGCGGGCGGCGCCCCGATCTCGGAGTTCCTGTCCCTGGAGGACGGCGAGAGCGTGATCTGCCTCACCACCCTCGACGAGTCCTCACCGGGTCTCGCCATCGGTACGGAGCAGGGCGTCGTCAAGCGCGTGGTCCCCGACTATCCGGCGAACAAGGACGAGCTGGAGGTCATCACCCTCAAGGACGGCGACCGCATCGTCGGCGCGGTCGAGCTGCGCACCGGCGAGGAGGACCTCGTCTTCATCACCGACGACGCGCAGCTGCTGCGCTATCCGGCGGGGCAGGTGCGGCCGCAGGGCCGTCCGGCGGGCGGCATGGCGGGCATCAAGCTCTCCTCCGGCGCGAAGGTGCTGTCCTTCACCGCCATCGACCCGGCGGCGGACGCCGTGGTCTTCACGGTCGCGGGCGCGGCCGGCACGCTGCTGGGCGCCACGGAGACGACGGCGAAGCTGACGCCGTTCGACCAGTATCCGCGCAAGGGCCGGGCGACGGGTGGCGTGCGCTGTCAGCGCTTCCTGAAGGGCGAGGACTGCCTGGTCCTGGCCTGGGCGGGCGCCGCTCCGGCCCGCGCCGCCACCGCGAACGGCTCCCCCGCCGAGCTCCCGGACCCCGACCCGCGCCGCGACGGCTCCGGCACGCCGCTGGCGAAGGCGGTGGCGGCGGTCGCGGGACCGGTATAAGGCTCTTCGCGGGACGCCGGGCGGGCGAGATCCAGCCCGTCCGGCGTTTGAGGGCACGCCCGAAGGGGCGCCCCGTCCACCGGCGTCAAGCCTGCGCGTACCGCAGGACCCCCCACATGCCGTGCTCCTCGACGTCCTCCGGCGAAATGTGCCGGCAGGCATCGAGTCCCGCCCGCAGGGCGTCGGTGTCGATGCCCGTCCCGATCAGCACCAGCTCCGTCAGCCGCTCCCGCGTCCCAGGGGCCGGATAGAAGCGCAGGAAGTCGCCCACCGCGTGCACCGCGTACCGCTTCCGCCGGTGCCCGGCCGCGCCGAAGTGGACGAAGCCCTTGATGCGGTAGAGGCCCTCGGGCCGGTTGTCGAGGTACTCCATCAGCCTGCGCGGATCCATGGGCTCCGCCGAGGTGAAGGCGACGCTGTCGTAGGCGGCGTGGAGATGACCCTCGTGACAGCCGTCCCCCTCCTCTTCCCGGACGAGGTCCTCGAAGGACAGCTGCCGTATCGCCTCCGCCCGGTCCTCGCGCGGCTTGCGGTCGAAGAGCAGCTCCGGGTCGACACGCCCGTACGACGCCTCGACGACGGGCGTGCCGGGGCCGAGCCGCGCGAGCTCCTCCCGGAGGGCGCGGCGCTCCTCCTCCCCCACCCGGTCCGACTTGTTGAGGACCACGAGGTCGGCGATGGCCAGATGCCGGTCGATCTCCGGGTGCCTGGCGCGCGTACGGGAGAACTCCGCCGCGTCCACCACCTCGACCAGTCCGCCGTACACGATGCCCGCGTTGTCGCTGGCGAGGATCATGCGGATGAGTTCCTGGGGCTCGGCGAGCCCGCTGGCCTCGACGACGATGACGTCGATGCGGGCCGTGGGGCGGGCGAGCCGGTCGAGGAACCCGTCCAGCTCGCTGGTGTCGACGGCGCAGCACAGGCATCCGTTGCCCAGCGAGACCATCGAGTCGACCTGCCCGGCCACGCTCATCGCATCGATCTCGATGCTGCCGAAATCGTTGACGACCACGCCGATCCGGCTGCCCTCGCTCCTGCTCAGCAGGTGGTTGAGCAGGGTGGTCTTGCCGGAGCCCAGGAAGCCCGCGAGCACGATGACCGGGATCTGTCGCTTCGCCAAGGGGGCGCCTCCCTCACTCGTTCGGACGCAGCGGGTACCGGCTGCGGCGGGCGGATGATCGTAAGGTCGCCCGCCCGCCCCAGGATATTGGGCGAGCCGGACGGCCGGACGGGCCGGTGTGGCCGGTCCGCGTCCCCCTGACGGCCCGCACGGACGATCCCACGCGAGGCAGGTTAGGCTTACCTTCGTGAGCACGTGTGCGACTGCCTCCCGCCGACTGTCCGAGCCGCTGGCCGCCACCGCCGCCACCGCGCGGACGTGGCTGCTGATCGAGCAGCCCGGGCCGTGGGGCACGGACGCCCTCACCGCCAGCCACCTCGACCCCGCCGTCGGCCGGGCGCTGGAGGCGGCCGCCGAGGGCACGGGCGTACGGATCGCGCTGATCCGGCGTCCCGGCCGGCACGCGGACTGCCACCGGCCCACCACCCAGCGCGTATTCGCCGCCCACACCGCGCCGGGCCGCTCCTGGATCCGTACGGCCGACATCGCCGACCCCGCCGCGCTGACGGCGCTGGACCTCGCCGCGCTCGGCGCGGGCGAGCACGGCGGCCTGTGGGAGCCGCACGAGGGCGAGCCCCTGGTGTTCGTCTGCACCAATGGCAAGCGCGACCGCTGCTGCGCCCTGCTGGGTCGCCCGCTGGCGGCGGAGCTGGCCTCGGCGGGCGGCACCGATGTCTGGGAGGTCACCCACATCGGTGGCCACCGCTTCTCGCCGACCCTCTTCGTGCTGCCCTATGGCTACGCGTACGGGCGGGTCACCGCGCACGGCGTCAAGGACGTCCTGGAGGCGGTCCGGCACGGCCGCGTCGTCACGGAGAACTGCCGCGGCCGCTCGGCCTGGGAACGCCCCGCGCAGGCCGCGGAGCTGGCCGTGCGCGAGCTGACGGGCGAGGAGGGCGCGGACGCCCTGGACGTGCCGCGGACCGAGGGCGCGGCGCCCCTGTGGTCCGTGACCGTCACCCACGCCGACGGCCGCGCCTGGCGGGTCGCGGTCGCTCAGGGCGCCGCCGAGCCGGCCCGCCCGGAGAGCTGCGGCAGGGTGCCCGCCACCCCCGCGCGGATGGACGTCGTGTCCGTCACCCCGCTTCCTTGACGAACTCCGTGGTGTAGGTCTTCGCCAGATCGATCTTGGCGTTCTTGAGGTTGGGGTTGAAGGACTTCAGGACCTCGTGGACGGTCTTGGGTCCGTCGGGCGGCATGACGCCGTCCTTGGTGAACATCGGCAGGGTGTTCCTGACCGCCTCGGTGTAGAGCTTCCGGTTGCCCTTGGCGTAGTCGTCGGGCATCTTGGCGGCGATCTCCTCGGGGGTGTGCGTGGACATCCACTTGAGGGTCTTCACAAAGGCGTTGGCGAGCTTCTGCACCTCCTCCTTGTGGTCGTTCACCCAACCGGTGTTCATATAGAGGCTCGACGCGGGGTAGAGCCCGCCGAGCGCCGCCCGGGAGCCCTCGGGGGTGCGCATGTCGACGAGGATCTTGCCCGCGTCCTTGGCGAGGATCTGCGCGACGGTCGGGTCGGTGGTCATGCCGCCGTCGATGGAGCCCTGCTGGAGCGCGGCGATGAACGTCTGACCGGCGCCGACGGCGACCGGTGTGAACTGGCTGACGTCGACGCCGTTCTTCACCGCCAGGTATTTCGTCAGGAAGTCGGTGGACGAGCCGAGCCCGGTGACCCCCAGCTTCTTGCCCTTGAAGTCCTTGGGCGAGGCGATGTCGGACGCGGCCTTCTTGGAGACGATCTCCACCTCTCCCGGCGTCTGGGCGAGTTGGACCACGGACTCCACCTGCTTGCCCTTGACCTGGAGGTCGAGGGTGTGGTCGTAGAAGCCGACGACGCCTTGTACCTCTCCGGAGACGAGCGAGGTGGTGGCCTGCACCCCGGCGGGCTCGCTCAGGAGCTTGACCGAGATGCCCTCCTCCTGGAAGTAGCCGAGCCGCTGGGTGAGCACGGCCGGCATGTAGATGACCTTGTCCAGGCCACCGACCATGATCTTGACGGTGTCGCCCTTGGCCGCTTCGAAGGCCTTGTTCGTACTGTTCGACGACGATTCGTCGGCACATCCGGCGAGGGCGAGGAGGCACAAGGACCCCGCGACGGTCGCCGCGCCGAGCTTGGCGAGCTTTCCGAACGATGACATCTGCTGTTCCTTACAAGTCGTGACGCGTGGACGGAACAAGTCGGAACGCATGGGGGGTCGTTCGATCGAGCGGAGGGGGAGTTCGTTCGAGGGGCTCGCGTCAGCGCGCGCCCGAATCGGCCGGCTTCCAGCGGAAGAGCCGCTTCTCGGCGAAGGTCAGCAGCGCCTCGGCGAGGAGCGCGACGACGGCGAGGATCACCATGGCGGCGTACACGCCCGCCGAGTTCAAGCTGCCCTGGGAGGCGGAGACCAGGAGGCCGATGCCCTTTTCCGCGCCGAGGTACTCGCCGACGATCGCGCCGATCAGCGCGAAGCCGAAGCTCACGTGCAGGCTGGTGAAGATCCAGGAGGTCGCGGACGGGATGACGACCTGGAGCGTCACCCGGCGGTTGCTCGCGCCCAGGATGCGGGCGTTGGCGACGAGGCCGCGGTCCACCTCCCGCGCGCCCTGGAAGGCGTTGAAGAAGACGGGGAAGAAGACCAGCACCACGGCGGAGGCGATCTTGGAGGTGGGCCCGAGGCCGAACCAGATCAGGAAGATCGGCGCGAGGACGATCCGCGGCAGCGCGTTGAGCACCTTGATGTACGGGCCGAGGACCTCGGCCAGGAAGCGGACCCGGCCGAGCACGATGCCGAGCGCCACCCCGCCGGTCACCCCGATGACCCAGCCGAGCAGGGCCTCGTGGAGGGTGTACCAGATCTGCTCGCCGAGCGAGCCCTGCGCGGTGCCGTGCAGCGTCCACTGGGCGATCTGGTCCCAGATCTTCGACGGCATCGAGAAGTTGAACGGATCGATGACCTCGGTACGGGACAGCGTCTCCCAGGCCACCAGCACCACGGCGAGCAGCAGCACCCGCACGGCGTACACCAGCAGCCTGTGCCGGCGCGCGGCCCGCGCCCTGGCCTGTGTACGACCTGTGGCGCTCTTCAGCGCGAGGGGGGCTCCGACGGACTCGGCCGACTCAAGCGACACGGGAGGCACCCCTCTCACGGGTGATGCGGACCTCTTCACCGAGGGAGGCCCAGATCTCGCGGTAGATGCTCAGGAACTCCGCCTCCAGGCGCACCGATTCGACCTTGCGCGGGCGTGGCAGCGGGATGGGGAAGACCTCCTTGACGGTGGCCGGTCCCGCGGTCATCACCACGACCTTGTCGGCGAGCGCGATGGCCTCCTCCAGGTCGTGGGTGACGAAGACGACGGAGGCAGCCGCCCCGTCCGCGCGGGAGGCGCCCCACAGCTCCAGGAGTTCGTCGGACATCAGCGCGCGGGTCTGCACGTCGAGGGCCGAGAACGGCTCGTCCATCAGGAGGATCGCGGGGTCGCCCACCAAGGTCTGGGCGAGCGCGACCCGCTTGCGCTGGCCGCCGGAGAGCTGGTGCGGATAGCGGTCCTCGAACGCCGCGAGCCCCACCCGGCCGAGCCAGTCACGGGCCCGTTCCCGGGCCTGCGCCTTGGGCGCGCCGCGGAAGCGCGGGCCGGCCATCACGTTCGACAGGACCGTGCGCCAGGGAAAGACCGCGTCCTGCTGGAAGACGAAGCCGACCTCCGGCCGGATGCCGGTCACGGGCTCACCGCCGACCAGCACCTCGCCCTCGGTGGGCTCCTCCAGGCCACTGACCAGGGTGAGCGTGGTGGACTTCCCGCATCCGGTGGGGCCCACGACCGCCACGAACTCGCCCTGCCGCACGGTCAGATCGAGGTCGCGTACGGCCGTGTGCTCCCTGCCCGAGGGCGTCCGGAAGATCTTGCTCGCCCCGCGCAGTTCGATCGCCGGGGTGCCGCCGCCCGGCGGGGTGGCGCCGTTCCTGCCGCTGCTCGTCATCCTTGTATCTCCTCTTGCCCGGCTCTTTCGGCCCCGCTGTGCGTGGGCGGCGGCCGGTGCTGGAGGCTAGATGTGGCGCATGACACCCAGACAGCCTTGTGAGCGCTGTGCGGCTTGAGTGCACAAACCCTGTTCTGCTCGTTTTGCTCGCGATAGAACAACGAATGCGCTACGGAACCGGTCGGGGGAACACGGTCCCGCTACGTTCGGTTGACGCCGCAGGAACGGAAAGCCGCTGAACCGGAGCTTCCTGCTCCGAACTGGGCGGGTGACGACACGAAAGGGACACACATGCGCCCCCGGTGGCCCCGCCGCGTCTTCGCGCAGGTCCTGCTCGTCCACCTCCTGATCATCACCGGTGTCACCGGGCTCGCCGCCGGGCTCTTCCTCGCCCCGCTCGGCACCCAGTTGGACGAGCAGGCCGAACGCCGCGCGCTGGCCATCGCCCAGGCCACCGCCGCCCAGCCCGGCCTCGCCCACCACCTGCTCGCCGGCCGGCCCAGCGCCGACGGCCCGGTGCAGGCCGACGCCGAGCGCATCCGGCTGGCCACCGGCGCCAGCTACGTCGTGGTGATCGACACCCAGGGCATCCGCTACTCCCACACCACCCCCTCCCGCATCGGCGAGCACGTCAGCACCGATCCGGGACGGGCGCTGAGCGGCCACGACTGGATGGGCATGGGCGAGGGCACCCTCGGCCGCTCCGCCCGGGGCAAGGTCCCGCTGCGCGACACCGAAGGCGCCGTCGTCGGCGCCGTCTCGGTCGGCATCGACGACGACAACGTGCACGCGCTGCTGCTACGCGCCGTGCCGGGGATCCTGCTGTACGCGGGGGCCGCGCTGGCGGCCGGCGCGCTGGCCGCCGTCGCGGTCTCCCGGCGACTGCGCAAGCGCACCCACGGCATCGAACTCACCGAGATATCCGCCCTCCTGAACGAACGTGAGGCCATCCTGCACGCCATCCGCGAGGGCGTGGTCGCCCTGGACCGGCGCGGCCGGGTCCGGCTCGTCAACGACGAGGCGCAGCGGCTCCTGGGGCTCGGTCCGCAGGCCATCGGGCGGCCGCTGGACGACGTGTTACCCCCCGGCCGGACCACCGACGTCCTGGCGGGGCGCGTGCGGGGTACGGACCTGCTCACCGTCCAAGGCGGCCGGGTACTGGTCGCCAACCGGATGGAGACCAGCGACGGCGGCACGGTGGCGACGCTGCGCGACCGCACCGAACTGGAACAGCTGCGCAGGGAGTTGGACGGCACCCGGGGCCTGACGGACGCCCTGCGCGCGCAGGATCACGAGCACGCCAATCGGCTGCACACCCTCATGGGGCTGCTGGAACTGGGGCTGCACGAAGAGGCCGCCGACTTCGTGGCGGAGGTGTCGGGCGCGCACCGGGCCACCGCCGAGCAGGTCACCGAGCGGGTGCGCGACCCCCTGGTCAGCGCGCTGCTGGTGGGCAAGAGCGCCGTCGCGGCGGAGCGCGGGGTGGCGCTGCGGGTGAGCGCGGGGACATGGCTGCCCGACCGCGTGGTGGACCCGCGCGACCTGGTGACGGTGCTCGGCAATCTCGTGGACAACGCCCTGGACGCGGCGGCCGGCCCGGCGCGGGCGGGGCGCGACGACGGCCCGTGGGTGGAAGTGGAGCTGCGGGCGAGCGGCTCCGCGCTGACCCTGCGGGTCTCGGACAACGGCCCGGGTGTCCCGGCAGCGGCCGGCGAGCTGGTGTTCACGGACGGCTGGACGACCAAGGAATCGCCCCCGCACCGCCGCAGGGGGCTCGGACTCTCGCTCGTACGACGGCTGGCGGAACGATACGGCGGCTCTGCGCGAGCCGGTGAACAGGAAGGGGGTGGCGCCGTGTTCACCGTGGAACTGCCCGAAGCACTGCGCTCACTCGAAGGGGTGAAGAGATGATCGAGGTCCTGGTCGTGGACGACGACTTCCGTGTCGCCGAGATCAACGCCGCGTACGTCGGGCGGGTTCCCGGCTTCCACGTCGGCGCCAAGGCCCACAACGCGGCGCAGGCCATGGCCGTCCTGGAGCGGGGCGGCATCGACCTGGTGCTGCTGGACCACTTCCTGCCCGACGAGACGGGGCTGTCGCTGGTCCGCCGCATCCGGCAGCACGGCCACCTGATCGACGTGATCATGGTGACGGCCTCGCGTGACATCGCGACCGTACAGGCGGCGATGTGTTACGGCGCGCTCCAGTACCTCGTCAAGCCGTTCACCTTCCCGGGGCTGCGGGTGAAGCTGGAGGCGTACGCGCAGTTGCGCCGCACCCTCGACGACGCGGACGAGGCGGGCCAGGACCAGGTCGACCGGATCTTCGGCACACTGCGGACGGCGGTGACCACCACTCCACTGCCCAAGGGGCACTCGGCGCCGACCGCCGAGCTGATCCGCCGGGTGCTGTCGGACGCGGCGCGACCGTTGTCGGCGCACGAGGTCGCTGCGCGGTCGGGGCTCAGCCGCTCGACCGCGCAGCGCTACCTCAAGCGGCTGGAGGAGTCCGGCAGGCTCAGCCTCACGCTCCGGTACGGCGAGACGGGCCGCCCGGAACACCGTTACGCGTGGGCGGCGGGCTGAGCCCGGGCGGGCCGGGCGGGAGGGGTCCCGCCCGGCCCGGGGGTCAGGCGTCGATGCGCGAGCGGTCGAGCGTCGCCGCCGAGTTGGTGATGAACTCCTTGCGCGGCGCGACCTCGTTGCCCATCAGCAGGTCGAAGGCGCGCTCGGCCGCCTCCAGGTCGCTGATGTTGATCCGCCGCAGGGTGCGGTGGCGCGGGTCCATCGTGGTCTCCGCGAGCTGGTCGGCGTCCATCTCGCCGAGGCCCTTGTAGCGCTGGATGCCGTCCTTGTAGGGGATGTTCTTGCGCTCCAGCTCCAGCAGCGTCTGCCGCAGTTCGCTGTCGGAGTAGGTGTAGATGTACTTGTCCTGCCCCTTCTTGGGGCGGGTGAGCTCGACCCGGTGCAACGGGGGCACGGCCGAGAAGACGCGCCCCTCCTCGACCATGGGCCGCATGTAGCGCTGGAAGAGGGTCAGCAGCAGACAGCGGATGTGCGCGCCGTCCACATCGGCGTCGGCGAGGAAGATGACCTTGCCGTACCGGGCGGCGTCGATGTCGAAGGTCCGGCCGGACCCCGCTCCTATGACCTGGATGATCGAGCCGCACTCGGCGTTCTTGAGCATGTCGGAGACCGACGACTTCTGCACATTGAGGATCTTGCCGCGGATCGGCAGCAGCGCCTGGAATTCGGAGTTCCGTGCCAGCTTCGCCGTGCCGAGCGCGGAGTCGCCCTCGACGATGAACAGCTCGCTGCGGCCGACGTCGTCGCTGCGGCAGTCGGCGAGCTTGGCGGGCAGCGAGGAGGACTCCAGGGCGGTCTTCCGCCGCTGGGCCTCCTTGTGCTGCCGGGCGGCGATGCGCGTACGGGCCGCGGCGACGACCTTCTCCAGCACCGCCCGCGCCTGCTGCTTGGCGTCGCGCTTGGTGGAGGCCAGGAACGCCTTGAGCTCCTTGGCGACCACATTGGCCACGATCCGGGAGGCCGCCGAGGTGCCGAGGACCTCCTTGGTCTGGCCTTCGAACTGCGGCTCGGCTAGCCGGACGGTCACCACGGCCGTGAGGCCCTCCATGGCGTCGTCCTTGACGACGTCGTCCTCGGCGACCCGCAGCAGCTTCGAGGAGCGCAGCACCTCGTTGACCGTCTTGGTCAGCGAGCGCTCGAATCCGGCCACGTGCGTGCCGCCCTTGGGGGTGGCGATGATGTTGACGAACGACTTCACGTTCGTGTCGTAGCCGGTGCCCCAGCGCAGGGCGATGTCGACACCCAGCTCGCGGGTGACCTCGGTCGGCGTCATGTGGCCGCGGTCGTCGAGGACCGGCACGGTCTCCTTGAAGGTGCCCTGCCCGGTGAGCCGCAGCACGTCGCAGACGGCCTTGTCCTGGGCGAGGTACTCGCAGAACTCGCTGATGCCGCCGTCGTAGCGGAAGGTCTCCTCGGTGGGGCCGGTGCCGTCGAGGTCGCGCTCGTCCCGGACGACCAGGGTCAGGCCCGGCACGAGGAACGCGGTCTGCCGGGCGCGCCCGTAGAGGGTCTCCAGGGAGAGCTTGGCGTCCTTGAGGAAGATCTGGCGGTCCGCCCAGTAGCGGACACGGGTGCCGGTGCGGGCCTTGGGCACCTTCTTGCCCTTGAGGAGGCCGTTGGCGGGGTCGAAGGGGGCGTCGGGGCCGGACTCGGTGAAGATGCCGGGCACGCCGCGGCGGAAGCTGATCGAGTGGGTCCGGCTGTTCCGGTCGACCTCGACGTCCAGGCGGGCGGAGAGCGCGTTGACCACCGAGGCGCCGACGCCGTGCAGACCGCCGGAGGCCGCGTACGACCCGCCGCCGAACTTGCCGCCGGCGTGCAGCTTGGTCATGACGACCTCGACGCCGGAGAGCCCCGTCTTGGGCTCGACGTCCACGGGGATGCCGCGGCCGTTGTCGCGCACCTCCACGGACCCGTCGTCGTGGAGGATCACGTCGATCCGGTCGCAGTAGCCGCCCAGGGCCTCGTCGACGGAGTTGTCGATGATCTCCCAGAGGCAGTGCAGCAGGCCGCGGCTGTCGGTCGAGCCGATGTACATGCCCGGCCGTTTGCGGACGGCCTCCAGCCCCTCGAGAACGAGCAGGTGCCGCGCGGTGTAGTTGGATCCGTCCCGGTCTGCCCCGGTCAGCAACGCAGTGGACGGCACGGACATATCGGCGGTCACGCGGTTCGCTCCTCGCTGAATTTCTTTTTTGCCCGGGTCGGGCACAGTGGTGGCTCGGTCGCCGTTCAGAGGGTACCGAGGCCTGGTAGAGCCTTTGTGCAGCCACCCGTGGGAATGCCCATGCTAGTCCAGAGTCGATCACACGTTCGATGACTCGTTGGAGTGACGTGCACATCACGTTCCCTTGGAGGCATGAACCATTTAGGCTCCGGGCACGTCCTCAAGAACAACCCGGCAAGCCGGCCGGGCAGGACCAACAGCCCCCAGCGACGTGAAACCGTAAGCCCACGCACTACGGCTCATTCGCCGCCAACCGTCAAGATCCGGTCCACTCGAAAAAGAAGTTTCGAGGAAAAGCCGCGAGCGGGAACGTTTTCGGCCTGGTTGGATGTTGACCCT
The DNA here is from genome assembly GCF_055560115.1 of Streptomyces sp. NPDC023527. Lineage (NCBI taxonomy): Bacteria > Bacillati > Actinomycetota > Actinomycetes > Kitasatosporales > Streptomycetaceae > Streptomyces > Streptomyces sp. NPDC023527. The sequence continues at coordinate 217,550 of NZ_JBVHJJ010000011.1, forward strand.
GGTACGACAGCTCGTCGAGCTAGAGAAGAGGCGACGTGACTACTGTTCTGACCCCCGCGAGCCCGCTGACGGCCGCTGACCGCTGCGACCGGTGCGGCGCTCAGGCTTACCTGCGCGTCGTTCTCATGAGCGGCGGCGAACTGCTCTTCTGCGCCCACCACGGGCGTAAGTTCGAGCCAGAACTCAAGAAGATCGCCGCGGAGATACAGGACGAGACGGAGCGGCTCACCGCCTCTCCGGCGGCGTCCGTGTCCGACGAGGACCGTTGAGTCCGCATTGGAACGCTGACACATCGCATCCGACGACGAGCGAGGTCCGGCCATCCAGGGCCGGGCAGCCGCGGGCGGCCACCCCCACCGGGGAGGCCGCCCGCTCTCGTACGCCCAGCCACCCCTGAACACCCGCGGGAAACTCCCAGCACACCCTCACGGGCTCTCACAGGGGTCACCACGGCCTCCTCGGGGCCGGGCGGGCATCCTGCCCCCGATCCGACGCGGGACCTCGCGAGAGGGCTTTGTGGCCCTTCGGCGGGATCGCGGGCCGTTCCACCGGGCGTGAGGCCGCCCCGACGCCCGCCGGGACCATCGCCGGGGACTTGACCGGCGGCGGGGCGGCGGGCGGCTCCGCCGGCTTCCCGGCGTCGTCGCTGTGCGCCTTCACCAGCGGGATCACCGCCGAGATCCGCGTGTACACCCCGGGGTGGCCCGCCTGGGCGCAGCCGCTCCCCCAGGACACCAGACCCACCAGCCGCCCCCGCGCCACCAAAGGCCCGCCGCTGTCCCCCTGACAGGCGTCCTTGCCGCCGTCCGGCAGCCCCGCGCACAGCATCGACGCCGAGCGGTAGACCCCCTCCGCGCTCCCCGGATAGGCCCGTTCGCACACGGCGTCGCTCATGACGAGCAGACCCGCCGCACGCAGGTTCTCGGAGTAGGTGCCGTTGCCGATCTTGTCGCCCCAGCCGTAGACCGTGGCCGCCGCGCCCTCCTGGTAGCCGGGCTCGCCCGCCTGCGCCATGGTGATCACGCTGCTCCGCGGCACCGGCTCCTTCAGGGTGAGCACGGCCAGGTCGCCCGCGTTGGTCCCGGAGTCGAACGCCGGGTTGACCCAGGTGTCGCGCAGCTCCACCTCCGCCCCGGTCACGCTCCGCAGGTCGTCCCGGCCGACGATGACCCGGAGGTCCTTCGTCTCGCTGACGTCCCCGCCGAGCACCTCGCGGCTCAGGCAGTGCGCCGCGGTGATGACGGTTCTGACCGCCACGACGACTCCGCCGCAGAATTGCCCCGAACGGGCTGGGCCGAACCGCTGACGGCTCGCCAGCGCGACCGCCCAGGGCGCCTCCGAGGCCCGTACGGACTGTCCCCCCACGACCCCCTGGTCCGCCGACGCGGGGGCGGGCGCCGCCAGCAGCAACGCGACGGCGCCGACCAGCGGATAGCTCAGCGAACGCATGCGGTCTCCTGACGGTACGGAGTTCCTTGCATACCCAGGGTCAACCCGCGCGGCGATCACCGCATCCGGAGAGCCCGAAGGCCCGGCATCTCGGGAAGAGGTGCCGGGCCTTCGGGTGAGGACGATCCTGTCGGATTCCGCCTGTCAGTCCAGGTAGTCGCGCAGGACCTGCGAACGCGACGGGTGACGCAGCTTGGACATCGTCTTCGACTCGATCTGGCGGATGCGCTCACGCGTCACGCCGTAGACCTTGCCGATCTCGTCGAGCGTCTTGGGCTGGCCGTCGGTGAGGCCGAAGCGCATGGAGACCACGCCCGCCTCACGCTCGCTGAGCGTGTCTAGGACGGAGTGCAGCTGCTCCTGCAGAAGGGTGAAGCTGACCGCGTCGGCCGGCACGACCGCCTCGGAGTCCTCGATGAGGTCACCGAACTCGCTGTCGCCGTCCTCACCCAGGGGGGTGTGGAGGGAGATCGGCTCACGGCCGTACTTCTGGACCTCGATGACCTTCTCCGGGGTCATGTCGAGCTCCTTGGCCAGCTCCTCCGGGGTGGGCTCGCGGCCCAGGTCCTGGAGCATCTGGCGCTGGACACGCGCGAGCTTGTTGATGACCTCGACCATGTGCACCGGGATACGGATGGTGCGGGCCTGGTCGGCCATCGCGCGCGTGATGGCCTGGCGGATCCACCAGGTCGCATACGTGGAGAACTTGTAGCCCTTGGTGTAGTCGAACTTCTCGACCGCGCGGATCAGACCGAGGTTGCCCTCCTGGATGAGGTCCAGGAAGAGCATGCCGCGGCCGGTGTAGCGCTTGGCCAGGGAGACCACCAGACGGAGGTTGGCCTCCAGCAGGTGGTTCTTGGCGCGGCGCCCGTCCTCGGCGATGATCTCCAGCTCGCGCTTGAGCTTGGGGGCGAGCTTGTCGGAGTTCGCCAGCTTGTCCTCGGCGAACAGACCCGCCTCGATGCGCTTGGCGAGCTCGACCTCCTGCTCGGCGTTGAGGAGGGGGACCTTGCCGATCTGCTTCAGGTAGTCCTTGACCGGGTCGGCGGTGGCACCGGCCACCGCGACCTGCTGCGCGGGGGCGTCGTCCTCGTCGTCGTCGGACAGGACGAAGCCCTTGTTCTCGCCGGTCTCGTCCTCCTCCTCGCCCTTGCCCGGGGTGGGCGTCTCCTCGACGATCTCGTCGTCGAGGAGCTCGTCGGCGTCCTTCTTGGAGGCGGTCTTCTTGGCCGCTGTCTTCTTGGCGGTGGCCTTCTTCGCCACCGTCTTCTTGGCAGCTGCCTTCTTGGCGGTGGCCTTCTTGGCGGGCGACCCCACGGCCTCGTCGCTCTCGCCGTCGCCGTACGCCCCCTGGGCGGACGTGCCGGACGTGGCGGACGCGGTCTGCCTGGCCGTGACCGTCTTGGAGGCGACGGCCTTGGTGGCGGTGCGCTTCGCCGGGCTCTTCGCTGCGACGCTCTTGCGGGTGCGCTTGGGCGCCTCGGCGGCACTGACCATCAGCGTCACACCCTCCTCGTCGAGGACCTGGTTGAGGCTGCGCAGAACATTCTTCCACTGGGTTGGCGGAATCTGGTCAGCCTCGAAGGCCCGACGCACGTCGTCGCCGGCGATCTGCCCCTCGGCCTTTCCCTGCTCGATGAGCGCCATCAGAGACTCGGATTCGGCGATCTCCGGCGGGAGCGTACGGGATGTGCTGGCCGACACGAACAACCTCTCGGAACGATGGAAACGGCTTTCGGCCCCGGTCCGCTCTGAACGACGAACCGGTTCCGACGACCGTCGGCAAGGATGAACCGACGGCGCGGGTGGTGAGTGCAGACGGACACAGCACCTCGAACGAGGCTTGTATTCCCTCCGCGGCTGCCACCTCTTTAGTCATCGCACTGCCTCAAAGAGCGTTACGCCCAATCGTCGTGGCCCGAGTCACACCGCATAACGGAGCGAAAGCCACTCAAGCGGGCAGAACACCCCTCAACGCCCCGGCCGAGCCCGGGGGACGACTGGCGCCGCTCGCTCCCGCGACGGCTCGCGCGTACGGCCTGACGTCCGGCCGTACGCGCGAGCCCTGTCCACGGTCCCGCGCTCGCGGCCCGTCCGTACGACCCCGTCCCGTACCGTCCCGCTCCTCTCGCGCGGTCAGTGCTCGCGCGGGGCGGGCACCACACGCTCGACGTCCGGGTGGGCGATGAGCAGCTGCCGCATGGCGGCCTCCGCCCCGGCGGCGTCGCCGGCGCCCACGGCGTCGACGATGCGCAGGTGGTGACCCACCCCGGCCTCGGTGGGGCGGTCGCAGCCGCCCGAGGGCGCGCCCGAGACGTGCAGCGCGGAGGAGACGATGCCCGAGAGGTGCTCGAGCATGCGGTTGCCCGCGACCTGGAGGAGCAGCGAGTGGAACTCGGCGTCGGCGCGGGAGAAGGTGAGCGAGTCACCCTGAGCCAGCGCGTGGCCCATGATCTCGGCCATGTCGGCGAGGCGCTGCTGGACGTCCTCACGGCCATGGCCGGCGGCGAGGCGGGCGGCGAGCGGCTCGATGGTCCAGCGCAGCTCGCACAGCTCGCGGCGCTGGTCGTCGCGCTGGGGGCCGAAGGCCCGCCACTCGATGATGTCCGGGTCGAGGAGGTTCCAGTCGCTGACCGGGCGGACTCGGGTGCCGACGTTGGGGCGCGCGCTGACGAGGCCCTTGGCCTCCAGCACGCGCAGGGATTCGCGGACGACGGTGCGGGAGACCTCGAAGCGCTGCCCGATCTCCTCCGGGACGAGGGGGCGGTCGGCCCCCAGGTCGCCGGAGACGATCATCTGTCCCAGCTGCTGTACGAGCTGTCCGTGCAGCCCTCGGCCCCGGCTGCCGGCGGCGCGGCGGCCGACCCGGCTCAGCTCGGCCTCGCCGTCCCAGGCGGGCAGGGCTCCGCGGTCGGCCCCGGGGGCCTCCGCGTAGGAGTAGCGGTCAAGCTCGCCCGGGCCTGAGAGGCCGGAGTCGGCGGGGCGAGCCGCGGTCATCATGGTGTGCGCAAGGGTACTCACGCCTCCTTTGTCGGCGACACCTCCAACTCCCTTGAGGTCTTTGGTGAAAAGCACACGAAAGGGTGATCGCCCATTACCTCACAATTGACGACTAAACGGACAGAATCGGGCACTCTCCGGGGTGGGTCGACTGCGGAGCGTGACGATCACAACGCCGAGTTCCACAGGCGCCCCGGGCGCGAGAGCGGGGGTGGGCACCCTCATCGCGGCCGGCCGCGGAACATGGTCAGGACGTACGCGCCGAGCAGGGCGGTGAGCGACAGCGCGAGCGCCCAGCCGACGGGTTGGGAGACCAGCCGCAGGGCCGCGGAGACCCCTTGATCCATTCCGGACGGCCACTGCACCACGGCCGCCGAGCGCAGCCGCTCCGGAAGGCCGGCCAGCGACCGGGCGGCGGGCTCGGCCAGCACCCCGCCCAGCACGGGGACCACCACCGTCGGCACCGCCAGCACCGCCACCAGCCCCAGCGCGGTGGAACGAAACAGTCCGGCGGCGAGCAGTCCGGCCCAGGCGCAGCCCATGGACAGACCGGTCCAGCCCACGAGCGCCACCTGCCAGTCGCCGGAGAGGGCGACGGTGATGTCGCCGAACAGCAGCCCCACGGCGGCCGCGTCGAGGGCGACCGAGACCAGGGCGAGCAGCACGGCGGCGGCGGCCGTGACCACGAGCTTGGCGACGAGCAGACCGAGGCGGCGCGGGACGGTGCCCTGGTCGGGGGCGAGCGCGGGATAGCGGAACTCCTGGCCGAAGGAGAGCGCTCCGAGGAGACCGGCGCCGAAGGCGGCCGGGGGCAGCGGCAGCATCGACGGCCAGCCGGTGAACAGGCGCGGCTCCGGGGAGCCGGTACGGGCGAGCAGCACGGAGGCGAGGAGCGAGCCGGCGAGCGCCGCGGCGGCCACGACCCACCCGGTGCGCACGCCCATGGCGCGGCGGAGTTCGTAACGCAGCGGCCAGGCGGGGTCGGGCGCCGCGAGGCGGGGCTGGAGGCGGGGCAGCGGGACGGGCGTCACGGGGGGCGGGACGGACCGTACGGAGGGGCCGGCAACGTCACCGGGGCTCTCTCCGGAGGCGGCTTCGGCCGACTCGGCAGCCGTGCCCGTGGCCGCCTCGGGAGCCGTGTCCGCAGCGGCGGCCATGGCGGTCTCCACGGCCTCCTCCATGGCCGCCCCGACGGCTGCCGCGGCAGTTGCCTCCGGGCCCGTCTCGACGGCCGACTCGACGACCGCGCCGGTGGGCGGGGCGTCGGGCAGGACGGCCGGGGGTTCGGGGGCCGCCTGGGGGGCCGTGGCCTCGGAGGGCCGCGCGCCGGACCGCCTGCCGCGGGACCGCCTGCCGTCGGCGCGGGGCAGGGGGGCGATGGGGCCGGTGTCGCCGGTCTCCTCGGTCAGCCGGTGGACGAGGATGCCGTGGCGGTAGGCGGTCTCGCCGATCGCTGCACAGCTGCTGTTGTAGACCGACAGCCGACTGCCTCCCTCACGGACGACCTCGACGGGCGGACTGCCGGTGGCGGCGCTCGCCGCGCGGGCTTCACTGGTGAGGAGGTGGGCGAGGCGGCCCGCGTGCGGGGACCGTACGACGACGCGGGGCCGCAGGCGGGTACGGGCGAAGGCGTCGGCAGTCTGGTCGGCGACGAGGCGGCCCCGGTCGATGGTGACGACCTGGTCGGCGATGCGGGCCGCTTCCCTGGGGTCGCGCGAGGTGACGAGAACGGCGCCGCCCTGGGCCGCGTATCCGCGCAGCACTCCGTGGAGCCAGGCGGTCTCACGGGGCGAGAGGCCGTGCGCGGGCTCGTCGAGGACGAGGGTGTGAGGGTCGCCGAGCAGCGCGGAGGCGAGCCCGAGGCGGCGGTCCATGCCCAGCGAGAAGTCCCCGATGCGCTGGTCGGCGAGGCCGCTGAGGCCGACGACCTCCAGGACGTCGTCGGCGCGCCCGGCGGGGACGCCGGCCGCCGCGCTGAGCATCCGCAGGTGGCTCCGGGCGGTACGGGCGGGGTGGCCGGGGACGTCGCCGAGCAGCACACCGATCTCGCGGGTGGGATGGGGGACCCGGTCGAGGGTGCGGCCCTGGAAGAGCGCGACGCCGCGGCCGGGGTCGAGGCGGAGGATCAGGCGCAGGGCGCTGGTCTTGCCGGCGCCCTGGTCGCCGAGCAGGACGGTGACGCGCCCGGGACGGGCCTCGAAGGTGAGGTCGTCGACGGCGGGGGGCTGGTTGCGGCGGGGGGCGCTGGTCAGTCCGATGGCCTGGATCATCGCTTCTCTCGCAGGGCGTGAGACGGCTCGGCGGCGCGGGGACGCGTGAGAGCACGGGGACGTACGGCAGCACCGTAACCCGTTATGTCCTATTTGCTACGCAACGCCTGTATTTGCCGCTCGTCGTGTCCCACACCGGGCCGCACCCCGCGGAGACTCCGCTCCGGTCACGGCCCTCCGCCCCCTCCCCTACGCCTCGGGCCGCAGCATCGGCGGGTTCAGCAGGGTGGCGCCGCCGGCGCGGAAGAGCTGGGCCGGGCGGCCGCCCTGACGCGTCGTCGTCCCTCCGGTGGGCACCAGGAAGCCGGGTGTGCCGGTCACCTTGCGGTGGAAGTTGCGGGGGTCCAGGGCGACACCCCACACCGCCTCGTAGACCCGGCGCAGCTCGCCGACGGTGAACTCCTGCGGGCAGAACGCGGTCGCCAGCGAGGAGTACTCGATCTTGGAGCGGGCGCGCTCGACGCCGTCCGCGAGGATCCGGGCGTGGTCGAAGGCGAGCGGGGCCACCTGCTCGCCCTCGCGGCCGTAACCCACCTCCTGGTCCAACAGGTCCTCCACGGGCGCCCAGCGCACGCTCCGCGCGTCGCCGCCGGCGCGGGGCGCGGGCAGGTCGGGCGCGAGGGCGAGGTGCGCCACGCTGACCACCCGCATCCGGGGATCGCGCTTGGGGTCGCCGTAGGTGGCGAGCTGTTCGAGGTGGGCGGCGTTGGGCAGGACGGGCCCGGTGGGGTCGTGGGCGTGCAGCCCGGTCTCCTCGGCCAGCTCGCGCGCGGCCGCCGTCGAGAGGTCCTCGTCGCCCCGCACGAACCCACCCGGCAGCGCCCAGCGGCCCTGGTACGGCGGCTCGCCACGGCGGACGGCCAACGCGCACAACGCATGGCGGCGCACGGTGAGCACGACCAGGTCGACGGTGACAGCGAAGGGCGGAAAGGCCGACGGGTCGTAGGGCATGACGCGATCATAGTCGTCTGCTTGACGATAAACAGGGTCTTGCGCCCGCCCCGCGAGCGTCCCGTCGGCGAGCCTCGCACGCATCGCTCTCACACCCCCAGTTGCAGGCCATCGGCCGCTTCCTCGACCATGCCGAGCCCGAGCCTGCTGATCCGCACGGCGAACGGCTGTTCGGCGACGCGCAGCCCCGTGAACCGCAGCGCCCCGAGCGGCGCCGTGCGCAGCGGGCGGACCGCCACGCTCCCCGTCGGCACGTCGGGCCGCACCCCGGCGAGCGCGGTCAGCAGCTGGACGGCGCCCGCCGCGGCGACCGCGGCCGGCCGACAGGCCGCCGGGTGCGGCAGCGGCGCGCTCCCCGTGGCGCGCTGCTCGCCCGCGTACATCTCCGGCAGCCGCTGGCCGAAGGACTCGGCGGCGTCGACCACGCCCCCCAGCAGCGCACCGGCCTCCTTCTCGAAACCGGCGGCCGCCAGCCCCGCCACGGCCACGGCCGTCTCGTGGACCCGGACGGCGCCGCTTCGGTGGCCGAAGGGGTTGTGCCCGGGCTCCTTCACACCGAGGCTGCGCAGTCCCCAGCCGGAGTCCAGGGCGGGGCTGCCGAGCGATCGGGCCAGTTGCTCGGTCTGCGCCCTGTCGAGCAGCCCGGGGGCGTACGTCCCCGCCGCGAGGAGCCCCGTGTCGAGGAGGTGCGCGGCCGCGGAGCCCAGGTGCGGTATCCGGTGCCCGTCGGGCGTACGGGCGGCCGCGGGGCGGCCGCCGCCGGGGTCCTCGATCCAGAAGTCCTCGCGGAAGCGGCGCCGCAGCCCGGCCGCCCAGGCCCGCCAGCGCTCCGCCCCGGGCCGGTCGTACGCCTCCAGCAGGTCCGCCCCGAGCAGCGCCGCACGGTGGGCGTGGGCCTGCACCTCGCAGCGGTACGGGCCGCCCGGCAGGGGATCCCCGAGATAGCCGTCGTCCCCCACCGCCGAGCGCAGCCACTCCAGGCACCGCTCGGCGGCCGGCAGCAGCGCCTCCACCTCGCGCTCGGGCAACCCCCACCGCCGGGCCTCCGCGAGCACCACCGGGAACAGCAGCGTCGCCTCGATGCCCGTGCATCCCGGTGGCAGGTGGGCCCCCGCGTGGCGCAGCGATCCGGGGATGCGCCCGCTGTCGGGCCCGGGCCCCGTCGGCTGCGTACGGGCCAGGGTGCGCAGTGTCCCCGCCGCGAGCCGGACGCCCAGGGGCAGCGTCATGCGGGCCGCCCACAGCGCCTCCGCCGGGGCGAGGCCGCAGCGCCACGGGACCCCGGCGGCGAGGTGGACGTCTCCCGGCTGCCCGGGGTCGCGCACCAGCAGGGCGCTCAGGTCGTCGAGGGCTGCCGCGAACAGGGCTCGGGCGCGTGGGTCGTCCCCGTCGGCCTCGGCGTCGCCCCAGGACAGCGCGGCACCGCGGGCGCGGGGTGCGGCGGCCTCGGGCGACCACGCCCTGCCGGGCTGTTCCGGCAGTACCCGCAGCTCGATGCCGCGTGTGCCTCCGGCAGGCAGGTCGATCTCCCAACACAGCAGTCCGGCCGAGGCCAGGGTGTCGCCGGGCGTGGGGTCGGCCGTGACCACGGCCTGCGCGCCGGCCGCCGTCCACCGCAGGCCGCCGGCGTGCACCGCGGCGGGCACCTCGGGGCCGGGGAGCCCTGCCGCGACGGCGCCCAGCTCGGCGAGATCGGTGCCCAGGGACACCTCCACGGCCAGCCGCAGCGGGCGGGCGGCGGTGCTGCGCAGGACGATCCGCTCGACGCCCTCGGCCGTGCGCAGCCTTTCGACGGTGACGGCCGGGTCGGGGCCCGAGTCGGCGGCGGTGCGCACGGTGCCCACGAAGCGGGCCCGGTCCGCGGCGAGCATCCGCCCCTGCACGGGCAGCGGCTCGGCGCCGCCGACCCTCACCAGACACCGCGCCAGCAGCCGCCGCCCTCCCCGGTAGAACCCGTCCAGCCCGTGCCCGGTCATCTGCCCGTTCTCACCGGAGGCGGCGAGGGCCGGGAGCGCGACGCAGATCAGCGACGCGTGCGCGGGCTGCGGGGCGGGTGGTCGTCCGGGGCCGGTGCGCTGCTGCGGGCTCGGTGGGCGGCGGGTCGACTGTCCCTGGGGGACCATGCCTTGCACTTGTCTGCGCTCCCATGTGGGTGTCGCGTACCGGGACGACGGACAACGTTTGCGGGCCACCCGGATGAACGGTGTGGGAGCCGCCGAGGTCACGGTGCACGGCCGGCACCCGCTCGCCGCGCGGGTCACTGGGGGCGGTCCTGCCGGTCGCGAAGGTCGCGCACCGTGCTCCTGCGCCGCACGCGCGGCCTGCCGGCCGGCCCTGTGGATCCGCGGGGACCCGTGCCCGCGGGCCCGCCCGTCCTGGTGCGGCGGGCGGTCTGCGGCGCTCGGGTCGCGTCCGCCGCTTCCGCGTCGGAGGCTTCGGCTCGGGCCGCCTCGGCCCGCACGGCCGCCCGGAGCGCACGGTCGGCCTGCTCCTGCCGCAGGCAGTGGCGCAGCGGCTCGGGGTCCAGTCCCTCATTGCAGGCACGGTGCAGGAGCTGGGCGAAGAGATACTGGGGGTCGAGACTCAGGGCGCGGCTGAGGGCGACCCGTGCCTCGGGCTGGTCGCCGACCGACCAGGAGACCCAGCCGGCGAGCGTGATGGGAGCCGCCGCGTGCTCGGTGTACGGGGCCACGCAGCGGCGGGCGAGGGCGCGCCACACCCGCAGCACGGCCGGCGCCTGCGGGCCTTCCATCCATTCCGCGGCGCGGTCGCGTGCCGTGCGGTCCTGGAGCCCGATGACGACCGCGGCGGCCTCCTCGGCGGCGATGAGGCCGTCGTCCCGCGCGTCCGACTCGGCCCGGCCGGGAATGGGCGGGGTCTCGTCGAACCGGCGCACCATCCGGCGGGCCAGGTCGAGCGTCTCCTGCCGGACGCTCTCGCAGTCGGCGGCGCGGAGGATCCGGGGCACGAGACGGGCGGACGCGGCGTCCAGCGCCTGCTCCTGTTCATCGGCCCGGTCACCGCTCAGGGGCGCGTAGCGGGCTTCCATCTGGCGCAGGGAACCCCGCACCTCGATGCCGGCGTAGGTGGCGGCCGCGGCCATGACGGAGGTGCCGGGGAGGGCCAGGGGTGTGCCCTCCGGCGGGCAGCAGCGGGTGTCGGGGCAGCAGTAGGACCAGAAGCGGCCGTCGGAGATGCACAGCGCCTCGTGGACGGGCATGTCGAGCGCGCCGCAGGCGAGGCGCAGGCTCTGGGCGAGCGGGCGCAGTCGTTCCATCACGTCCTGCGGGCTCTCGCCCGTGCCCGGGTCCTGGCAGAGGAAGAGGACGACGCCGTCGGGCCTGGCGCCCCGCTTGCTGCTGCCGGTGACGAGCGTCTCGGCGAGCTGGGCGCAGACGTCGGGCCATTCCTCGCGGACGGGTGGGATGCCGAGCCTGAGCCGGCCGCCGAAGCGGCCGCGCTCACCGTGCAGCGCCACCATGACGACGCTGTCGTCCGGCCTGAAACCCAGGAGGTACGGGAGGGCGTCGGCGAGTTCGGCGGGGCTGCACAGCGTGACCTGCTGTTCCGCGTGCGGGTCCGACGCGGCGGTGGAGGAGGGGACGGGGCGGGCTGAGTCGTTGTGGTTCGTCATGGCCCGAGATTCCCGCGGATCAAGCCGAGCCCGCCAGGCCTGTGGATAACTCTCGCAATATGGTCCTACTAATCCTGTGGACAGGGATTTCCACAGGATTGACGAGCCCGTTCGCGCGATGTCAGTGGCCTCGTGTTGCATGGGGGCATGACCAACGAAGACCTACGCACCTCGGCCGACACCGTCCTGGCCCGCCTCGTCGGAGACACCACCGGCAAAGCGAGGCTCCGCGAGGATCAGTGGCGCGCGATCGAGGCGCTGGTCGCCCACGGCCGCCGGGCGCTGGTCGTCCAGCGCACGGGCTGGGGCAAATCGGCCGTGTATTTCGTCGCGACGGCGTTGCTGCGCGAGCGGGGCAGCGGCCCGACGGTGATCGTCTCGCCGCTGCTGGCGCTGATGCGCAACCAGGTGGAGGCCGCCGCGCGGGCGGGCATCCGCGCGCGCACGATCAATTCCGCCAACACCGAGGAGTGGGACACCGTCCAGGCCGAGGTCGCGGCGGGCGAGGTCGACGTGCTCCTGGTCAGCCCGGAGCGGCTCAACAATCCGGACTTCCGCGACCAGGTGCTGCCCAAGCTCGCGGCCGCCACCGGTCTGCTGGTCGTCGACGAGGCCCACTGCATCTCCGACTGGGGCCACGACTTCCGGCCCGACTACCGCCGGCTGCGGACCATGCTGGCCGACCTGTCGCCCGGCGTCCCGGTGCTCGCGACGACCGCCACCGCCAACGCCCGCGTCACGGCCGACGTCGCCGAACAGCTGGGTACGGGCGAGGGCGCGGCGGAGGCCCTGGTCCTGCGCGGGCCGCTGGACCGGGAGAGCCTCAGCCTGAGCGTCCTGCGGCTGCCCGACGCCGCCCACCGGCTGGCCTGGCTCGCCGACCACCTCGCGGACCTGCCCGGGTCCGGAATCATCTACACCCTCACCGTCGCCGCCGCGGAGGAGGTCACGGCGTTTCTGCGCCGTCGCGGCCACACCGTCGCCGCGTACACCGGCAAGACGGAGAACGCCGACCGACAGCAGGCCGAGGACGACCTGCTCGCCAACCGCGTCAAGGCCCTCGTCGCCACGTCGGCGCTGGGCATGGGCTTCGACAAGCCCGATCTCGGCTTCGTCGTCCACCTGGGCTCCCCCTCCTCCCCCATCGCCTACTACCAGCAGGTCGGCCGCGCCGGGCGTGGCGTGGAGCACGCCGAGGTGCTGCTGCTGCCGGGCCGCGAGGACGAGGCGATCTGGAAGTACTTCGCCTCCCTCGCCTTCCCGTCCGAGGAACAGGTCCGCCGCACCCTGGACGTGCTGTCCGCCGCCGGGCGCCCCGTGTCCCTGCCCGCCCTGGAGCCGCAGGTGGACCTGCGGCGCTCCCGCCTGGAGACCATGCTCAAGGTCCTCGACGTGGACGGCGCCGTGCACCGGGTCCGCGGCGGCTGGACCGCGACCGGCCGGCCGTGGGCCTATGACGGTGAGCGTTACGCCTGGGTGGCACGGCAGCGCGAGGCGGAGCAGCAGGCGATGCGTGACTACGCCTCCACGACGGAATGCCGCATGGAGTTCCTGCGGCGGCAACTGGACGACGAGCAGGCCGCTCCGTGCGGCCGCTGCGACAACTGCGCCGGCGCCCGGTTCACCGCCGACGTGTCCGAGGTGGCGCTGGACGCGTCGCGCGGCGAGCTGGGGCGTCCGGGGGTGGAGGTCGAGCCGCGGCGGATGTGGCCGACGGGCATGGCCGCGGTCGGCGTGGACCTCAAGGGCCGTATCCCGGCGGGCGAGCAGGCCGCTTCCGGCCGGGCGCTGGGCCGGCTCTCCGACATCGGCTGGGGCAACCGGCTGCGGCCTCTGCTCGCGCCGCAGGCTCCGGACGGCCCTGTTCCGGACGATGTGGCGGACGCCGTCGTGACCGTGCTGGCCGACTGGGCCCGGGGGCCCGGTGGTTGGGCGTCCGGTGCCCCGGACGCGCTCGCCCGCCCGGTGGGCGTGGTCACCGTCGCCTCCCGCACCCGGCCGCTGTTGATCCAGTCCTTGGGCGAGCGCATCGCCACGATCGGGCGCATGCCGCTGCTCGGCACCGTCGCCTACCGCGACGCGGACACGGACACGCGGGTGCCGCGCACCAACAGCGCGCAGCGACTGCGGGCGCTGGACGGGGCGTTGACCGTGCCGCCGGCTCTCGCCGAGGCCCTGGCCGCGGCGGACGGGCCGGTCCTGCTCGTGGACGACCTCGCCGATACGGGCTGGACCCTGGCCGTGGCCGCGAGGCTGTTGCGGCGGGCCGGGGCCAAGGAGGTGCTCCCGCTGGTGCTGGCGGTGCAGGGGTAACGAGCGGGACGGCGGGGGCGAGGCCGCGGTGGCGTGCGGCCAAGCTGTGGTGAGTGGCGCCAATTGATCGTTGCCGCCCACCGGCGCGGCGGGGAGAATCGGAACAGCTCCCCCGCCCCGCCCGATCCGGCCTGTACGGCCCGGGACTGCCGTCGTGGTGGACGTCCATGCCTGTCGGCCGTCGCCCACGCCGCCCGTGGGCACACAGACGAAGGGAGGGTCATGACCTTCGGGTTCGCTCCGCCCCTGCCCGCCGATTCGGTCCCCCGCGTGGGCCGGCTGCTCGAACCCGCCGAGTGGGCCGCCGCCGAGATCCCCTTACTGCGCGACCCCCGCGAGGTGATCAACGGTCTGCACGCCCGGCATCTGCCGACACCGTCCACGGCGGTCGTCGCCGTCCTCGATCCCGGCGAACGGCTGGCCGCGAGCGCCTCGTTCGTCCGAAGACACGTCGTAGCCGACGGCTGGGATTCACGCAACGCGCTCCTGGCCCAGTTGCGTCAGGTGATCCCGCACGACCTGCGTCGTCGCACCCCGGTCCGTACGGCCGTGCTGCTCTACTGCCGTGAGGGCGGGGCCCATTGGACGGAGGAGGACGGAGCGTGGATGTGGGGACTGCGTGACGCCTGCACTCTGCATGGGCTGCGCTGCGGTGCGTACATCACGCTGACCACCAGTGGTTGGCACGTTCTCGGCGAGGGGCGCAGTGGACGTCGGCCACGGCTGTCCGGCCGCCCGGCACCCGCGCCGGCCTCGGGCGGCGGAGCGCCCGAGGCGCTTCGCCGCACAGCGGCACGCTGACATCACCGCCGGGGGGCCGGGCGGCCCGTACGGGCGCGGGCCCCGCGACCGCCGCTCCCCCTTGGAGGAGCGGGCGGCCGCCGGGTCCAGGTTCAGACGGCCGCCGGGAGAAGGCCGTTGACGCGCTGCGGGTCACCGCAGACGATCAGCAGGGCGCCGGCACGGGCCAGCGCCGCGGGCAGCGCGCCGGTCACCGCGGTGTCGGCGCCGCCGTTGACCGCGACGACCACGACGGGACGGGTGTCGGCACGGACCGCGTCGGCGGCCGCGTAGAAGACGTCGTCGCGGGCGTCGTGCTGGGCCCAGTACGACGCCTCGCCGAAGGACAGCTCGTGCGCCGCCCACGGGTGCGGGTCACCAGTGGTGAGCACCAGGATCTCGCCGGGCTCACGGCCGGTGTCGAGCAGCAGGTCGACAGCCTCGTCCGCTGCGTCCAGCGCGCCTTGCGCGGACGCCGGGATCAGCTGGACCTGCGGTCCGGCCGCCGGCGCCGGGGCGCCCGCGGTCGTGGCACGCGGAGTGCGCTGGGGCGGGGCCGGGACCGGACCGCGGTGGGCGCCGGGGCTGCCGGGCCGTATCGCGGCCGAACGGGGGCCGGGGACAGGACGGGGGGTCGGCGCGCTGCGGCCGGGGGCCGGAACTGCGCGGGGACCCGGGACACTCTCGTGAATCTGAGGCTCCTCGGGGATGAGAGGCATGAGTTGTTGTTTATCAAACGCCGGTGCGAGTCGCGTCGGCGGGTGGCGGTTCGGGCCACTCAGAATTCGAAACCGAGCTGGCCACCGGCCTCCAGAGCAAGTGCTTCGGGGGCGCTGCGGGCCCGCTTGAGGTGCTGCCACCTGGGCAGCGAGTCCAAATAGGACCAGGACATTCGGTGGTGCGGGGTGGGGCCCAGCGCCTCCAGGGCCGTGCGGTGCACCGGCGAGGGATATCCGGCGTTGTCGCAGAATCCGAAGTCGGCGTATCGCGTGCCCAGTTCGGCCATCATGGCGTCGCGCCGCACCTTGGCGATCACGGAGGCGGCGGCGACGACCACACAGGACTGGTCGCCCTTGATGACCGTACGGACCTTCCACGGATCCCCGAGGTAGTCGTGCTTGCCGTCGAGGATGACGACGTCGGGCCGGACGGGCAGTGCCTCCAGGGCACGGGTCGCGGCCAGCCGCAGCGCCGCCGTCATACCCAGCTCGTCGATCTCCTGTGGGGAGGAGTGGCCGAGGGCGTGGGCGGTGACCCAGACCTCCAGCTGCTCGGCGAGCACGTTGCGCCGCTTGGGCGTCAGGAGCTTGGAGTCGGTGAGGCCCTCCGGGGGGCGACGCAGGCCGGTGACGGCCGCGCACACGGTGACCGGTCCGGCCCAGGCCCCTCGGCCGACCTCGTCGACTCCGGCGACGACCTTGGCTCCGGTCGTGGCGCGGAGGGAGCGCTCGACGCTGTGGGTAGGCGGTTCGTACGGCATGGCGCCAGCAAGCGTACGCCCCCTCCGGCTGCCCGAGTAGCCCCGCCCCCTCTCCTTTTCGCCCGGTCAGTTCCCGGCGGTGGGCAACCAGGCCGGGAGGGCCTCCGTGCGCTCCAGCCAGGCCGCGGGCGGAGCGCCCCGTTCCGCCGCCGCGACCACTCCTCCGGCGATGGCGGAGGTGGTGTCCACGTCGCCGCCCGCCTGCGCCGTCGTCCAGAACGCGGTCTCGAAGGAGCCGAGGTTGCGGGCGGCGGCCCACAGGGCGAACGGCACCGTGTCGTGCGCGCTGGTACGCCGGCCGCAGCCGAGAACGGCGGCGACGGTGCCGGCGTCCGCGTAGTCGAGCATGTCGCGGGCGCGCCGCAGCCCCGCCTGTACGGCGCTGCGCGGTACGAGCGTGATCACCCCGTCCAGCAGCGCTTCCGGGCCGGTGGAGCCGGTGGGATCGGCCGCGATGGCGGCGGCGGCCGCCACGGCCATGGCTCCGGCCACCGCCTCGCGGTGCTGGTGGGTGGTGTAGGCCGAGATCTCGGCCTGGTGCGTCGCCTGCTCCGGGTCGTCGGCGTACCAGGCGCCGAGGGGGGCGATGCGCATGGCGGCGCCGTTGCCCCAGGATCCCTGCCCCTGGAAGAGGGCCGCGGCCAGCTCCCGCCAGTCCCCGCCCTCCCTGATCAGGCGCAGCATCCGGTTGACCGCCGGGCCGTATCCGCGGTCGAAGTCGTGGTGCTCGGCGAAGGAGCGCGCGAGCGCGTCCTGGTCGATGCGGCCGTGCTCGGCGAGGACGGCCAGCACGGAGCAGGCCATCTCGGTGTCGTCGGTCCACTGCCAAGGGGCGGGCGGCAGCTCGCGGCGCTTGAGCGACGGATAGTTGGCAGGGACGAAGAACTGGGAGCCGAGGGCGTCACCCAGGGCCAGCCCGCGCAGGCTCCCCAGGGCTCGGTGGAATCGGTCAGCGGTCATCGCAGCGAACTCTAACCGGTGAAGCCGTACGGTTCAGGGGTGCACCAGTGCTCGAACGGCCGGTCCAGGTGGTACCTGCCGTCGGGCCCGAGGAGCAGGGCGCGGGTCTCGCCGTTCCCGGGGTTCGACAGGCATTCGAACTCGGCGACGGTCCAGTGCAGCCACCGCATGCAGAAGAGGCGCATGGTCAGACCGTGGGTGACGACCAGGACGTTCGGCGGGTGGTCGGGGTCCTCGAAACTCCGCCAGAGGCTCTCCAGGAAGGCCCCGACCCGGTCGTAGACATCGGCGCCGGACTCGCCCTGCGCGAAACGGTAGAAGAAGTGCCCATAGGCGTCCCGGTATGCCTTCTGCCTGCGTACGTCGGCCGGGTCCTGCCAGTTGCCCCAGTCCTGCTCGCGCAGGCGCGGCTCCTCGCGCACCCGCACCCGGCTCGGGTCGAGCCCCAGCTCGTGGAACGTCTGGTGGGTGCGGCGGTACGGGGAGACGTAGGCGGACACCCGCTCGTCGCCGAACATCTCCCGCAGCCGCGAACCGGCTTCCCGGGCCTGTTCGCGGCCGGTTTCCGTCAGGCTCAGGGCATGGTCGGGCTCTCGCTCGTAGACCGTGTCGTCGACGTTGCCCACCGACTCGCCGTGTCGGATGAGAACGATGCGTCGGGGCCGTGGCATGCCGCCACCCTAGATCGCCCACCGGCCCGCTGCCTCGTGTCACCCCTGTGAGCTGTGCGGGCATGCGCCACCCCCGAACAGTAAATGCAACCAATGTCGCGTTACCCTCAGCATGACACGACCCTCCACCTAACGCAACTGGAGTTGCATTTGCCTTCCGAGTCCTCGCCCCAGGCCCCGGGAAGCGTCCGCCCCGGCGGGCGCACCGCCCGCACCCGCGCCGCCGTGCGCGACGCCGTCCTGGCCGGACTGGTCGAGACCGGCTACCCGGGCCTGACCGTCGAGTACGTCGCCGAGCACTCCGGCGTCCACAAGACCACCCTCTACCGGCGCTGGGGCGGTGTCGAAGGACTCGTCGCGGACGCTCTGGAACTCGCCGGGGACGACGACTGGACCCCACCCGACACCGGCAGACTCGAAGGGGATCTGCGGGCCCTGGCCCACGAGGTCGTGGACACGTTCAGCGATCCGGCGGATGCCGCGGCCCCGACCGCCTTCATCGCCGCCGCTTTCCAGTCGCCGCGCGCGGCGGACGCCCTGCGCGGCTTCTACGGTGAGCGCCTCGCCCGCTGCGCACCCCTGGTCGTACGAGCCGTCGCACGCGGCGAGTTGCCCGTCGGCACCGACCCCGCCACCTTGGCCCGCGCCGTCTGGGCCCCGCTGTTCTTCCGGTTGTTCATCACGCATGAGCCGCTGGACGCGGCCGTGGCCGACCAGGCCGCGGATGCCGCGCTCGCCGCCGCCCGCGCGGGGGTCTACACCGCGGGCGCCTGACACTGCCCCGGCTCGGCGGGCTTCAACCCGCCCCCGCAGCAAGGGGATCCGGCCTACGCGCCGTCGGCCGTCACACCGTCCAGGACGGCTCTATCGCGACGATGTCGCCCCCGATGGCCGCCACGTCGGCCTCGATCTGGGCCCGCAGCGCGAGGCGTTCCACCCGCTCCGTCCGGTACTTCCCGTGCTCGGCCTCGGAGTTCCACATCGACAGCACCAGGAATTCCTCACCCGGAGCCTCACCGAAGACACCCCGCAGCATTCCCGGGGATCCGGCCATCGCCGGATTCCACACCTTCTCCTGCATCAGCGTGAAGTGCTCCACCCGGTCCTGACGGACCCGGCAGTGGGCGATCCGCACCACATCGGCGTCCGAGAACTGCGGCCGGAAACCGACCTTCACGTCGAAGCGGTGCTCGAACAGCCGCACCTGGATGTCCTTGAAGGTCCCGACCTGCGCGGCGGCCAGCCTGGCATGCGAGCGCGCCATGAAGGAGTCGTAGAACGCGCGACTCTCCCAGAAGCCGAAGAGGTGCGCCACATGGGGTCGCCCCCGACTCCAGCCCCCGCCCTGGCCCCGGAACCCCGGCTCGCCGAGCAACCCCGCCCATTTCCGCTGCCCGCGCTCGAAACCGCGGCGGTCCACCACGGTGCAGCGAATCCACTTGACCAGCACCGCGCCATCGTACGGTGCCGAAGGGGGCGCGTATCGCGTACCGGAGGAGTACACCCGCGTGAGCGTCCCGGAATCGGCCTCGCCGCATCCGGCCCGGACGTCCCCGCCGACGGCTCCGCGAAGTCCCCTACCGACACGCCTTGTTCAGCGACCGGACCGGCCACCAGGGCTCGCCGTGGCCGTCGCGAGCAGGACGGCGGCGACGCTCCGCGCCCGCCGGGCGGCGTCGGGCACTCCGGTGACGGCCGCCGTGGTGATCGCTCCGTCGACGAGAACGGACAGCTCGTCCGCCAGCCGCTCCGGATCGGCGGCCCCGGCGTCGCGGGCGAGTGCGAGCAAGTAGCGCCGCAGCCGGGCCTTGTGGTCCCTCACAGCATCGGCCACGGCCGGTGAGCCCGTGCCCATCTCACCGAAGGCGTTGATGAACGCGCAGCCCCGGAAACCCGGTTCACCGAACCACTCATACAGCCAGTCGAAAACCGCGAGGGGCGTCTCCGCGGCTGCGGGCCGCGCCGCCACATGGGCGGCCAACGCGGCCCGCCAGCGCTTGTCCCGCCGCCGCAGATAGGCCTCGACCAGTTCCTCCTTGGACTCGAAGCACTGGTAGAGCCGCTTGAGCGAGACCCCCGACGCGGCCCGGATGCGGTCCATGCCCACCGCCTGGACACCTTGCTCGTAGAAGAGAGCCTCCGCGGCGTCCAGCACCCGGACCCCGGCCTCGATGTCATCCATGCGATCGCAACCCCCTAGCGAAGAGAACGTTCGTTCTCTAGGCTACGCGACAGCGTTGGAGAACGCTCGTTCTCCAACATTCCGGCATCACCCAGAGGAAAGGTTTGCCATGCCCCAGCGCCCACCGCTGCCGCCGTTCGACGAGGAATCCGCCCGGGCCAAGGTGCGGGCCGCCGAGGACGCGTGGAACAGCCGCGATCCCGACCGGGTCGTCCTGGCGTACACCGAGGACTGCGTGTGGCGGAATCGGGACGAGTTCCTCGTCGGCCGCGAGGAGATCCGGGCCTTCCTCCACCGCAAGTGGGAGAAGGAGCTCGACTACCGCCTGCGCAAGGATCTGTGGTCCTGGTCCGGCGATCGGATCTCCGTACGCTTCCGGTACGAGTGGCGGGACGCGGACGGCCGGCGCTGGCACAGCTATGGCAACGAGCAGTGGGAGTTCGACGCGAACGGGCTGATGCGGCGGCGCGAGGCAAGCATCAACGACGTGCCGGCCGACGAGGACGCCGTCGAGCGAACCGCCCGACACGGAGCCGGTATATGGCCGTCCGTGGCACCATGAAACAACCAACGTCAAAGCCTTGGTAGTTGCGGAAGCGATCCTGTGAAGAGCTGTTGTTCGGATGGCTCCGAGGAAGGGGAAGCCTGGTGAGCGGTCTCAATAAAGGGCTCGGAAAAGTCGAGGTGGCTCTCAAGTGGGACCCCAGCCCCGCCGGCGCTCCGGATCACGACCTCGACATCATCGCCGCGACCTATCCCGCGCACGACCCGCACGGCAAACCCGTGTACCTCGTGCACTTCGGCAGCCGGTCACCGGATGGCACGATCACCCTCAACCGCGACAGCCGCACCGGCCAGGGCTTCGGCGACGACGAGATCATGGTCCTGGAGTTCGACCGGCTGGCACCTTCGTACGGCCGGGTCGTGGTGGGTGTCGCCATTCAGCAGCGGGACGGCCGCAAGACATTCGACGCCGTCCCCCACACAGGTGTCCGCATTGTCGAGGGCCGCAACGAGCTGATGGCCGACGACTTCGGTGGTGTCCCGGAGTGCACGGCCGCGACCGTCGCGGAGTTCGTCCGGGACGACGCGGGCGCATGGCAATTCCGCCCGGGCGTAAGAGGCTTCGACACCGACCCGGCGTCTTTCGCCGCAGAAATGGGCCGGCCACGGCCGTCGTGAAGGTGGGAGGCGCGGACCTCGCGGACACCGCAGTGGCTCTGCCGGTGTGATCGGCATCAAGCGCGCCGCAGTTGTGACGACGACGCCGGAGAGTGTCCCGGTGCGGCGACGCGAAGCTGCTGACCCATAAAAACCGGAAGGGCGCCGGCCAAAGGCCGGCGCCCTTCACGAACCGCAGGTCGCGCCTGCGGTCAAGGCCGCTGTCAGCTGCAGCCGCTGGTCGAGCCGCAGCCCTCGCAGAGGTAGCAGCTGCCCGCGCGGCGCATCTTCGTACCGCAGGAGAAGCACAGCGGGGCGTCGGCGTTCAGGCCGAGCTGCATCTCCACCAGTTCGGTGGAGTTGTGGGCCTGCTTCGGCGCCGGGACCGCGGCCGCGGGCTGCGCCGGGGTCTCGGTCTTCGGCGCGGCCAGCTGGCGCGGCGCGGACTGGGCGAGGCCCTCGACGTCGACCTCGTCGTCGGTCGGCTCGTACGAACCGGTGTCGAGGTGGCGCTGGCGCTCCTCGGCGGAGTGGATGCCGAGAGCCGAGCGGGTCTCGAACGGCAGGAAGTCCAGCGCGAGGCGGCGGAAGATGTAGTCGACGATCGACTGCGCCATCCGCACGTCCGGGTCGTCCGTCATGCCGGCCGGCTCGAAGCGCATGTTGGTGAACTTCGAGACGTAGGTCTCCAGCGGCACGCCGTACTGGAGGCCGACGGAGACGGCGATGGAGAAGGCGTCCATCATGCCCGCGAGGGTCGAGCCCTGCTTGGACATCTTGAGGAAGACCTCGCCGAGACCGTCGTCCGGGTAGGAGTTGGCGGTCATGTAGCCCTCGGCGCCACCGACCGTGAAGGAGGTGGTGATGCCCGGCCGGCCCTTGGGGAGGCGCTTGCGGACGGGGCGGTACTCGACGACCTTCTCCGTGACGGGGGCGGCCTCGGGTGCCTTGGCCTCCTCCTTCTTCTTCGCGGAGAGCGGCTGGCCGACCTTGCAGTTGTCGCGGTAGATCGCGAGCGCCTTCAGGCCGAGCTTCCAGCCCTCGAAGTAGACCTCCTCGACCTCCTCGACGGTGGCCGACTCGGGGAGGTTCACGGTCTTGGAGATCGCGCCCGACAGGAACGGCTGCGCGGCGGCCATCATGCGCACGTGGCCCATGGCGGAGATCGCGCGCTCGCCCATGGCGCAGTCGAAGACCTCGTAGTGCTCGGACTTCAGACCCGGGGCGTCGATGACGTTGCCGTGCTCGGCGATGTGGGCGACGATCGCCTCGACCTGCTCCGGCTGGTAGCCCATGCGCTTGAGCGCCTTGGGGACCGTGTTGTTCACGATCTGCATCGACCCGCCGCCGACGAGCTTCTTGAACTTGACCAGGGCCAGGTCCGGCTCGACGCCCGTGGTGTCGCAGTCCATCATCAGGCCGATGGTGCCGGTGGGGGCGAGCACCGACGCCTGGGCGTTGCGGAAGCCGTTCTTCTCGCCGAGGCGGAGGACGTCCTGCCAGGCCTCGGTGGCGGCGGCCCACACCGGGGTGTCCAGGTCGTCGACGCGCTTGGCGGTGCCGTTGGCGTCGGAGTGCTGCTTCATGACGCGCTTGTGGGCGTCGGCGTTGCGGGCGTAGCCGTCGTACGGGCCGACGACCGCGGCCAGCTCGGCGGAGCGCCGGTAGGACGTACCGGTCATCAGCGAGGTGATGGCACCGGCGAGCGCGCGGCCGCCGTCGCTGTCGTAGGCGTGGCCGGTGGCCATCAGCAGGGCGCCGAGGTTGGCGTAGCCGATGCCCAGCTGGCGGAAGGCGCGGGTGGTCTCGCCGATCTTCTCGGTCGGGAAGTCGGCGAAGCAGATGGAGATGTCCATCGCCGTGATGACCAGCTCGACGACCTTGGCGAAGCGCTCGGCGTCGAACGACTGGTTGCCCTGGTCGTCGTCGCGGAGGAACTTCATGAGGTTGAGGGAGGCGAGGTTGCACGAGGAGTTGTCCAGGTGCATGTACTCGCTGCACGGGTTGGACGCGGTGATGCGGCCCGTCTCCGGCGAGGTGTGCCAGTGGTTGATCGTGTCGTCGTACTGGATGCCCGGATCGGCGCAGGCCCAGGCGGCCTCGGCCATCTTGCGGAAGAGGCCCTTGGCGTCGATCTCCTCGATGACCTCACCGGTCATCCGGCCGCGCAGGCCGAACTTCGAACCGGTCTCGACGGCCTTCATGAACTCGTCGTTGACGCGGACGGAGTTGTTGGCGTTCTGGTACTGGACGGACGTGATGTCGTCGCCGCCCAGGTCCATGTCGAAGCCGGCGTCGCGCAGGGCGCGGACCTTCTCCTCCTCCTTCACCTTGGTCTCGATGAAGGCCTCGACGTCGGGGTGGTCGACGTCGAGGACGACCATCTTGGCCGCGCGGCGGGTGGCGCCGCCCGACTTGATCGTTCCTGCGGAGGCGTCGGCGCCGCGCATGAAGGAGACGGGGCCGGAGGCGTTGCCGCCGGAGGAGAGCAGCTCCTTGGAGGAGCGGATGCGAGAGAGGTTCAGGCCGGCGCCGGAGCCGCCCTTGAAGATCATCCCCTCTTCCTTGTACCAGTCGAGGATCGACTCCATGGAGTCGTCGACGGAGAGGATGAAGCAGGCGGAGACCTGCTGCGGCTGGGCGGTGCCGACGTTGAACCAGACCGGGGAGTTGAAGCTGAAGACCTGGTGCAGCAGCGCGTAGGTCAGCTCGTGGTCGAAGATCTCGGCGTCCGCCGGGGAGCCGAAGTAGCCGTGCTCCTCGCCCGCCTTGCGGTAGGTCTTCACGACACGGTCGATGAGCTGCTTGAGGCTCGACTCGCGGTCGGGCGAACCGACGGCGCCGCGGAAGTACTTGCTGGTGACGATGTTGACGGCGTTGACCGACCAGAAGTCGGGGAACTCGACGCCGCGCTGCTCGAAGTTGATGGAGCCGTCACGCCAGTTGGTCATGACAACGTCACGACGTTCCCAGACGACCTCGTCGTACGGATGCACACCGGGAGTCGTGTGGATGCGCTCGATGCGCAGACCCTTGGCGCCCTTGGTTCCCTTGGAGCGGGAACCTCGTGCCGGGCCGCTCGTCGTCTCGGTCATGCCGCCTCCCTCTACGGGCAAAACGCCCTTATGCGCCCAATTCTTCCGTGGCGCGGATGTCTGTCTTTCACCCGGCGCGCGAGGCGCGCCGGGCATGTCTGTGTGGTGCCGCCGGTGTCGTCGCTAGTCGGCGGCGGTCGCGGGCGCGGGGACCTCCGGGCCCCCGTCGCGGTCGCCGACGGTCGCGACGGGCCGCTGCTCGCGGAGCTCCGCGACGGCGGCCTCGAAGTCCTCCAGCGAGTCGAACGCCTGATACACGGACGCGAACCGCAGATAGGCGACCAGGTCGAGATCCCGGAGGGGGCCGAGTATGGCGAGGCCGACGTCGTGGGTGGAGAGTTCGGCACTGCCCGTGGCGCGCACCGCCTCCTCGACCCGCTGGCCGAGCTTGGCCAGGGCGTCCTCGGTGACCGGGCGGCCCTGGCACGCCTTGCGGACCCCGGAGATGACCTTGTTGCGGCTGAAGGGCTCGGTGACCCCGCTGCGCTTGATCACCATCAGTGACGCGGTCTCCACCGTCGTGAACCGGCGGGAGCAGTCGGGGCACTGGCGTCGCCTGCGGATCGAGCAGCCGTCATCGGTGGTCCGACTGTCGACGACTCGGCTGTCGGGGTGCCTGCAGAAGGGGCAGTGCATGGCTCTCCACCCTCCTCACCCTCGTAGGACTGTGCACGATCTCCGGCCTCGCCGGACCCTCGTTCGGACCCTTGCGAAGCAGGCCCCCAGCATAGGCGATGACCGAGGCCGGGGATGACCGGTGGTGGCCTTCGACCACAACTTGTGGGTAGCCGCCGCTATCAAACCACTAGATCTGGTGGCGGGCGGCGATCCGCGCCGAGCGCGTGTCGGGCCGCGAGGGCAGGGCACGAGCCTACGGGAGGCGGCACCGGCACGGCCCGGTGGGGGCATCGGCGACACGCTGATGCCACACTGGACACCGCACGGCGCCGCCCGCGTCGACCGGCTCGGCCGGCCCGCCGCGACCCCGGGGCCGCGAGTGACCCTCGGCCGGACGCCACCCGAACGGGCGGGATCCGATACGGTCCGTCGGACTTCGCACCGAAGGGTACCGCAATAGTCCGAATTGATCTTCGGCTGTACACCCTCTCCCCTGATCGCGTCAGGCAATCTTCGATATTTCACTCGAACGTGTGTTTGGCGCAACCTTTCGAAAGCAACTACCGTTGTCCAGCTAGGGAGACCATTTCGAGAGGGGCCGACGTGACCACCACCGCAGACAGCGCCACCATCACCGCCCAGGACCGCTCCCAGAACCGACTCGACCAGGCACACCCGATGAATGACTCAGCCATGAACGCCGCCGAGGGGCAGAAGCCCGCTCGGGCGCTCCCGGGACGACCTCCAGGGATCCGGGCGGACAGCTCGGGCCTCACCGACCGGCAGCGGCGGGTCATCGAAGTGATCCGGGACTCGGTCCAGCGCCGGGGTTACCCCCCGTCGATGCGCGAGATCGGCCAGGCGGTGGGGCTGTCGAGCACCTCCTCCGTGGCCCATCAGCTCATGGCGCTGGAGCGCAAGGGATTCCTGCGCAGGGATCCCCACCGCCCCCGGGCCTATGAGGTACGGGGGTCCGACCAGCCCAGCTCGCAGCCGACCGACACCACCGGCAAGCCCGCCGCCTCGTACGTACCGCTGGTCGGCCGGATCGCGGCCGGTGGCCCGATCCTGGCCGAGGAGTCCGTCGAGGACGTCTTCCCGCTGCCCCGGCAGCTGGTCGGCGACGGTGAGCTGTTCGTGCTGAAGGTCGTCGGCGACTCCATGGTCGAAGCCGCCATCTGTGATGGCGACTGGGTGACGGTGCGTCGCCAGCCGGTCGCGGAGAACGGCGATATCGTGGCCGCGATGCTCGACGGCGAAGCCACGGTCAAGCGTTTCAAGCGCGAGGACGGGCATGTGTGGCTGCTGCCGCACAATGCCGCCTACCAGCCGATCCCCGGCGACGAGGCCACCATCCTCGGCAAGGTGGTGGCGGTGCTGCGCCGGGTGTGAAGGCGCTCGGCCAGACCGGGCCCCGGGACCACTGCGCCGGTTCCGGGGCCCTGCTGTAGCTCCTGTCGCTATTTCTCCGCCGCCTTGGCCGCCGCGTCGATGGCGGCGAGCGAGCGGCGCGCCTGGTTACGGTCCGTGGTGTACCAGAAGTCGGGCAGGGACGCCCGCAGGAAGCCGCCGTAGCGGGCGGTCGCCAGCCGCGGGTCGAGCACCGCGACCACGCCGCGGTCCCCCGAGGCCCGTACGAGCCGGCCGGCGCCCTGCGCCATCAGCAGCGCGGCGTGCGTCGCGGCGACGGCCATGAAGCCATTGCCGCCGGCCTCCTCCACCGCCTTCTGGCGGGCGCTCATCAGCGGATCGTCCGGACGCGGGAAGGGCACCCGGTCCATCACCACCAGCTGGCAGTTCGGCCCCGGCACATCGACCCCCTGCCACAGGGAGAGCGTGCCGAACAGGCAGGTGCGGGCATCGGCCGCGAAGGTGCGGATCAGCTCGCCGAGCGTCTCCTCGCCCTGGAGCAGGATCGGCACGTCCAGCCGCCCGCGGAGCTCCTCGGCGGCGGCCTGGGCCGCGCGCATCGAGGAGAACAGGCCGAGCGTGCGGCCGCCGGCCGCCTCGATCAGCTCGGCCAGTTCGTCGAGCATGTCCGTGCGGCTGCCTTCCCGGCCCGGCTGGGCCAGGTGCCGCGCGACGTACAGGATGCCCTGCTTGGGGTAGTCGAAGGGCGAGCCGACATCGACGCCCTTCCACTGCGGGCTGTCCTCGCCGCCCGTGCCCTCGGGCGCGAGGCCGAGGGACGCGCCGACGCCGTTGAAATCGCCGCCCAGCTTGAGCGTGGCCGAGGTGAGCACGACGGATCGCTCGTTGAAGAGCTTCTCCCGCAGCAGACCGGAGACCGACATCGGGGCGACCCGCAGGGACGCGCCGAAGCGGTCATGGCGCTCGTACCAGACGACGTCGTACTCGGAGCCCTCCACGATGCGCTCGGCGACCGTGTGGATGCTCTCGACCGAGGCGAGGGCCTGCTTGCGGACGGCGTCCTCGTCCTGGACGGACTTGTCGCGGGTGTTGCCGATGGCCGAGATCACCGTGCGCGCGGCGTCGCGGAGCGCCATCAGGGCGTACTCCAGGTCCTCGGGAAGCTCCTCCAGTCGCCCTGGAAGAGCCAGCTCCATCAGGCGCTCGAAGCTCTCGGCGGCCGTCTGGAGCGCGTCCGCCGCCTTCTCGTCGACGAGCTTGGCCGCCCGCCGCACGGCCCGGTTGACCTGGCCCGGAGTGAGCTCGCCGGTGGCCACGCCGGTGACCCGGGAGACCAGCTCATGGGCCTCGTCGACGATCAGGACCTCGTGGCTGGGCAGCACCGGGGCGCCCTCGATGGCGTCGATGGCCAGCAGCGCGTGGTTGGTGACCACGACATCGGCGAGCTTGGCGCGCTCCCGGGCGGCCTCGGCGAAGCACTCCGCTCCGTACGCGCACTTGGAGGCGCCGAGGCACTCGCGCGAGGTGACCGAGACCTGGGACCAGGCGCGGTCGGAGACGCCGGGGGTGAGGTCGTCCCGGTCGCCCGTCTCGGTCTCGTCCGACCAGTCGCGCAGGGCCAGCAGGTCCTTGCCGAGCTTGCTGGTCGGCGCGGCCGCCTCGAAGGGGTCGAAGAGCCCCTCCTCCTCTTCCTGCGGCACTCCCTCGTGGAGCCGGTGCAGGCAGAGGTAGTTCGACCGGCCCTTGAGCATGGCGAACTGCGGGCGGCGGCGCAGCAGCGGCTGGAGGGCGTCGACCGTGCGCGGAAGGTCGCGCTCGACGAGCTGGCGCTGGAGCGCGAGCGTGGCGGTGGCGACGACGACCCGCTCGCCGTGGGCGAGGGCGGGCACCAGATAGCCGAGGGACTTTCCGGTGCCGGTGCCGGCCTGCACGAGCAGGTGGGAATTGCCGTCGACCGCTTCGGAGACGGCTTCGGCCATGGTGACCTGACCCGGCCGCTCGGTGCCGCCGACGGCGGTGACGGCGGCGTGCAGGAGGTCGGCGAGGGAGGGCGAGGAGGAGGCAGTCATAGCTCTTCCACCCTAAGGGGCGGCACTGACATCTCTGCCGTCGTCTTGGAAGATCGGAGGTCTCGAAGCGGCCCTTGAGCCGTGGGAACGCCTCCTCGCCGACCCGGGATTTCGGCCCGTACGAGTGACCGGGGGCCCGGGCCGCCGGCGGTCAGAGGAGGGTGCGCAGGGCGCGGTCACGGATCAGCAGCGCCGCGCGCTTGTCCGGCAGATCGATCTCGGCGCTCAGCCGGAAGCCCGCGCCGAGGAACGCCGCGACGGAGGGGACATTGCGGAGGTCCGGTTCGGCGACGACGCGGCGGCAGGCGGGCCGGTGGTCGAGGATGAGGTCGGCGACGGTCCGCAGCAGCAGGGTCCCGAGGCCCCGCCCCCGGTCGGCGACCTTGCCGATGAGGAGATGGACGCCGGTGTCGTGCGGGCGGGCCGGATAGTGGCGGGCGACGGGGTCGATGTCCGCGCGGTAGATCTCCCAGTAGCTCATGGGCACGCCGGCGAGCACGCCCAGGCAGGGGATGCTGCGGCCGTCCCCGTCGAGTTTCGTGCGGAGGTGGGTCTCGGTGACGCTCTCGGGCCCGTCGAGCGCCCAGAAGGCCGCGACGGCGGGGTCGTTCATCCACCGGGTGATGAGTCGCAGGTCCCGTTCGAGGCGGACGGGTACGAGCTGGAAGGTGCCCGCCCTGGTGTCGGCGGGGCCCCAGTCGGCGAGGGAGTCGAGGAGCTCGGGGGCCTGGGCGGGGTCGGTGGTGAGCGTCTCCGGCCGACCGTAGGCGATGAGCTCGACGAGATCGTCGGGCAGCCTCAGGTCGAGGGTGTCGTCAGTGCTCGAATACGCGCTGGGGTCGGTGGGCGGCACGGAGACGGTCTCCTCTCGGGGATCCCCTCGGGCCGAGAACCTCGTGGGCCTCGGGGAGGCCGAAGCCCCGCCGGCCCCGTTCGCCCGGGGCCGGGGCTCTCGCCGGTCATCAGGCCGACGTGAGAAGGGGGTTGGTGACGGTGACATAGACGGACTGGGTGTCGACCGGGCCGACGAGCTCGTCGAGCCCCCGCAGCCTGGTCAGCAGATTGGCCTTGCAGCGCAGGGTGGGCGCTTCGAGGAGGTGGGCGGGGAGGGAGGAACGGGTCTCGGCCGGGCCCGACGCCGCGTCCCTGAGGAAGCGGCGGAGCGCGGCCAGCAGGATCCGTTCGTCGGCGAGACGCTGGGCCCCGAAGGCCCCGATGAGGCCGAGGATGTTGTTGATGCCGAGGTAGTAGGCGAACCGCTCGTCGGCCACGTCGTCGGAGACGAAGGTGTCGCTCTCCTTGCCGATGCCGGGGAGCCGCCGGTCGAGCTCGGCGCGGTGGGACTCGCGGAAGTAATAGCCCTGGTTGTCGCGGTAGCGCCCGCCCGCCGGCCAGCCGTCGCGGTCCAGGAGGACCAGGGTGTTCTGCTGGTGGGCCTCCAGGGCGATGCCCGCCTCGCCGTCGAGCCACAGCACGGGGCGGACGACCGCGTCCAGATAGCGCAGGAACCACTCGACCGAGACGGCTCCGGCCGGTCGGCCGGTGTGGAGCGCGAGGCGGGCCACGATGTCGGCGAGGCGGGAGCGCATGGTGAGGCTCCCGGTGTGCCCCTCCTCGTCCGGTCCATCGGACCAGGGGCGGGGTGAGGTGAGACCGGCGACGCACACGGCGTCGTCACCGGGGCCGAAGGGGTTGTGCCGGATGACGGCGTCGAGGCCGGTGACCGGGGTGCCGTCCGGCGCGTCGACCGCGAGCCAGGCGGGGTCGCGGACGATGTCGAACCCGAGGCCGCCGGCGCATGCCGCGCGCCACCGGTCGGCGAGGCCGCTCCGCAGCAGTCGGTGCACCTCCACGCCGCGCCACAGCTCCTTGCGGAGGTTCTCGCGGCGGGAGTTGGTGATCCGCAGCCCCAGGGAGAGCTTCAGCATCGCGGGCGCGCCGGGGCGGTGCACGGTGCGTACGGAGGAGGTGGGGTACCAGGGCTCGCCGAACGGCCCGATGTCGCGGACGAGTCCGGAGTCGAAGAGGGAGGCGGCGGCGGGGCGGTTGCGGATGTCGCGCGCCTGCCAGGGGTGCAGCGGCAGGGGCACCGTGTCCGGCGGCAGCCTCAGCTGCGGGCCGGCGAGCCGGGCGGCGAGGGTGACGGCGTCGACCGCCCGGCCGCGCTCGGTCCACGCCGAGTCGGTGGCCAGCAGGGAGCGGTGGACGGCCAGCCAGTGCAGCGGGAAAGAGCCGCGGGTCTCCGGGGAGTAGAGGCGGGACTCGGCCTCGGAGAGCCCTTCGCGGCTCTTGGGCGTGGGATGGAGGGGGTGGCCGAGCAGCAGGGACTGTTCGGCGTAGAGGAAGAGGTCGCCGGCGTCCGGGTCGGCGGGGTGCCGGCGCCGGGCGGCGAGGAAGTCGGCCGTGCGGCGGGTCGAGTCCGCCACGCGGCCGACCAGTTCGGCGCTGTCCTCGGTGGGCGCGCGGCCGGTTCGTACGGCGTGGTGCGCGGCTTCGCGGGAGAGCAGGGCGGCCAGGGTGACGGCGTCGACCGGGGGTGCGTCGGCGGGACCGTCGGCCGGTGTGGGCGGGCCGAAGCGGTGCCAGCCGGCGGCCGACCAGTAGTGCACGGGGATGTGGAGGTCGATGCCGCTCGCGGCGAGCGGCAGGCGCAGTGCGGCCGTTTCGGGGCGGGCGATGTCGTGTTCGCGGACCCAGCAGCGCAGCAGATTCTCGACGGTGGCGGCGTCGGCGGCGGCCCTCGGGTCGGGGTGCTCCAGCCCGTCCGGGGCGTATGCCTCTCCGGCGTCCGCCGTCCCGCGATGGCGGCCTTCCTGGCGGGGCACCGTGGAGACCACGGGCTGCTCGCAGGGCCCGGCGGTGGACGCATCGGTCCCGGGGGATGCGTTCATTCGGTGTACGGCGCGCGGGTCACGGCCGTCGGGCCGGGGCTGCGACGCCTGCCTCCTTAGGCGTGCTCAGGGTGGGTGTGGGGGGCGCGCCGGCCGCTGCGGCAGACGGCGGTGATGGCGTCGGAGAGCCGGTCGAGGACCGCTTCCGCCTGCTCGTCGGTGAGGGTCAGCGGTGGCAGGAGGCGTACGACGCAGGAGTGGCGGCCGCCCAGTTCGACGATCAGTCCCCGGCGCAGGCACTCCTGCTGCACGGCGGAGGCCAGCCCCGGCGCGGCCGGAGCGGGCGCCGGCCGGCCGGCGCCGTCCGTGCCGTTCGTCCGGGCGCTGTCGGACCGCGTGCCGTCCGGTCGCTTGCTCGCCAGCCACAGGCCGTCCGCCAGCAGGTCGGCTTCCGGTGGCGCGTCGCCGGAGCCTGCCGCTCCGCCGGTGCGGTGGTCGCAGGCGCCGTCGGGGTGCACGAACTCGATGCCGATCATGAGCCCGAGCCCGCGCACGTCGCCGATGCAGTCGTGCTCGCGCGCCAGCGTCCGCAGCCGTCGCAGCATCCGCTCGCCCAGCGTCGCGGCGCGTGCGGCCAGGCCGTTCTCCCGTACGTACCGCAGGGTCGCGGCGCCGGCGGCCATGGCCAGCTGGTTGCCGCGGAAGGTGCCCGCGTGGTCACCCGGACGCCAGGCGTCGAGCTCGGCGCGGTAGACGATGACGGCCAGTGGGAGGCTGCCGCCGATCGCCTTCGAGAGCACCATCACATCGGGCACGATCCCGCTGTGCTCGACTGCCCAGAACGCCCCGGTCCGGCCCACGCCCGTCTGCACCTCGTCGGCGATGAGCGGGATGGAGCGGGCGGCGGTGACGGCGCGCATCCGGCGCAGCCAGCTGTCCGGGGCCGGGATCACCCCGCCCTCGCCCTGCACCGGCTCGACGACCATCCCGGCCGGGTCGCGCACTCCGCTCCGGGGGTCGTCCAGGAGGCTCTCGGTCCAATGGGCCGCCAGGCGGGCGCCGTTCTCACCGCCCACACCGAACGGGCAGCGGTAGTCCTGCGGATAGGGCAGCCGGGTCACCCGCACGCTCGGCGCCCCGCCGGAAGCGGCCAGCGCTCCCTCCGTCATCCCGTGGTAGGCACCGGTGAAGGCGAGCAGTCCGTCCCGGCCGGTGGCGGTGCGGACGAGCTTGAAGGCGGCCTCCACCGCGTCCGTGCCGGCCGGGCCGCAGAACTGGATCCGGGCGGAGTCGGCCAGCCCCCGCGGCAGCGTGGCGAACAGCTCGCTGGTGAAGACGTCCTTCACCGGGGTGGCCAGGTCCAGGACGTGCAGCGGCGCGCCCGAGTCGAGGACGGCGCGGATCGCTTCGAGCACGACCGGGTGATTGTGGCCCAGCGCCAGCGAACCGGCCCCCGAGAGGCAGTCGAGATAGCGTCGGCCGTCGGCTCCCTCGATCGTCAGCCCCCGGGCGCGCACCGGCACGATGGGCAGCGAGCGGGCGTAGGTGCGGGCCGCCGATTCCCGCGCCGACTGCCGCCGGAGGATGCCTTCGTGTGCGGTTGACGCCGTCGCCGTCGGCGGTAGCTGGGTCAAGGCCACGGCTCTGGGTCCTCCTGCTGCTGAACGCTGGTCGGCTCTCCCCCGTACGTACCAACGACGCGGCGAGCGGCGGAACACGGCCCAGGGCCAAGATCCTTCGATGCGGAACCGGGGACCCGCCCTCCTCCGTCTCCCAACGCACCGGCATAGTGGGGCCCTGTCCCCTCACTGGGACGGTGCATGACAACTTCACAGTGCCCTCACCTGCGGGCACACCTCATCAGCAGATCGATCAGGGGGATCCCACTCCATGCCTTCCATCCGCCGGCCGGCGCTGGCCGCGGCCGCTCTGACCGCGGCGCTGGCCCTCACGGCCACCGCGTGCGGCCCTTCCGAGGACAAGGCCTCCGGCAGCGACAAGCCCAGCGCCTCCGCCACCCAGACCGGCGACGACACCCTCCAGCTGCCCAAGAACCTCCCCTCTTCCCTCAAGGACCTGGACAAGTGGAAGAACGGGGCCTGGAAGAACTGGGACAAGGACCAGTGGCTGCGTGAGGCACGCGACTTCATCAACCCCATGATCAAGGGGCACTGGAAGCCCGACACGATGAAGGACGCGCGCTCCAGCGACAAGACGCTCGCGAGCAAGGGCGCGCCCGGCACCGCTCCGGGGGCCTCCGGCGACCAGGGCGTCACCGACCCCGAACCGCGCCCGGTGCAGGCCAAGTCGGTCGATCTGCCGTACCACAACAACGCCGCCCCGGTCGGCAAGGTGTTCTTCGACAGCCCCGAGGGCCACATGGTCTGCTCGGCGACGGTCGTCAAGGACCCGGCACACCCGGGCAAGTCCAACATGGTGTGGACCGCGGGCCACTGCGTGCACTCGGGCAAGAAGGGCGGCTGGTACCGCAACATCGCCTTCGTGCCGTCCTACAACGACAAGGGCCTGCCCGCCTCGCAGGTCAACAGCGCGCCGGTGCAGGACGTCGCTCCGTACGGCGTGTGGTGGGCGGACTGGGCCCAGACGTCCTCGCAGTGGATCACGCAGGGCGCCGAGACCGGTGGCGCGGGCGCGCCGTATGACTTCTCCGTGCTGCACGTGAAGTCCGAGGCGGGCTCCGGCAAGTCTCTCGAGGAGACCGTCGGCAACGCCCTCACCGTGGACTTCGAGGCGCCGCAGGTGAAGTCGATCCAGTCGATGGGGGCCTGGGGCTACCCGGCCGCGCCGCCCTTCGACGGCCAGAAGATGTACGACTGCATCGACAAGCCGAGCCGTCTGACGGTCGAGCCGACGCAGCCCACGATGTACCGCATCGGCTGCACCATGACCGGTGGTTCGTCCGGCGGTGGCTGGTTCGCGCAGCGCGACGGCAAGGTGGTGCTGGTCTCCAACACCTCCATCGGCCCGTCCGACAGCACCTGGCTGGCGGGCCCGCGCCTGGGCCCCGAGGCGAAGGGCGTCTACGACGCGCTGAGCCGGAAGTTCGCCAACCGCTGAGCGGGGTCGGCCCCTCGGCGGTGCCGACCGTGTGAGCGGAGCCGGCTCCCCAGCGAAACGGTCATCCCATGGCCAAAGGCCCGCCCCCGGAATCGGGGGCGGGCCTTCGCGTTATCGCCAGTCGGTCAGCCGCGGGCGACCGGCACATAGCGCTGGAACTCCGCGGCGAGCTCCTCGTGCACCCGTGCCTTGATCAGGGTGCCCTCCGGGGTGTGCTCCTCGGAGATCACCTCGCCGTCGGCGTGGGCCCGTGCCACCAGGGCGCCCTGTGTGTACGGCACGAGCGCCTCGATCTCGACGGCGGGCCGGGGCAGCTCGGTGTCGATCAGCTCCAGGAGCTCCGCGATGCCCGCGCCGGTCCGCGCGGAGACGGCGATGGAGTGCTTCTCCACGCGCAGCAGCCGCTGCAGGACGAGCGGGTCGGCCGCGTCCGCCTTGTTGATCACCACGATCTCGGGCACGTCGAGCGCGCCGACGTCGCGGATCACCTCGCGCACGGCGGCCAGCTGCTCCTCCGGCGCCGGGTGCGAGCCGTCGACCACGTGCAGGATCAGGTCGGAGTCGCCGACCTCCTCCATCGTGGAGCGGAACGCCTCGACGAGGTGGTGCGGCAGGTGCCGGACGAATCCGACGGTGTCGGCGAGGGTGTACAGCCGCCCGCTGGGCGTCTCGGCCCGGCGCACGGTCGGGTCGAGGGTGGCGAACAGGGAGTTCTCCACCAGCACGCCCGCGCCGGTGAGCCGGTTGAGCAGCGAGGACTTGCCGGCGTTGGTGTACCCGGCGATGGCGACCGAGGGGACCTTGTTGCGCCGGCGTTCCTGGCGCTTGATGTCGCGGCCGGTCTTCATCTCCGCGATCTCCCGGCGCATCTTCGCCATCTTCTCGCGGATCCGCCGACGGTCCGTCTCGATCTTGGTCTCACCGGGACCACGGGTGGCCATGCCGCCACCGCCGCTGGAACCGCCGCCGCCCATCTGCCGGGAGAGCGACTGACCCCAGCCGCGCAGCCGCGGCAGCATGTACTGCATCTGGGCGAGCGAGACCTGGGCCTTGCCCTCTCGGGACTTGGCGTGCTGGGCGAAGATGTCCAGGATGAGGGCGGTCCGGTCGACCACCTTCACCTTGACGACGTCTTCGAGGGCGATGAGCTGGCCGGGGCTGAGCTCGCCATCACAGACGACGGTGTCGGCGCCGCTCTCCATGACGATGTCGCGCAGCTCGCGCGCCTTGCCGGAACCGATGAAGGTGGCGGGGTCCGGCTTGTCACGGCGCTGGACGACACCGTCGAGGACGAGGGCGCCCGCGGTCTCCGCGAGCGCGGCCAGCTCCGCGAGGGAGTTGTCCGCGTCCTGGACCGTGCCGGACGTCCACACGCCGACCAGCACCACGCGCTCCAGGCGCAGCTGCCGGTACTCGACCTCGGTGACGTCCTCCAGCTCGGTGGAGAGACCCGCGACACGGCGCAGCGCCGCCCGCTCGGAGCGGTCGTACTGCTCGCCGTCGCGCTCCCCGTCGATCTCGTGGCTCCAGGCGACGTCCTCTTCCATCAGGGCGTCGGCCCGAAGGCTCTCCGGGAGGCTCTGCCGGTCCTGGGGAAGGGAAGAAGAGGAGGTCATTTGATCCTTTACGTCGTTGGGAAGGGGCGGCCCCGTGAGGGGTGCCACACGCTGGTCAACGCTTGGCGGGCCGCGGAGATTCCCGGGCCGGCCGCTGCGCCGACCCGTCGATGGTCCCATGCCCGCCCCGGGCCGTCACGCGGGTTTACGGGCGCCCTTCGGAGTGGGCTTGGGGGCCGGTTCGGGAGCGGGCTTCGGGGCGGGCTTCCAGTCCGGGTGACCGGGCATGGGCGGGGTGGTGGGCCCGTACAGCCAGGCGCGCAGGAACGGCTTCAGATCCTGGCCGGAGACCTGGGACGCGAGCGCGATGAAGTCGGCCGTGCCGGCGGTGGAGTCGCGGTGCCCGGCGACCCACTCCCGCTGCAGGCGCTCGAAGGCGGGCGCGCCGATCCGCTGGCGCAGGGCGTAGAGGACGACGGCGCCGCCGTCGTAGACGTTGGGGCGGAAGATGCTGGTCTTCTTGCCGGGGTCGGACGCCTTGGGGGCGGCCGGGGGGCCGCCGTCGGCGCGCCAGGCGTCGGAGTGCTCGTAGGCGAAGCGCATGCGGGGCTCCAGGGGCCTCTTGCCCCTCTCCTCCGCGTACAGCGCTTCGTACCAGGTGGCGTGGGCCTCGTTGAGCCAGAGGTCGGACCAGGTGCGCGGGCTGACGCTGTCGCCGAACCACTGGTGCGCGAGCTCGTGGACCATGATCGATTCGAGGTACCAGGCGGGAATGTCGGTCCGGACGAACAGGTCCCGTTCGAAGAGGGAGAGCGTCTGCGTCTCCAGCTCGAAGCCCGTCGCGGCGTCGGCCATCAGCACGCCGTAGGTCTCGAAGGGGTACGGCCCCACCCTCCTCTCCATCCAGGCGACCTGCTCGGGGGTCTTCGCCGTCCATTTCTCCAGGCGCTCGCGGTCGGCGGCGGGCACGACGTCGCGCAGCGGCAGGCCGCGCGGGCCGGTGCGGCGGGGGACGGCGGAGCGGCCGATGGAGACCTGGGCGAGCTCGGTGGCCATGGGGTGCAGGCTCCGGTACGTCCAGGTGGTGTTCCCCCCTCTGCTCATCCGGCCGTCGGGCAGACCGCCGGCGACCACGACGAGGTCCTTGGGGACGGTGACGTGGAAGGTGAAGCGGGCCTTGTCGGAGGGGTGGTCGTTGCCAGGGAAGATTCGGTGGGCGGCGTCGGCCTGGTTGGCCATGACCAGCCCGTCCTTGGTGGGGACCCAGCCGCCGTCGGTGCCGCGCGGGTTACTGGTGTGGCGGACGGTGACGGTGAAGTGGCCCTCGTCCGGGAGGTCGAAAGCGGGAGTGACGACCAGATCCTCTTTCACGGGGGTGAACTCGGCGGGCAGGCCGTTGACCACGACCGAGCGGACCGTGCCGCCGGAGAAGTCCAGGTTGAACTGCTCCAGGTCATCGGTCGCCTCGGCCTCGATGGTGGTGACGGCGTCGAGCGGCTTGTCATTGCCGTGATAGGCCAGCGCGATGTCGTAGGAGACGACGTCGTAGCCGGGGTTGCCGAGCTCCGGGAAGAGCCGGTCGCCGATCCCCTGCGCAGTTTCGGAAGGCGGGACGGCGGCGCCGAGGAGGAGGGCCATGACGGCGGTGGTGAGGGCGGCCCGCAGGCGTACGGACCGCCAGGGGCTCGGGGGGCGTTCCCCGGATGAGTGCGGCATGCGTCCACCGCTATCAGCGGGTGGGCCGCGACCGTCGGCGGCGCGACGCCACCCCACCCGTATGAGCGTTTCGGAAGGATGTACGAGCGTCACACCGCCGGACGGTCGTCCGTACGCCTACAGTGGCGCCCCCGCAACGGCCCGGCCCGCCCGTTCGACGTCATAGACCCCCGGGACGCGCCGCATGGCCCGCATCAACTCCGGCAGCCGGCCCGCGTCGGTGAGCTGGAGGGTGTAGGTGTGGCGCACGCGCTGCTCGTGCGGTGGCTCGACGGCGGCCGAGATGACCGCCGCGCCCTCGGCCGCGATGGCCTCGGTGAGGTCCGCGAGCAGATGCGGCCTGCTGAACGACTCGGCGCGGAGCGTGACCCGGTAGTCGCAGGCGCCCGTGCTCTCGGGCGCGCTCCAGCACACGCCCACCGGCGCGCGCCCCGAGGCGACCATGCGCTTCACCGCCGGACACTGCGCGCGGTGCACGGTGACCATGCCGCCGCGCACGGCGAAGCCGGTCACCTCGTCGGGCGGGACGGGCGTACAGCAGCCGGCCAGTCGTACGCTCGCGGCCGCGAGGTCGGTGCCGTCCGAGGTGACGGCGACCGGCCACCGCGCCGCCGGGGCGGTCGACCGGGGCGGGGGGCACGGACGGTCCGCCGGTGGCACCGGCGGGGCGGTGGGGTCCGGTGCCGGGTGGGTGGCCATCCACCGCTCGATGGCGATCCGGGCGGCGGGGGTACGGGCGTGCTCCAGCCAGTCGGGCGAGGGCCCGGAGACCGCGTCGCGGGACATCAGCAGCTGAAGGGTGTCGCCGTCGCGCAGGACGGTGCTGAGCGTGGCCAGTCGGCCGTTGACCCGCGCGCCGATACAGCTGTGGGCGCCGTCCCCGTACTGCGCGTAGGCGGCGTCGACACAGCTCGAACCGGCCGGCAGGCCGATCGTGCCGCCGTCCGCGCGGAAGACCGTGACCTCGCGGTCCTGGGCCAGCTCGTCGCGGAGCGAGGTCCAGAAGGTATCGGGGTCGGGCGTGGCCCGCTGCCACTCCAGCAGCCGGGAGAGCCAGCCGGGCCGGGTGGGGTCCACGCGCTCCCCGTCGGTCGCGTCGGGCGTCTCCGGGGCGGCGTAGGGATTGCCCAGGGCGATGACGCCGGCCTCGGCGACGCGGTGCATCTGGTGGGTGCGGATGAGGACTTGCGCCGCCTCGCCGGTCGGCCCCGCCACGGCGGTGTGCAGCGACTGGTAGAGGTTGAACTTCGGTACGGCGATGAAGTCCTTGAACTCCGAGATGAACGGGGTGAAGCAGGTGTGCAGTTCGCCGAGGACGGCATAGCAGTCGGCGTCCTCGGCGACGAGGACGAGCAGCCGGCCGAGGTCCGATCCGGTGACCCTGCCGTGCTCCAGGCGCACCCGGTGGACGGAGACGAAGTGCCGGGAGCGGACGAGGACGTCGGCCGCGATGCCGGCCTCGCGCAGGACGGCCCGTACGCGCTCGGCGGTCGCCTCCAGCGGGTTGGGCCGGTCACCGTGGGAGAGGACGAGGTCGCGGGTGCGGGCGTACTCCTCGGGGTGGAGGATCGCGAAGACGAGGTCCTCCAGCTCGGTCTTGAGCGCCTGGACGCCCAGCCGCTCGGCGAGCGGGATCAGCACATCGCGGGTGACCTTGGCGATCCGGACCTGTTTCTCCGGGCGCATCACGCCGAGCGTGCGCATGTTGTGCAGCCGGTCGGCGAGCTTGATGGACATCACGCGGACGTCGTTGCCGGTGGCCACGAGCATCTTGCGGAATGTCTCGGGCTCGGCGGCCGCGCCGTAGTCGACCTTCTCCAGCTTGGTGACGCCGT
The DNA here is from genome assembly GCF_055560115.1 of Streptomyces sp. NPDC023527. NCBI lineage: Bacteria > Bacillati > Actinomycetota > Actinomycetes > Kitasatosporales > Streptomycetaceae > Streptomyces > Streptomyces sp. NPDC023527. Next base: position 256,570 of record NZ_JBVHJJ010000011.1, read on the forward strand.
CGACGAGGAAGCGCACCTCCTCCCCGAACTGGCCGCGCACCTGATCCAGCGTCACCTCGGTGTCCTCGACGGTGTCGTGGAGGAGGGAGGCGGTCAAGGTCGTCGTCTCGGCGCCCAGTTCGGCGAGGATCAGGGTCACCGCGAGCGGGTGGGTGATGTACGGCTCGCCGCTCTTGCGCATCTGGCCGCGGTGGGAGGACTCCGCGAGGAGATACGCGCGGCGCAGGATGTCGAGGTCCGCGCCGGGGTGGTGGGCGCGGTGGACCTTGGCGACGTGGTCGATGGCGTCCGGGAGCCGGCCACGCGGGCCGGAGCCGCTGATCGCCGCCCGCCGCAGCCGTCTCAGGTCGAGGCGGGCCCGGCCGCGCCAGCGGCCGGGAGCACCTTCGTTCGGGGTGTCTGCGCTCATGGGCACCTCCGGCAGCGTCGACCGGTGGTCGGCTCACGCCGCCAGACCGGTGCTTGATGCTACCGAGCCCATCACGCGCTGCTCACCCGCTCTCGCCCAGAGTGAAACGGATCACCCATTCGAGCGAGCGGCGCTGTCAGGAGTTCGGCAATCGCTCCGAAGAGGGGTAGTGCGCGCCGTTCAGGCGAGGGCGGTGGCCAGCCAGGCCGCGTCGAAGACGCCTTCCGCGACGATCACGGCGGGGCCGGTCATCTCGATGGTGCCGTCCGGGCTCTCGCTGATCTCCAGGCGCCCGCCGGGGAGATCCACGGTGTAGGTGACGGGGAGGCCGGTGACCGCCGGGTCGACGCCGTCCCGGCGCGCCGCCGCGACCATGACGGCGCAGGCGCCCGTGCCGCAGGAGCGGGTCTCACCGGAGCCGCGCTCGTGCACCCGCATGGCGACGTGGCGGGGGCCGCGGTCGACGACGAACTCGACGTTCGTGCCCTCCGGGTACGCGCCGGCGGGGGCGACGAGGGGGGCGGTGTACAGATTGCCGGCGTCGGCGAGGTCCTCGACGAAGGAGACGGCGTGCGGATTGCCCATGTTGACGTGATGGGCGGGCCAGCTGCGCTCACCGACGGTGACCGTGACGGGCCCCGGGGGCAGCAGCGCCTTGCCCATCGAGACGGTGATCTCGCCGCCCACGCCGTCCTTGGCGATATGGGCGCGGCGGATCCCCGCGCGGGTCGCGACGGCGAGGTCGCCCTCCTCGGCCAGGCCCGCCCACTGGAGGTAGCGGGCGAAGACGCGGACGCCGTTGCCGCACATCTCGGCTATGGTGCCGTCGGCGTTGCGGTAGTCCATGAACCACTCGGCCTCGTCGGCCATCGCCCGCGCCTCGGGGTGGGCCGCGGACCGGACGACGCGCAGCACGCCGTCCCCGCCGATGCCGGCCCGGCGGTCGCACAGGCGGGCCACGGCGGTCGGGGACAGCTCGATCCGGCCGTCGTGGTCGGGCACGATCACGAAGTCGTTCTCGGTGGCGTGGCCCTTGAGGAAGGCGATCTGTGTGCTCACGCTTCGATGGTACGGGGCGCCTGTGACAGCCCCGCCGACCAGGCCGGGGCCGCGGCGGGGCCTGCGCTAGCGCAGGCGCGCGACGCGCCACACGGCGAGCACGACCACCAGGGCGACGACGGCCGTGTACGAGGCGACATAGCGCCAGTCGGGCCGGTTCCCGGAGCCCCTGGCCGGCAGGCCGGGCCAGGTGTAGCCGACCCGGCGGGCGGCCATGACGCCCCAGCCCGCGGCGCAGCAGCTGATCAGCAGGCCGAGCATGGCGACGACCGGTCCGCCGTCGCCGACCTCGAAGGCGAGCGGGAAGGCGAACATCAGCGAGCCGACCGCGGCGAGCACGACGATGGGCGCGAGCTGCCAGATCCGCAGCCGGCGCGGTGGGCGCAGCTCCCGGAACGACGCGGGGGCGGTCTGCTCGGGCGTGGGCCCGTCCGCTCCCTCGGTGTCCTCGGGTCCGTCCGGGGTCAGCGCGGCGGGCTCGCCCTGCGGCGGCTGTTGCGGTCTGTCACGAGGGCCGGCCTCCATCGCCACGCGCCCTCCCCACTCGGACTTCACGGCTCGATCGAAGCTTGATGATGGCACGCTCCCGCAGGCCGAAATGGCGTGCGTGGCGTCCTGATGCCATCACGTGATCAGGCTGTGACCGCCCGTTCGACCAACGCCAGCGCTCGCCCGGGGAGTTCCGCCCTCCGGTCGGCCGCGCCGCTCAGCCAGTGGACGCGCGTATCCCGGCGGAACCAGGAGTCCTGCCGCCGGGCGAACCGCTTGGTGGCCCGTACGGTCTCGGTGCGGGCCTCCTCCTCGGTGCACTCCCCGGCGAGGAAGGCGAGCACCTGCTGGTACCCCAGCGCGCGGGACGCCGTGCGCCCCTCGCGCAGGCCCGCGCGCTCCAGCGCGCGCACCTCGTCGACGAGCCCGGCCTCCCACATGCGGTCCACCCGGACGGTGATCCGCTCGTCCAGCTCGGGGCGCTCGACGTCGACGCCGATCTGCAGGGCGTCGTACACGGGCTCCTCACCGGGCAGGTTCGCGGTGAAGGGCCGGCCGGTGAGCTCGATGACCTCCAGGGCGCGCACGATGCGGCGGCCGTTGCCGGGCAGGATCGCCCGGGCGGCGGCGGGGTCGGCGGCCGCGAGCCTGGCGTGGAGCGCGCCGGGCCCCTCCGCGGCGAGCTCCTCCTCCAGGCGGGCCCGTACGACCGGGTCGGTGCCGGGGAAGTCGAGGGCGTCGATGGTGCCCTTGATGTAGAGCCCGGATCCTCCGACGAGCACGGGGGTGCGGCCTTCGGCGAGCAGCCGGTCGATCTCGGCGCGGGCCAGGCGCTGGTACTCGGCGACACTCGCGGCCTCCTCGACGTCCCAGATGTCGAGGAGGTGGTGCGGCACGCCCTGCCGCTCCTCCGGGGTCAGCTTGGCGGTGCCGATGTCCATGCCCCGGTACAGCTGCATGGAGTCGGCGTTGACCACCTCGCCGCCCAGGTGCTGGGCGAGGGCGACGCCGAGGTCGGACTTGCCGGCCGCCGTGGGACCCACGACGGCGATGACCCGCGGGGCGGGAACTGCGTTTTTCACCGGGTTTTTCACCGGATCAGTCTCGCAAACCTTTGGCTCGCCCCTCGAATGAGCGACGTGACGCGACGCTGTCGGGTTCGTTGCCTGTTGCGAGGTTCCGAGAGCCGGTTCACGGGCCGGTGTCCGCAGCGGCGCCATGGGCCACCCGGACGACGCGGGACTTCGCTCACACCAGTAAGGTAATGGAGTAGATATGGGCGTGTTTTCAAGGTTTCGCCGCAAGAAGGCCGAAGCGTCAACCGAGGAGGCTGCGGCAGCCACTCTGACGGCGGAATCGGCCGAGGACACCGGGACCACCGAGGCGGAGCCGGAGAAGTCCGGCGAGGCCAAGGGGGAAGCCGCGGCGGCCGAGGGAGTCGAGATCCCCAAGCAGCAGTCCGCGGAGAAGGCGGCGGACAGCGAGGCCGGTGAGGGCGCCCGTAAGTAGCTCTGACCAAAGAAAGACGAGGGAAGGCGCCATGGGCCTGTTGGACACTCTCAAGGCCAAGCTCGCCCCTGCGAAGGAAAAGGTCGGTGACCTCGCGCAGCAGCACGGGGGCAAGATCGAACAGGGGCTGGAGAAGGCCGCCAAGGCCGTCGACGAGAAGACCAAGGGCAAGTACAGCAGGCAGATCCAGACGGGCACCGGCAAGGCCAAGGACGCCATCGACCGCCTCGCCGAGAAGGATGGCAAGGACGGCGGCGGTTCCGGCTCCACGGCTCCCTGAGACCTCGTCGGCGACGGGCCGCGGAGCGGGTGCTCCGCGGCCCGTCGCCGTTTCCCTCGCTTCCGGCCTGTACGCCGCTCTGGCGGCCGTGGGGAGCGGAGGTGGGCCCGGGAGCCCTCGGTCGGCCAATCGCGGACCGGCGCCCCGCCCAGGGGCCTGGAGAAGCGCGCTCTACGACCAGGTCGCGACGAAGTACCCCACGCCGTACGGCGCCTCGTCGTACAGCAGCTCACCGCTCAGTCCGGCGCTCTCCCCCGCGCCCGCGAGCACCTGCCAGGGTGCACGCCCGGCGGCCTTCAGTTCGTGCGCCAGTTCCGCGTCGAGGGCGGCCAGGGCCCCCGTGTCGGCGGCCCCCAGGGCGCGCGCGGCCGCGGCATCGAACGCCTCGGCCCGCTCGTCGAGGTAGCCGGGCGCCTTCAGGCTCCGGCAGGCGCTGCCGTCGCCCATCACGAGGAGGGCGGTCCGCTCCTCACCGGCGGTCAGCTCCCGCCCGGTCTTGAGGCACCGCTCGGGCTCCAGGGGCTCTCCGACCCCCAGGCCCTCGACGGGGGCGGCGGCCCAGCCCGTACGGCCCAGCAGCCAGGCGGCCACGGCGAGGGACTGCGGCAGCCGCCGCTCCCCCGTGGGGCCGCCCTGGCCGAGCCGCACCTCGACATCCACGCCCAGGCCCCGGAACGTACCGGTGGCTCCTTGGGGGTGCGCTCCCCGGCCGGTGGCCGGGGCGGGGCCGAGGACGACCAGCCGGTCGGGGCGCGCGGCGGCCAGCACGCCCACCGCGTCGAGGCAGGCGGCGCGCAGGGCGTCCAGCTCGGGCGCGGCCCCGGCGGCGACCTCCGGGACGAGCAGGGGCGGGCAGGGGCACACGGCGGCGGCGACGAGCATGCCGGAACCCTAACAAGGCTCCCGGCGGCCTCAGGGCAGGTCGTCGCGGCCCAGCCACGACGGCAGGACCGGCACGCCGTCCGCGTAGCGGGGTGTGTCCGCTTCCGCGGGCTCCGGAGCCGGCGGCGGGGCCGGCGGCGGGGCCGGCGGCGGGGGCGGGGGCGGGGGCTGGTCACTGTCGTACAGCAGCTCCGCCACCGTGAAGCGGGTGAGGAAAGGGGCCCACCGCCCGTCCACGATCAGGTCGAACCCCTCCGTGGTCCGGAACAGCCGCCTGCGCCGCGGGTTCGCCGGGTGCTGCGGGTCATAGCGCCTCGCGCGCGCCTCCAGCTCGCGCAAGGCGTCCTCGCGGGAGCCGTCGACGTGCGCCATGACCGCCCCGGACAGGCGCTTGTGCTCCCCTGTCCCCATGGTCGTCTCGATGAGCAGACCCCAAGTCGCCAACGGCCCCCCTCGTGCCTCGGGCGGAGCTTCCTCCGTGGAGGTGGGCCCGCCGCTGATCCGTCAGTCGCAGCCGCAGCCCGCGGCGGCCGGGGCCGGGCTCGGCGCGGGCGCGCCGATGCTCGGGATGCCCAGCATCACACCGGCCGGCTTCTCGGCCGGGGCGGCGTTGCGCTTCTCCCAGGCGTCGCCGGCGCGCGTGCGGCGCACACCCTTGGCGGTGCCTTCGGCGAGCAGGTGGTGCGGAGCGGCGTAGGTGATCTCGACGGTCACGACGTCGCCCGGGCGCACCTCCTCGGCGGGCTTGGTGAAGTGCACGAGCCGGTTGTCGGGGGCACGGCCGGAGAGGCGGTGCGTGGCGCCGTCCTTGCGCCCCTCGCCCTCGGCGACCATGACGTCCAGGGTGCGGCCGACCTGCTTCTTGTTCTCGTCCCAGGAGATCTCCTCCTGGAGGGCGACGAGACGCTCGTAGCGCGCCTGCACGACCTCCTTGGGGATCTGGCCCTCCATGGTCGCCGCCGGGGTGCCTGGGCGCTTGGAGTACTGGAACGTGAAGGCGTTCGCGAAGCGCGCCTCGCGCACCACGTGCATGGTCTGCTCGAAGTCCTCCTCGGTCTCGCCGGGGAAGCCCACGATGATGTCGGTGGAGAGGGCGGCGTCCGGCATGGCGGCGCGCACCTTCTCGATGATGCCCAGGAACCGCTCCTGGCGGTACGAGCGGCGCATCGCCTTGAGGACGGTGTCCGAACCGGACTGGAGCGGCATGTGCAGCTGGTGCATCACGTTCGGCGTCTCGGCCATCGCGGCGATGACGTCGTCGGTGAAGTCACGCGGGTGCGGGGAGGTGAAGCGGACGCGCTCCAGGCCCTCGATCTCGCCGCAGGCGCGCAGCAGCTTGGAGAACGCCTCGCGGTCACCGAGGTCCGAGCCGTAGGCGTTGACGTTCTGGCCGAGCAGGGTGATCTCGGAGACGCCTTCGGAGACCAGCGTCTCGATCTCGGCGAGGATGTCGCCGGGCCGGCGGTCCTCCTCCTTGCCGCGCAGCGCCGGGACGATGCAGAAGGTGCAGGTGTTGTTGCAGCCGACGGAGATGGAGACCCAGGCCGCGTAGGCGCTCTCGCGCCGCGTCGGCAGCGTCGAGGGGAAGGCCTCCAGCGACTCGGCGATCTCGACCTGCGCCTCTTCCTGGACGCGGGCGCGCTCCAGCAGCACGGGCAGCTTGCCGATGTTGTGCGTACCGAAGACGACGTCGACCCAGGGGGCCCGCTTGACGATGGTGTCGCGGTCCTTCTGGGCCAGGCAGCCGCCGACGGCGATCTGCATGCCGGGCCGCTTCGTCTTCATGGGGGCCAGCCGGCCGAGGTTGCCGTAGAGCTTGTTGTCGGCGTTCTCCCGCACCGCGCAGGTGTTGAAGACGACGACGTCGGCGTTCCCCTCCTCGGTGCCCTCGGGCGCGCGGACATAGCCCGCGTCCTCCAGCAGACCGGACAGTCGCTCGGAGTCATGGACGTTCATCTGGCACCCGTAGGTGCGCACCTCGTATGTCTTCGCACTCATCTCAATCGACCAGGGTACGTGGTCGGCCGGACAGGTCGCCTCTTCCCTTCCCACCCCCTGCCGAAGCCCGGCCGGGCCTGACAGGATCCCGCCCATGGAACCCGGATCCCCGCGCCTCGGCAGGCGCCGCGCCGTACGGACGGGCGTGGCGGCGGCCGTCGTGTTCGCGCTGCTCGCGTGGTGGCTGCTGGCACAGCACGGGACGTCGCCGCCGGGCGGTCGGCTGTCGTTCGCGACCGGGGTGCCGACCGGCGTGTACGCGATGTACGGCGATCTGCTGAAGGAGGACCTGGGCCACGACATGCCCTCCCTGGAGGTGCGGCTCAGGCGCAGCCAGGGGTCGCTGGACAACCTCCAGCGGCTCACCTCGGGTGCGGCCGACTTCACCCTGGCCACCGCCGACTCCGTCGCCACCTACCGCGACCGGCGGGAACCAGGCTCGGAGCGGCTGCGCGCGTGCGCGCGCCTGTACGACGACTACATCCAACTGGTGGTCCCCAAGAGCTCGGGCGTGCGGTCGGCGCGGGACCTCAAGGGGCTGCGGGTGGGTGTCGGCACGGACGAGTCGGGGGTGCAGCTGATCACGCGCCGGCTACTGAGGGCGGCCGGGCTCGACTTCGACGAGGACGTCAAGCCCGTACGGGTCGGCATCGACCGGATGCCGGGGCTGCTGGAGAGGGGGGAGCTCGACGCCTTCTTCTGGTCGGGCGGGCTGCCCACGAACGCCGTCCAGACCCTCGGCCGCCGGCTGTCGATCAGGCTCGTACAGCTGGACGACCTGATCAAGCCGCTGCACGCGCTCGGGCCCGAGACGCACTACTACAGGGCGGCCGTCATGCCGGTGGACGCCTATCCGGAGCTGCAGGCCCAGCAGGCGGTGAAGACGATAGCGGTCGCGAATCTGCTGGTCACCACGGACCGTGCGGACCCCGAGTTGGCGGAGAGCGTGACGCGCTCGGTGATGAACAGTCGCGACCGCATAGGGCAGAAGGTTCACGCCGCGCAGAAAGTGGACCTCCGAACGGCGATCTACACCGACCCCTTGGAGCTGCACGTGGGCGCTCGGCGCTACTACCTGTCGGTCAAACCATGACGGCAGCGTTCGCTTTGGCGAAGCGGACCGAAGCCGCTCGCCTCAGGGACGCGGCTGGGCCACCGCTCCCCCGTCGCCGTGGCGCGGCACCCTGATCACCGCCCGCAGCCCCTGCGGTTCGTTGGGCGCGTACGACAGGGTGGCTCCGCCCGCCGCCAGGAGGGCGCGGGAGATGGACAGGCCCAGCCCCGAGCCGGAGACGTTCTGGTGACGGCCGCTGCGCCAGAAACGGTCACCGATTCGGGTGAGTTCGTCCTCGGTGAGCCCCGGTCCTCCGTCGGCGACGGTGATCCCGACCGTGTCGCCCTCGACCGTGACGCTGACGTCGACGCGAGCGTCCACGGGCGTGAACTTCAGAGCGTTGTCCACCACGGCGTCCAGGGCGCTGGAGAGCGCCACCGGATCCGCCCAGCCGGTCACCGCCGAGGGGCCGCTGTAGGTGAGGGTGATCCGCTCCCGGTCGGCGACCGGTGACCAGGCGCCCACCCGGTCGGTGACGATCTCCGCAATGTCGGTCAGCTGGAGGTCCGCGGCCGTGTGCTCGGCCAGCGCCAGGTCCAGCAGGTCGTCCAGGACCCGGGCCAGGCGCTTGCCCTCACCGCGGACGGAGGCGATCTCCGTGTGCCCCTCGGGGAGGTCCAGGGCGAGCAGCTCGATGCGCAGCAGCAGGGCGGAGAGGGGGTTGCGCAGTTGATGGGAGGCGTCGGCGACGAAGGCGCGCTGCTGTTCCAGGACGTCCTCGACGTTGTCGGCCATCTCGTTGAAGGACCTGGCCAGCCGGCGCAGCTCGGGCGGTCCGCTGTCCACCGCGACGCGTGAGTTCATCCGTCCGGTGGCTATGCCGTGCGCGGCGGCGTCGAGGGTCCGTACGGGCCTCAGCACCCACCCGGTGAGCCGGAAGGCGGCCGCCACCGCGAGGAGCATGGCCGCCGTCTCGCCCGCCACGAGCAGCATCCAGGAGTGCAGGATCCGGGACCTCAACTGTCCGGTGGGCGAGTCGGTGACGACGACGGCGACGACGTCGCCGTCCCGGATGACCGGAGAGGCGACGGTGATCCGGCCGTGTCGTAACGGCCAGACCTGGGCGGGGTCGTGGCTGCGGCGGCCCGCCAGGGCCTCCTGGAAGGCCCGTCGGCCCTCTTTGCCGGTGGGGACGGACCAGTGCTCCGGGGCCACGGCCATGGCCCGTTCGTCACGGTAGAAGATGCCGACCCTGATGCCGTACAGGCTTTCGTAGCGGAGGAGTTCGGTGCGCAGCGTGGTGAGCCGCTCGTCGGTCTCGGCCTCCGGGTCGAAGGGCCGGGTGGTGACGTACTGGGCGAGCGAGGCGAACCGGGCGGTGTCGTCGATGCGGTCGACGACCAGTCGCTGCTGCTGGGCGGCGGCGATGCTGCCAGCGAGGGGGAAGCCGAGGGCCAGCAGGACGCCCGCCAGCAGGACGATGAGGAGCGGGAGGAGTCGGGTGCGCACGGGTCCGTCCGGCCGTCACGCCGCCGGGACGACGATTTTGTAGCCGACCCCGCGAACCGTCTCGATGAGGGCGGGCATCCGCAGTTTGGAGCGGAGCGAGGCGACGTGCACCTCCAGGGTGCGTCCGGTCCCCTCCCAGCTGGTGCGCCATACCTCGCTGATGATCTGTTCGCGGCGGAAGACGACGCCGGGGCGCTGGGCGAGCAGCGCCAGGAGGTCGAACTCCTTGCGGGTGAGCGCGACGACCGTGCCGCCCACGGTCACCTGCCGGTTGGGGAGTTCGATGGTGAGCGGTCCCAGGCGCAGGGGCTGCGGCGCGGCGGGCTCACGGTCCTCCTCGGAGGCGTTGTCGGCGTGCGGGGTGCGCCGGGCGACCGCGTGGATACGGGCGAGGAGTTCGCCGGTGTCGTACGGCTTGACCACATAGTCGTCGGCGCCGAGGTTGAGGCCGTGGATCTTCGATCGGGTGTCGGCCCGGGCGGTGACCATGATGACAGGAGTGGTGGTGCGCTTGCGGATCTTGCCGCAGACCTCGAAGCCGTCCTGGTCGGGGAGGCCGAGGTCGAGGAGGACGACGGCGAAGGGCGCGCCGTCGTCGGGCAGCAGCGCCCGCAGTGCCTCTTCGCCGCTGCGGGCGTGGGTGACGTCGAAGCCGTGCCGGGCCAGGACGGCCGCCAGGGCCGCGGCGACGTGGTCGTCGTCCTCCACGAGCAGCAGTCTCATCCGCCCCCTCCGTCCAGCCGGTGTGAGCTCCGGCAACACCGCATCCACGCTGATGGAAGCCTCTTCCGTCAAGAGGGTTGCTGGTGTGAGCGCGCTTCCGTTATGCAGCCGGTACTCCCACACCACCCCTGTGCGCGCCGTGCGCCCCCTTCACGCGGTGTGTCCCTTTGCGGCCGGATCGTTATGCTCAATTTCAGCTCAGATGTAATGACGCTGGTCGTTGCCGCTCATTAGGGTCCTCCCCAACCGAGGAGGATGGAGCGAGGAACGCCGATGAGCGAAGTATCGGTGACCAAGGACGCCGCGGCGGCCCCCGCGGACGCGCTGGTCGTCCTGCACAACGTCAACAAGCACTTCGGCGCGCTGCATGTGCTCCAGGACGTCGACCTGACCATCGGGCGCGGCGAGGTCGTCGTCGTCATCGGGCCCTCGGGCTCGGGGAAATCGACGCTGTGCCGGACCATCAACCGCCTGGAGACCACCGACTCCGGGTCGATCACCATCGACGGCAAGCCGCTGCCTCAGGAAGGCAAGGAGCTGGCCCGGCTGCGCGCCGATGTGGGCATGGTCTTCCAGTCCTTCAACCTCTTCGCGCACAAGACCGTCCTGGAGAACGTGACCCTGGGACAGGTCAAGGTGCGCAAGACGGATCGCAAGAAGGCCGAGGAGAAGGCTCGCGCGCTGCTCGACCGGGTGGGCGTCGGCGCCCAGGCGGAGAAGTACCCGGCCCAGCTCTCCGGCGGCCAGCAGCAGCGCGTGGCGATCGCCCGGGCGCTCGCCATGGACCCGAAGGTGATGCTCTTCGACGAGCCCACGTCGGCGCTGGACCCGGAGATGATCAATGAGGTGCTGGAGGTCATGCAGCAACTCGCGCGGGACGGCATGACCATGGTCGTCGTCACGCACGAGATGGGCTTCGCGCGCTCGGCCGCGAACCGCGTGGTCTTCATGGCCGACGGCCGGATCGTCGAGGAGGCGCGGCCGGACCAGTTCTTCAGCAACCCGCGCAGCGACCGGGCGAAGGACTTCCTGTCGAAGATCCTGCACCACTGACCGCCCGCTTCTCCCGCTTCCCACCGCCCGGCGGACACACCGTCCGCCGGCGGACACCATCGGCGCTCCGACTCGCCGCGCAACAGCCGCAGACGCAAAGGATGTTCACCATGAAGCTCCGCAAAACCGCCGCAGCGGCCGCCGTGGTGCTGGCGCTCACCGCGTCCGCGACCGCCTGTGGCAAGTCGGGCAGCCCCGACGACAAGGCCGACAAGGCCGGCGACAAGTCCGCGCCGCCCCTGCCGACCTACAAGGTGAACACCGCCGCCGATGTCAAGGACTCGCCGGTCTTCGAGAAGATCAAGGGCAAGACGATCACGATCGGCACCAAGGCCGATCAGCCGGGCCTGGGTTTCGAAAACCCCGCCACCAAGAAGCGGTCCGGTTTCGACGTGGAGATCGCCCGGATGATCGCGGCCGATCTGGGCTTCGACGAGGCCCACATCAAGTTCCAGACGATCCCCTCCGAGGCCCGCGAGACGCAGATCGCCAGTGGCGGCGTCGACCTGTACGTCGGCACGTACACGATCAACGACGAGCGCAAGAAGCAGGTCGGCTTCGGCGGTCCGTACTACATCGCCGGCCAGAGCCTGCTGGTGAAGGCCGACAGCGACATCAAGGGCCCGGACGACCTCAAGGGCAAGAAGGTCTGCTCGGCGACCGGTTCCACCCCGCTCAAGCGGATCAAGGACCCCAAGTACGGGGCCGCCGAGGTCAAGGCGCAGCAGGGCTACCAGCTGTGCGTGCAGGAAGTGGTCAACGGCACCGTCGACGCCCTCACCACGGACGACTCGATCCTCAAGGGCTACGCCGCCGAGAACAACGGCGCCCTGAAGGTCGTCGGCGAGCCCTTCTCCAAGGAGCCGTACGGCGTCGGCCTGAAGAAGGACGACAAGGCGCTGCGCGACGCCGTCAACAACGCCCTCGAGGCGCACATGAAGAACGGCGACTGGAAGAAGGCGTACGACGCCACGCTCGGCCGCTCCGGCGTCGCGGCCCCGAACCCGCCCGCGGTCGACCGCTACTGACCAGCGGCCCGCGCCTGATCGGTCCCGCGACGGCGGCCGGAGCCCTGGACCTTCCGAGGTCCACCGGGCTCCGGGCGCCGCGGCCGTGGAGGCCCGCCACGCGATTTCCGGAGAGTTGACGTGAACGTTCTGTCGGACAACTTCGCGATGTTCCGCGAAGGCTTTATCGGCACCGTCGAGCTGACGGCGCTCAGCGCCCTGCTCGCTTTGGTGCTGGGCACCCTGATCGCGGGGTTCCGCGTCTCTCCGGTGCCCGCGCTGCGAATATTCGGCACCGCCTGGGTGACATTGCTGCGCAATACGCCGCTGGTGCTGCTCTTCCTGGCCGTGACCCTGGGGCTGCCCGCGCTGGGGCTCAAGGGCTGGGACTCCTTCTGGCTCGCCGTCATGGCCCTGGGCTGCTACACCTCGGCGTTCATCTGCGAGGCCATCCGGTCCGGCATCAACACGGTGCCGGTGGGACAGGCGGAGGCCGCCCGCTCGATCGGGATGACCTTCACCCAGACCCTGAGCCAGATCGTGCTCCCGCAGGCCACCCGTACGGCGATCCCGCCCATCGGCAGCCTGCTGATCGCCCTGACCAAGAACACCGCGATCGCCTCGGGCTTCAACGTGGCCGAGCTGAGCTCGGTGCAGAAGACGCTCAACGCGGCCTCGGGCTACAACATCTACGTGATCTTCCTGTGGATCGCGATCTGCTACATCATCATCACTTTCGCTATCAGCGGCCTCTTCCGGCTGCTGGAGACCCGGCTGGCGGTGGCCCGATGAGCGCGAGCATCCTCTACGACGCACCCGGACCCCGTACACGGGCCCGCAACCGGGTCTACGGGGTGATCTCCACCGTCGCCCTCCTCGGCCTGCTCGCCTTCATCGTCTACAGGCTAGACAAGACCGGGCAGTTCCAGGCCGGGCTCTGGGACGACTACGAATACAGCGACACCCAGCAGCGGATCGTCGACGGCCTGCTGACGACGCTCAAGACCTTCGCCATCGCCGCGGTGCTCTCGGTCGCGCTCGGCACGGTGCTCGCCGCCGGCCGGCTCTCCGACCACAAGCCCGTGCGCTGGCTGGCGACCGTGGTCGTGGAACTCTTCCGCGCCATGCCGCTGCTCATCATGATCTTCCTGCTGTACGCGGGGATCTTCACGTCCGACCCGATGTGGGCCCTGATCATCGGGCTCACGCTCTACAACGGTTCGGTGCAGGCGGAGATCTTCCGGTCCGGCATCAACGCCGTGCCGAAGGGGCAGAGCGAGGCCGCGTACGCGCTCGGCCTGCGCAAGACGCAGGTGATGACCGGCGTCCTGATCCCGCAGGCCATCCGCTCGATGCTGCCGTCGATCATCAGCCAGCTCGTGGTGACGCTCAAGGACACCTCCCTCGGCTTCATCATCCTGTACGAGGAGCTGCTGTTCGTCGGCAAGGCGTTCGCCCAGCAGACGCCGCCCGTGAACGGCGTCTACGCCTTCATTCCGATGGTGATCGTCTTCGGTTCGATCTACATCCTGCTGTGCCTGGCCCTGTCCTCCCTCGCCACCTGGGTCGAACGGCGCACGAAGCGCTCACGCAAGGGCAGTCCGCCCGCCATGACCCTGCCCAACGCCGCCGTCATGGCCGCCGGGAGCGCCGGAGCCTCCGGCGTGGGCGGGACCCCGCCGCAGTGAGCCGGGGCGGGTGACGCCCCGTCGGCCGATGCGGCGGACGGGGCGCGCTCGCCCGGGCGCGCCGCGAGGAGGGGCCTGATCGCTTGACGCAAGCACCCGCAATGGGTTGCATACGTTCTGTGATCGAGCACCGTGTTCCCTTTCCCGGCCCCCGTACGTATCGCGCGGTGCGTAGAGCGCGTACGCATCGCGGAGTCCAGGGCGGGGCCGTCCGCCGCCTCGGGGTGCGGGGAGGCGTGCAGTGGACCCGGTGATCGTCGTCGGGGCCGGCCCGGTCGGTCTCACGCTCGCGCTCGCGCTGGCCCGCCACGACGTGCCCGTCATCGTGCTCGACGAGACTGCGGCCGACGGAACACCCGCCGAGGGAACCGACTGGCGGGAGGAACGTCCGGCCCGCACCGTCGTCCTGCGCCCGGACACCGCCGCCCTGCTGGAGCGGCTGGGGTGCGCCCCGTCCGAGGGCACCCGGTGGACGGGCTGGCGCACCCTGCGCCGCCGCGCCGTGGTCGCCCGGATGCCGTTCGACGCGGCGGAGGATTCCGACGATCCACAAAGGGGCTACGGGCCGGCGGCACCATCGCCGCTGCATCTGCCGCAGCAGGCGCTGATCCGGGAGCTGCGTGCCGCGCTCGCCCTGGAGGACAAGGTGCGGTTCGTGGCCGGCGCGCGGGTCGACAGCCTGCGGCAGGACGACGCCGGGATCACCGTGCACACCCGCGGCGACCAGGGGTCGGGCTGGCGGTGCAGTTATCTGGTGGGCTGCGACGGCGCCCGGTCGACCGTCCGCAAGCTGCTGGGCGCGCGCTTCCCAGGGCGTACGGCCGTCGAGCGGCACGCGGTCGCCGCGCTCCGCGCCGAGCTGCCCTGGCCCGGCGAGGCGGTGCTGCACCGGTCGCCGCCGCGCGGCCCGGAGGTGACGGCCCGTCCGCTGCCGGACGGCGTATGGCGGCTCGACTGGCTGCTGCCGCCGGGCGACGACCTGGTCACACCCGACGCGCTCCTGACGCTGGTACGGGACTCCCTGGGCGCGTGGTGCGGGGACGTGCCGCCGTACGAGCTCCTGGACACCGGCGTGCACGCCGTGCACCACCGGCTCACGCGCCGTATGCGTACGGGACGCGCCTTCCTCGCCGGGGACGCGGCCCATCTGCTCGGGGCCCTCGGCACCCAGGGGCTCGACGAGGGGCTGCGGGATGTCGAGAACCTGGCCTGGAAGCTCGTACTGGCCTGGCATCAGGACGCGTCGGAGGCACTGCTCGACAGCTATCAGGTGGAGCGGCGCGGGGCGATCGTGGCGCGGCTGCGCGCGGCCGACCGGTTCCTGCCGGGCGTGCGGGGACAGGGTGGGTGGCGCAGCGTACGGCGCACGCTGGTGCCGGGCGCCGTGCGCGGACACGACGAGCTGCTCACCGAGGGCCACCTCGGGCTCGGCGCCCTGGGCGCGCCCTTCGTCCACACCCGCACCCCCCTCGCCCCGGCCGGCCCTCCGGCGGGCTCCGTCGTGGTGGGTACGGATCCGGGGGCGCTGGTCGAGAACGTCGCGGTGACCGCGCCGGACGGGTCGGTGGTGAACCTGCGGGAACGGCTGGGCGGCAGCCTGCTGGTGGTGCTGGTCGCGCCCGGGACGGGTGTGTGGGAACGGCGGCACTGGCTGGGCGCCGGGCTCATGCCGCGGCTGACGGCCGCCGTCGGCGCCCTGCCGATGCGGGCGGAGGTGCTGGTCGCCGAGACCTATCCGGGGGCGGCGGCCCACACGGTCCTGGTGGTACGGCCGGACGGTCATCTGGTCGCGGCACTGGCCGGGGTGCGGCCGGCGGAGCTGTACGCGTGCGCGGACGCCGTACGGGGCGGGTCGGCGGCTCCGCGAGGGGCGTCCGACGACGCCGAGGGAACGCCGGGCTCCCCGGCGGGCGGCGAGGGCGCGGAGCGCGCGGTCGCGCCCGGTGGAGCCCCCAGTGAGGCCACGGCCAATCGTTGACCCCGCCCGGACGACCGTGGTGGACTACCGACTGTGACTGACAGCGGCGTGCGTTTCTGGCGGAGGGTCCATCTGGACCTGCTCCGCTACGCCGGCTGCGTCTGTCGTCCGTCCTGCTGATCCGCTTCCTCCGTCGCGCGGCCGCGCCAAGTGCCGCGCGCTCCTTCGCGATCACTCAGGACGGTCTCCTGTGTCTCTTCCCGTACGCATGCCCGCGCCCGAATCCACCGGGGGCTGGACGGGGGCGCCCTCCGCCGCCGATCTCCTCGACTTCGTACAACGGACGGCCGGCGACGCCGCGCTCGTCGCCTCGCTCCCCCTCGATCCCGAGGGCCGCACCTGGATCCGGCTGGAGGGGCCGGGCGGCAGCGAGGCGTGGCTGATCGGCTGGCCACCGGGGGCCGGCACCGGCTGGCACGACCACGGCGGTTCGCACGGCGCCTTCGCCACGGCGGCGGGCCGGGTGACCGAGCAGGCGCTGGCCGTCCAACTGCCCACCGAGGGCTGGAAGGTACTGGAGCTGGCGGACGGCATCGACCGTGAGCGGCAGCTCTCCGACGGGCGCGGCCGGGCGTTCGGACCGCACCATGTGCACCAGGTGTTCAATCCGTCGGCGGAGCGGCACGCCGTGTCCGTGCACGCCTATTTCCCACCGCTGCCGATGATGCGGCGGTACAGCCGGGCGGGGCAGGTGCTGCGGCTGGAGCAGGTCGAGTGGCCGGAGGAGTGGGCATGAGGATCGAGGAACTGCTGAGCGCCGCACGCGAGGGTCTGGACCGCCTGGGCCCGGCGGAGGCCGCCGCGGCGCAGGCCGACGGCGGGCTGCTGGTCGACATCCGCTACGCGGCGCTGCGGGAGCGCGACGGGCTCATCCCCGGAGCGCTCGTGGTGGAGCGCAATGAGCTGGAGTGGCGGCTCGATCCCCTGAGCGATCACCGGGCGGCGGAGGCCACCGGGCACGACCTGCGGGTGGTCGTGATCTGCGACGAGGGCTACGCGTCGAGCCTCGCGGCGGCGTCCCTGCGCCAACTGGGCTTGCGCCACGCGACGGATCTGACCGGCGGCTTCCAGGCTTGGCGCGCGGCGGGTCTGCCGGTGAGGCGCTGAACGAGGGAGGTGCTGAGGGAGGGCAGCGCTGAGCCGGTGAGGCAGGGCAGCGCTGAGGCAGCGCGGCGGGGCTTCGGTGAGCCGGCCGAAGCCGGTGCCGTCCCTGCGGTTCGGCCTGGGACCGGCCGTCGAGGCACCGGCCGGGGCTGTCGGCGCCACCGGCCGCCACTGCTCTCGCACTCCGCGCCGGGCGAGTCTTTCGGCCGGGCCGCGAGGCCCTGGCCCCGTCACTCGTCCGGCAGGTAGTGGTCGAGCAGCTCCGCTTCCTCGCCCTCCTCCTCCAGGGCGCGCCGCACCACCCGCAGGGCGAGGCCCTCCGGGTATCCCTTGCGGGCCAGCATTCCGGCGAGGCGGCGCAGCCGCTTGTCCCGGTCCAGACCGCGGGTGGCGCGCAGCTTGCGTTCGACCAGCTCGCGGGCGGTGCGCTCCTCCTGGTCGGAGTCGAGCCGCCCGACGGCCTCGTCGATCACCGCGGAGTCCACGCCCTTGGTGCGCAGTTCGCGCGCCAGGGCGCGGCGGGCCAGGCCCCGGCCGTGGTGCCGGGACTCCACCCACGCCCCGGCGAACGCGGAGTCGTCGATCAGCCCCACGTCCTCGAAGCGGGACAGCACCTCTTCCGCCACCTCGTCCGGGATCCCCTTCTTGGCCAGCGCGTCCGCGAGCTGCTTACGGGTGCGCGGGGATCCGGTGAGCAGGCGCAGACAGATCGCCCGCGCCTGCTCCTCGGGCCGCGGTGGTGCCCCGGCCCCGGCCCTCGACGAGGACGGGGTGCCACCGTCGGTTCGGTCGTCCGTGCCCGGCTCCGGCCGGTCGCCCCCCGCCCACGGCAGGGGGTATTCCGATCGCCGTGTCACGGATCAGCTCTTGGCAGCCGTGGCCTTGGCCGCCTTGCCCGTGGACTTCGCCGGGGCCGGCTCGGCCGCGGCACCGGCCGCGTCCGGTCCGGGCTCGGCCGCCGGGGCGGCCGGCCTGACGCCCACGCCCAGCTTCTCCTTGATCTTCTTCTCGATCTCGTTGGCGAGGTCGGGGTTGTCCTTGAGGAAGTTGCGGGCGTTCTCCTTGCCCTGGCCGAGCTGGTCGCCCTCGTAGGTGTACCAGGCGCCGGCCTTGCGGACGAAGCCGTGCTCTACGCCCATGTCGATCAGGCCGCCCTCGCGGCTGATGCCCTGGCCGTAGAGGATGTCGAACTCGGCCTGCTTGAAGGGCGGCGCGACCTTGTTCTTGACGACCTTCACACGGGTGCGGTTGCCGACCGCGTCCGTGCCGTCCTTGAGGGTCTCGATGCGGCGGATGTCCAGACGCACCGAGGCGTAGAACTTCAGCGCGCGACCACCGGTCGTGGTCTCCGGCGAGCCGAACATGACGCCGATCTTCTCGCGGAGCTGGTTGATGAAGATCGCGGTGGTCTTGGACTGGTTGAGCGCGCTGGTGATCTTGCGGAGCGCCTGGCTCATCAGCCGGGCCTGGAGGCCGACGTGCGAGTCGCCCATCTCGCCCTCGATCTCCGCGCGCGGCACCAGGGCGGCGACGGAGTCGATGACGATCAGGTCGAGGGCGCCGGAGCGGACGAGCATGTCCACGATTTCCAGCGCCTGCTCGCCGGTGTCCGGCTGGGAGAGGATGAGGTTGTCGGTGTCGACACCGAGCGCCTTGGCGTACTCCGGGTCGAGGGCGTGCTCCGCATCGACGAAGGCGACCGTGCCGCCGGCCTTCTGCGCGTTGGCCACGGCGTGCAGGGTGAGGGTGGTCTTACCGGAGGACTCCGGTCCGTACACCTCCACGACACGGCCGCGCGGCAGCCCGCCGACGCCGAGCGCGACGTCGAGAGCGGTCGACCCTGTGGGGATGACCTCGATGGGGTCGTTCGGCCGGTCACCGAGGCGCATCACCGCGCCCTTTCCGAATTGCCGTTCAATCTGTGCGAGCGCGGCGTCCAGCGCCTTCTCGCGGTCGGTTCCTGCCATGGGTTCCACCCGGTTTGCTTGAGTCGATCGCTTCACGTCAACGACGCTAACGCCTGCCACTGACAATGGGCCCGGGCACCGCCCCAGCCTGTGGATAACTCGCCTCCCAGCAGGCCCGGGACACCCATAAGAATGGATGTTCGATTTTGGTGTCAAGCGCGCCTCACCGCTCCCGCAGCGCCCGCCACAGCCGGGCGAGGACCGGGGAACGCCGCCCGTCGCCCCGTCGCCGGCGGCCGTGGGCCCCTGGGTCGTCCGGGACGTCGTACCGCTTCACGTACGCCCCGAGGAACGCCTGGAGCGTCGCCGTGGCCGGGATGGCGATCAGCGCGCCCACCGCGCCGAGCAGCGCGGTGCCGGCGACCACCGATCCGAAGGCGACGGCCGGGTGGATGTCCACGGTCCGGGCAGTGATGCGGGGCTGGAGAAGATAGTTCTCGAACTGCTGGTAGACCACGACGAACGCGAGCACCCACACCGCGTACCAGGGGTTCACCGTGAAGGCGAGCAGCATCGGCAGGGCGCCCGCGAGGTAGGTGCCGATGGTCGGGATGAACTGTGAGACGGCGCCGACCCAGATCGCGAGGGCCGGGGCGTAGGGCACGCCCAGGACTTCCAGCAGGACGAAGTGCGCGACGCCGGAGACCAGGGCCATCAGGGCGCGCGAGTAGAGGTAGCCGCCCGTCTTGGTGACGGCGAGCTCCCAGGCCCGCACCACCTCCGCCTGCCGGTGCGGCGGCAGGAGGGAGCACAGGCTCCGCCGCAGCCGCGGCCCGTCGGCCGCGAAGTAGAACGAGAACAGCATCACGGTCAGCAGCTGGAACAGCCCGCCCAGGACCGTCGCCGAGACGTCCAGCACACCGCCCGCACTGTTCTTCAGGTACCTCTGGAGCCAGTCCGAGTGCAGCAGGCTCTCCTGGATCGCGACCCGGGACAGGCTGGTGTGGAACGTCCGGTTGATCCACCGGATCACGGCGTCGAGATAGGTCGGGAAGTTCTCCACCATGGTCACGATCTGGTCGGCGAGCATCGAGCCGAGCAGGGTGAAGAAGCCCGCGGCGACGATGGTGACGGCCAGGAAGACCAAGCCCGTCGCGAGCCCGCGGCGCACACCGCGGGCCGCCATCCGGGCCACGGCCGGCTCGATGGCCAGTGCCAGGAAGAACGCGATCAAGATGTTGATCAACAGGCCGATGAGCTGGTGGAACGCCCAGCTGGCCAACTGGAAGCAGGCGAAGAGGGCGAAGGCCACGACCATGGCCCGGGGCAGCCAGCGCGGCATGCGGGGATCCGCGTCGGGCGGACGGGGTGGAGTGCTGTCCGGGGCCGTGTCGTCTACTGCCACGGAGCCAGTGTGGACCATCGGGTGAATCAGTCCGGGGCGGTCCGGGACGGGTCGCCCGACGGCCGGAGGGATCAGCCCGATAGCCGAACCTCCGGTCCGGCCGGGCTCAGGGGATCAGCGCCGGTCCTCCGGGATCTCCATCGCCCTGCACACCCCGCGCCAGACGTCCTTGGCGTTCCAGCCCGCGTCCAGCGCCTGGTGCACGGTCCTCCCGCCGAGCTCGGACATCACATGATCGCGCGCGAAGGAATCGGCGTACACCGTGCCGAAGTAATCGCCCATCCGCTGCCAGAAGACCGTCAACCGCATGCGACCAGTATCCCGCCCCTGAGAGTGCTGCCGGGCACGAGCCGCTGACCGGCGGCGCTTTCCGTCCTACCGTCGGTGCATGGCCCGATCCGGAGCATCCCCCGTAGCCCGTGCCGAGCAGTTCATCTGGCTGACCGCCCGCGTTCTGGAGCAGCGCAGATTCGCGTTCCACTTCCTGGACGGCAGCCCCGACGCCGTCGAAGCGGCTCTGACCGCCTATCTGGGCGAGGACGGGGGGTACGGGTACGCCCTGGAGCCCGATCTGCGCGGCCCGGTGAGCCAGCCGCTGCACACCGCGCACGCGCTGCACGTGCTCGACGAGATCGGCCGCTGCGGCGACCGGCGGATGGAGCGCGTGTGCCGCTATCTGACGGCCGTCTCCACCCCGGACGGCGCCCTGCCCGCGCTGCACCCCTCACTGCGCGGATATCCGGCGGCCCCGTGGCTGCCGGTGGTGGACGAGCCACCGAGCGATCTCCTCGCCACCGGCCCCGTGGTGGGTCTCCTGCACCGCAACGAGGTCTGGCACGCGTGGCTGTTCCGGGCGACCGACTTCTGCTGGGCCGCCGTCGAGGCCCTGGCGGGCGGTGCGAAGACTCACCCGTACGAGGTGGAGGCGGCCGTCGCGTTCCTCGACGGCGCCCCGGACCGCGCGCGGGCGGAAGCGGTGGCGGAGCGGCTGGGGCGGGTCGTACGGGAGCAGCGGCTGGCGGTCCTGGACCCCGCGCACGCGAGCGACTTCCCCGTCTCGGAGGGGTACGCGCCGGGCGAGCTGCACTTCCCGCACGACTTCGCCAGGGCCCCGGGCTCACTGGCCCGACCGTGGTTCACCGATGCCGAGGTGGCTCGCTCGCTGGACTTCCTCACCGCCTCGCAGGAGGGGGACGGCGGCTGGCCGGTCCGCTGGCGGGCGTGGGCGCCGGGGACCCGGCTGGAGGGCCGGCCGATGGTGACCATCGCCGCGCTGCTGACCTTGCGCGCCTACGGCCGGACCGTGTGACGCCCGCCTGACCGGCACCGGCCGAGCCGGTCCGTCGTACCCACCGATATGGCTTCCGACCTGCGGTTCCGGGGCATTGTCAGTGGTGCGGTGCACGATGGGGGGCATGGCGGACGACGTGGCGGCCGGTACGGCGGCGGATTCGGTGGGCGACCCGGCGGGGGGCCTCGCGGGGTTCTCCCCCGCGACGCGCGCCTGGTTCACGGGCGCGTTCACCGCGCCCACGGCCGCGCAGAGCGGAGCCTGGCGGGCGATCGGTGAGGGTTCCGACGTGCTGGTCGTCGCCCCGACGGGCTCCGGCAAGACGCTGGCCGCCTTCCTCGCCTCCCTGGACGGGCTCGCGAGCACCCCGCCGCCCGCCGAGCCCAAGAAGCGCTGCCGGGTGCTGTACGTCTCCCCGCTCAAGGCGCTCGCCGTGGACGTCGAGCGGAATCTGCGCAGCCCGCTCACGGGTATCCGCCAGGAGTCCGTGCGGCTGGGGCTGCCCGAGCCGGAGATCCGCGTCGGCATCCGGTCCGGTGACACCCCGCCGGCCGAGCGCCGGGCCCTGGTCAACCGCCCTCCGGACATTCTGATCACGACCCCCGAGTCACTGTTCCTGATGCTCACCTCCGCGGCGCGGGACGCGCTCGCGGGCGTGGAGACGGTCATCCTGGACGAGGTGCACGCCGTCGCGGGCACCAAGCGGGGCGCGCACCTGGCGCTGTCCCTGGAGCGCCTCGACACCCTGCTCCCCCGTCCGGCCCGCCGCATCGGCCTGTCCGCGACGGTCCGGCCGGTCGATGAAGTGGCCCGCTATCTGTCGCCGCAGCGCAAGGTGGAGATCGTCCAGCCGCCGTCCGGCAAGGAGTTCGACCTCTCGGTGGTCGTTCCGGTGGAGGACCTGGGTGAGCTCGGCGCCTCGCCCGTCCAGGAGGGCGACGCCAAGGAGAAGCCGTCGATCTGGCCGCATGTCGAGGAGCGGATCGCCGACCTCGTCCAGGCCCACCGCTCCACGATCGTCTTCGCCAACTCCCGGCGCCTCGCCGAGCGGCTGTGCAACCGGCTCAACGAGATCGCGTACGAGCGCGCCACGGGCGAGCCGCTGCCCGAGCATCACTCCCCCGCCGAGCTCATGGCCGAGTCCGGAGCCGCCAGGGGGGCGCCCCCCGTGCTCGCCCGCGCGCATCACGGCTCGGTCTCCAAGGAACAGCGGGCGCTGGTCGAGGAGGACCTCAAGGCGGGCCGGCTGCCGGCCGTCGTCGCCACCTCCAGCCTGGAGCTGGGCATCGACATGGGCGCGGTGGACCTGGTCGTCCAGGTCGAGTCGCCGCCCTCGGTCGCCTCCGGCCTGCAGCGGGTGGGCCGTGCCGGACACCAGGTCGGCGCGGTCTCCACCGGTGTGGTCTTCCCCAAGTACCGCGGCGACCTGGTGCAGGCGGCCGTGGTGACGGAGCGGATGCGCGAAGGGGCCATCGAGGCGCTGCGCGTGCCCGCCAATCCGCTGGACGTGCTGGCCCAGCAGATCGTCGCCATGGCGGCCGTCGACACCTGGGACGTGGAGGAGCTGCTGGCCCTGGTGCGACGTGCGGCTCCCTTCGCCGCGCTGCCGGAGTCCGCCTTCACCGCCGTCCTCGACATGCTCGCCGGGCGCTATCCCTCCGACGCCTTCGCGGAGCTGCGGCCCCGCCTGGTCTGGGACCGGGTGGCCGGCACGGTCACGGGGCGCCCCGGGGCGCAGCGGCTCGCCGTCACCTCCGGTGGCACCATCCCCGACCGCGGTCTCTTCGGCGTCTTCCTGGCGGGCACGGACCCCAAGAAGGGCGGCGGCCGGGTCGGAGAGCTGGACGAGGAGATGGTGTACGAGTCGCGGGTGGGCGATGTCTTCACCCTCGGCACCACCTCCTGGCGGATCGAGGACATCACCCGCGACCGGGTGCTGGTCACCCCGGCACCGGGGGTGCCCGGCAGGCTGCCGTTCTGGAAGGGCGACCAGCTGGGCCGTCCGCTGGAGCTGGGCCGCGCGCTGGGCGCGTTCCTGCGGGAGATCGGCGGCCTGGCGCCCGAGGCGGCCCGTGAGCGGCTCGACGCGGCCGGGCTCGACGCCTGGGCGACCGGCAATGTCCTGTCCTACCTCGACGAACAGCGCCAGGCATGCGGCCATGTGCCGGACGACCGGACCATCGTGGTGGAGCGCTTCCGTGACGAGCTGGGCGACTGGCGGGTGGTGGTCCACTCCCCCTTCGGCGCTCAGGTGCACGCCCCCTGGGCGCTCGCCCTCGGCTCCCGCCTCGCCGAGCGGTACGGCATGGACGCCCAGGTCATGCACGCCGACGACGGCATCGTGCTGCGGTTGCCCGACGCCGACCTGATGGGCCTGGATCTGCTGGACGCCGACCCGGCCCGGCAGGGCCGGGAGTACGACGACGCGCGGTCGCCCGTCGGGGCGGCCGATGTCACCTTCGACAAGGGCGAGGTCGCCCAGCTGGTCACCGACCAGGTCGGCGGGTCGGCCCTGTTCGCCGCGCGGTTCCGCGAGTGCGCCGCCCGGGCCCTGCTGCTGCCCCGCCGTGATCCCGGCAAGCGCACCCCGCTGTGGCAGCAGCGCCAGCGCGCTGCCCAGCTCCTCCAGGTCGCCGAGGAGTTCGGCTCTTTCCCCATCGTCCTCGAGGCCGTCCGCGAGTGTCTCCAGGATGTCTTCGACGTCCCCGGGCTGACCGAGCTGATGGGCGACATCGAGGCCCGCCGGGTCCGGCTGGTGGAGGTGACCACTCCGGAGCCGTCGCCGTTCGCCCGCTCGCTGCTGTTCGGCTATGTGGCCCAGTTCCTGTACGAGGGCGACTCCCCGCTCGCGGAGCGCCGTGCCGCCGCCCTCTCCCTCGACTCCCGTCTGCTCGCCGAGCTGCTGGGCCAGGCCGAGCTGCGTGAGCTGCTGGATGTGGAGGTCCTCGGCGAGCTGGAGCGCGAGCTCCAGTGGCTGACGGACGACCGCCGGGTCAAGGACGCCGAGGGCGTGGCCGACCTGCTGCGGCTCCTGGGGCCTCTGACCGACGCCGAACTGGCCGAGCGCGGTGCCGAGCCGCAGTGGGCGCACGACCTGGCGGGTGCTCGCCGCGCCATCCGCGTCCGCGTCGCCGGGCAGGACCACTGGGCGGCCGTCGAGGACGCGGGGCGGCTCCGCGACGCCCTGGGCACGGCGCTGCCCGTCGGCGTCCCCGAGGCTTTCACGGAGCCCGTCAAGGATCCGCTCGGCGACCTCCTCGCCCGCTTCGCCCGCACCCACGGCCCGTTCACCTCGGCGCAGGCCGCCGCCCGCTTCGGTCTCGGCCCCGCGGTGACCGACGGCGCGCTGCAGCGGCTCGCGGCGACCGGTCGTGTCGTCCAGGGCGAGTTCCATCCCTCCGGCATCGGCCAGGAGTGGTGCGACGCCACCGTCCTGCGCAGGCTGCGCCGCCGTTCGCTCGCGGCGCTGCGGCACGAGCTGGAGCCGGTGGCGCCCACCGCGCTGGCCGCGTTCCTCCCCCAGTGGCAGCACGTCGGCACGCACAGCCTGCGCGGCGTCGACGGACTGGTGCGCGCCATCGAGCAGTTGCAGGGCGCGCCCGTGCCGGCCTCCGCCCTGGAGAAGCTCGTGCTGCCCGCGCGGGTGGCGGACTTCTCCCCGGCGATGCTCGACGAGCTCACGGCGGCCGGTGAGGTGGTCTGGGCCGGAGCGGGGGCGCTCCCGGGCAAGGACGGCTGGGTCTCGCTGCTGCTCGCCGACGCCGCGCCTCTGCTGCTGCCCGCCCCGCACCCGCTGGAGCTGTCCCCTCTCCACCAGGCCGTCCTGGAGGCGCTGTCGGGTGGCTATGGGCTGTTCTTCCGTCAGATCGCCGACCGGGTGCGTGCCGTGGACACCGAGAGCACGGACCCGCAGATCGCGGAGGCTGTCTGGGATCTCGCCTGGTC
This sequence comes from Streptomyces sp. NPDC023527, assembly GCF_055560115.1. NCBI lineage: Bacteria > Bacillati > Actinomycetota > Actinomycetes > Kitasatosporales > Streptomycetaceae > Streptomyces > Streptomyces sp. NPDC023527. The sequence continues at coordinate 281,860 of NZ_JBVHJJ010000011.1, forward strand.
GGGCCGGCTGACCAACGACACCCTGGCCCCGCTCCGCGCCTATCTCGGCTCGGGCCGCACGGCCGGTTCGACCGCGCATCGCGCCAAGCGGGCCGTGCCGCGCGGCCGTTACGGCTCCTTCACGGCCCGCGGCGGCCTCCCGCTCCGCCCCACCGCCTCCCGCGGTGGCCCCCCGACCGTCGCCGGCCGCTGGGCGCTGCTGCCCGCGCCGGAGCCCGAGCCGACCGTACGGGCCCACGCCCTGGCCCGTACGCTCCTGGACCGGCACGGCGTGGTGACCCGTGGAGCGGTGGCCGCCGAGGGGGTGGAGGGTGGTTTCTCCGCCGCGTACCGCGTGCTCTCCGTCTTCGAGGAGAGCGGGCAGGCCCGCCGCGGCTATGTGGTCGAGGGTCTGGGCGCCGCGCAGTTCGCCATGGAGGGCGCGGTGGACCGGCTGCGTGCCGTCGGCGCGGCTCGCGAGCGCGCGGGCGGTGCCGGGTACGCCGAGGCCCCCGGCGGCTCGTGGGACGGTGCCGGGCCCGCGCGGACGGCCGGCCGTCGCCGGGCCGTCGTGCTGGCCGCGGCCGATCCCGCCAACGCCTATGGCGCGGCCCTTCCCTGGCCGGAGCCGCCCGCCGGTGCGACCCACAAGCCCGGGCGCAAGGCCGGCTCCCTCGTGGTGCTCGTCGACGGAGCTCTGGCCCTGTACATGGAGCGCGGCGGCAAGACGCTCCTGGCCTGGGGCGAGGAGGGCGCGGAGGCGCCGAGCAAGACCGACGCCGGGCTCGGTGAAGCGGCGGCGGCCCTGGCGGAGGCGGCCCGCGCGGGCGCGCTGGGCACCGTCACCGTCGAGCGGATCAACAGCTCGCCGGCACTGTCCTCGCCGCTGGGCGCCCTCCTGGAGTCGGCGGGCTTCCACGCCACCCCCCGCGGCCTGCGGCTGCGCGCCCCCTGACCCGGCCGGCGGCACCGGGCGCCCCATGCCCGTGGGAGCGGCGGCATCATGGTCGGCATGCCCGAAGGAGACACCGTCTGGCGGACCGCCCACCGCCTCCACCGAGCCCTCGCGGGCGAGCCACTGACCCGCAGCGACCTGCGCGTGCCGAAGCTCGCCACGGTCGACCTCTCCGGCCGGTGCGTCACCGAGGTCGTCCCGCGCGGCAAACACCTGCTCACCCGCATCGAAGGCGGCCTCACCCTGCATTCCCACCTTCAGATGGACGGCTCCTGGCGCGTCTTCGCCTCCGGTGAGCGGTGGCGCGGCGGCCCGCGGCACCAGATCCGCGCCGTGCTCGCCAACTCCGCCCACACGGCCGTCGGCTACCGCCTGCCCGTCCTGGACCTCCTGCGCACCGCAGACGAGAGCACCGTCGTCGGCCATCTGGGCCCCGACCTCCTCGGCCCCGACTGGGACCCGGACGAGGCGCTGCGCAGGCTGCTCTCCGACCCCGGGCGCACCGTCGGGGAGGCCGTGCTCGACCAGCGCAACCTCGCCGGGATCGGCAATGTCTACAAGTCGGAGCTGTGCTTCATGCTCCGCGTCTCGCCCTGGCTGCCGGTCGCGGAGCTGCCCGCCCCCGAGCGGCTGCCGGCTCTCGCCAAGAAGCTCCTGGAGGTCAACAAGGCGAGGTCCGCCCGGATCACCACGGCCGACTCGCGGATCGATCACCATCTGTGGGTGTACGGGCGCGCGGGCCGGGCCTGCCGCCGCTGCGGCACCGCCCTGCGCGTCGCGGATCAGGGAAAACCGGGCCAGGAACGCCCCACCTATTGGTGCCCGCGCTGTCAGCCCGGCCCTTCCATTGGGCCGGCCGGGTGAGGCGTCAGGCGCGCTGCCGACCGCGTCTCAGGGCCCGGGCGACCAGGGCGGCGGCCGAGCGGGCCAAGGAGTCCCGTCGCCGCGTCCATGGCACGCAGTGCACGGGCAGCAGGCTCAGCCCCCAGCCCCCGGCGACGACCAGCGCCTCCACGGGCCCGGTCCGCTCCGGCTGCGCCAGCGCCCGCAGCGCGGCCCACCACCAGGCACCGCCCAGCGCCAGCGCGACCGCCCAGCGGGAGCGACGGGCTCGCCGGGCCCACCCGGGCGACCGTCGGTGGCCGCAGACGTCACGCCGGACCATGACTGCCTCCTTCGGCCGACGGTAGACCGGCTGCTTCACCACGGGAGAGTGCGCCAGGACCCCGGAACGACGCCCGTACGCGCTCGCGGCGCGCGGCCCTCAGCCGGGCGATCGTCCACTCAGTTGGTCCAGCTCCCGCTCCAACTCCGTGATCCTGTGATCACGCTGGTGCAGTTCGACGATCAGCCGCTGTTCTCCTTCGTGGGTGCCCTCCTGGTACACCCTGCGGACGAAGGCACCGGCCGTCGTCTGATCGAGGTCCGAGACCACCATCAGCTCGTTGGTGAAGCGGATCACGGGGTGCTCGTCCATGCACCCAGGAGAGCGCGACAGCGCCCTCACCGCCACCGGAGCGCCGCGTGCGGACGCCGGAAACGACGGATCCCCCGGACCCGTCGGGTCCGGGGGATCGCCCGCCGCGTCACCGGGCGGCTCAGGCGTTCTCCGCCTGGAACATCCAGTGGTGCTTCTCCAGATCGCCGGTCAGGCCGATCAGGATATCCTGAGTGACCGGGTCGGGGGTCTCCGTGGCGCGGATGCGCTCGCGCATCCGGGTGATCACGGAGCCGAGCGCGTCGACCATGATCTGCACGGCTCCGGTGTCCTTGTTCCAGCCGTCGCCGACCGGGTCGATGCCGCTGGTCTTGGCGACGGTCTCGGCGCGCCCGTCGGGTGCCACCCCGAGCGCCGAGGCGCGCTCGGCGACCGTGTCGGCGTGCGTGCGGGCGCTGGCGACGACTTCGTCGAGCTGGAGGTGCACCGAGCGGAAGCGCGGCCCCACCACGGTCCAGTGGACCTGCTTGGCCACGAGCGAGAGGTCCACCAGGTCGACCAGGGCACCCTGCAGGGCGTCGCCGACGGTCTTCCGGTCCTGCTCGGACAGCGGGCTCTTCACTACAGACATCCGCATCTCCTGTTCGAGTGTCCAGTCCGTTCAGTTTGATCCCTGTTTTCCCACCATCGCACAAAGGTGCCGAAGGGGCCGGAAACGCCAGGATCCCGGTCAGACTTCTGACCGGGATCCTGGGGGGTAAACGACTGTCTTCCGGACGGGGCCGGGCAGACCGTGTCGGACAGATCTGTCAGGCCGCCACGACGTCCACGGCCTCCGCGGGAGCCTTGATGGTGACTCGCTCCCCCGGCACACCGGTCACGGACGTCACGGACACCGCATTGAACATGGGCCGCATCGGCGCGGGTACCGGCTCGCTCGCCGCCGCCGACTGCGCCAGCTCGGCGAGCGACAATTCATCACTCACCTCGCGCATGACCTCGGACATCCGTACGTCCAGAGCGTCGCAGATTGCGGAGAGAAGCTCGGAGGACGCCTCTTTCTGTCCCCGCTCGACCTCGGAGAGGTAACCGAGCGAGACCCGGGCGGAAGAGGAGACCTCGCGCAGAGTGCGGCCCTGGCGCTGGCGCTGCCGACGCAGCACGTCACCCAGCAGGCGACGGAGCAAAATCATCGGTGGCTCCCTCCTTGGACCGCGAATCCGGATCCTTCACGCCCCACCGTACCGCCTCGGGCTCCGGCCGTGCGGGGAGCTATGTCGTGTTCACTCAGGGCTGCAAACATCAATTCCCCCCGTTGTGTTCCGTATCCTTTGCGCCCACGTTCTCTGTCAGTTCGCTCAGCAGTAGTTCCAGCACGGCTTGTACGCTTTCCGCCCGGATCCGGCTCCGGTCGCCGTCCAGGGACAGCATTCTGACGGCGGCGCCGCCGGCCGGCCCCGCGGCCGCGACATAGACAGTGCCGACGGGTTTGCCGTCCTGCTCCTCCGGCCCCGCGACGCCGGTCGTGGCGACCCCCCAGTCGGCGCCCAGCAGCGTCCGTACACCCCGCGCCATCTGCCCGGCCACGTCCGCGTCGACCGCCCCGCGGTCGGCGAGCAGCCCGGCGTCCACGCCCAGCACCTCGCTCTTGACCTCGGTGGCGTACGCGGTGACCGAGCCCCGCACCGAGCGGGAGGCGCCCGGCGCCGCGGTCAGTTCGGCGGCGACCAGACCACCGGTGAGCGACTCGGCGGCGGCCACGGTCGCGCCGCGCCCGACCAGGGCCGCGAGGACCGCCGCCGCCGTTCCGGCCGCGGCACCCTCACCCCTCGCCGCGCTCATCGCACGGATTCCCGTCCGACGCGCTCGCGCTGCGCGGCCAGCCCGGCCCGGCGCAGCACCACGGCCTGCTTCACGTAGTCCAGCCCGGTGAGCACGGTCAATGCGACGGCCACGGCCATCACCCAGAAGCGTGTCGTGGCCAGGGCTCCGGTGAGCGCGAGGATGTACATCCCCACGCCGACGCCCTGGGCCAAGGTCTTCATCTTGCCGCCGCGGCTGGCCGGGATGACGCCGTGCCTGATCACCCAGAACCGCATCAGCGTGATGCCGACCTCGCGGAACAGGATCACGCCGGTCACCCACCACGGCAGTTCGTCCAGGGCGGACAGACAGATCAGCGCGGCACCCATGATCGCCTTGTCCGCGATCGGGTCGGCGATCTTGCCGAAGTCGGTGACCAGGTTGTACATCCGGGCCAGATGGCCGTCGAACAGGTCGGTGATCATGGCAACGGCGAACGCGGCCCAGGCGAAGGAGCGCCAGGCCGGGTCATAGCCGCCGTTGTGCAGCATCAACAGGACGAACCCGGGCACAAGGAGCAGCCGCACCATGGTGAGGATATTGGCGATGTTCCACAACCCGGCCGGCGGCCGCACGGCCGTCGCCGGGGCGTGGCCTCCGGCGGCGGAGGCCGGGGCTCCGGTCATCTGTCCGCCTCCTCGGTACACCCTCCGTCGCCCAGCGGCTCGGCGATGAGGTCCACGCCCTCGGTCGCCACCACCTTGGCCACGACCATGCTGCCGGGCGCGTAGTCGGCGTCCGTGGTGAGGAGCACCTGGCCGTCGGTCTCGGGCGCCTGGTGGGCGGCCCGGCCGATCACGCCGTCCTCCTCGTCCACGCGGTCGACCAGTACCTCAATGGTCTCTCCGAGCCGCTCCTCCGCACGCTGGGCGGTCAGCTCCTCGGCGAGCCGCGAGATGCGGGCCAGCCGCTCCGCGACGACGTCCGGGTCGACCTTGTCCTCGTACGTGGCGGCCTCGGTGCCGTCCTCGTCGGAGTAGCCGAAGACGCCGATGGCGTCGAGGCGCGCGCCGACCAGGAAACGTTCGAGCTCGTCGACGTCGTGCTCGGTCTCACCGGGGAAGCCGACGATGAAGTTGGAGCGGGCACCGGCCTGCGGGGACTTGCCGCGGATCTGGTCGAGCAGCTCCAGGAAGCGGTCGGTGTCGCCGAAGCGGCGCATCGCGCGCAGCACACCGGGCGCCGAGTGCTGGAAGGAGAGGTCGAAGTAGGGCACGACCTTCTCCGTCGACGTCAGCACGTCGATCAGGCCCGGCCGCATCTCGGCGGGCTGGAGGTAGCTGACCCGGACGCGCTCCAGGCCGTCCACGGCCGCCAGCTCCGGCAGCAGCGTCTCCAGCAGCCGGATGTCGCCGAGGTCCTTGCCGTACGAGGTGTTGTTCTCGGAGACCAACATGATCTCCTTCACGCCCTGCTCCGCGAGCCAGCGTGTCTCGCCCAGCACGTCGGAGGGGCGCCGGGAGATGAAGGAGCCGCGGAAGGAGGGGATGGCGCAGAAGGAGCAGCGCCGGTCGCAGCCGGAGGCGAGCTTCACGGAGGCGACGGGGCTGGCGCCCAGGCGGCGGCGCAGGGGCGCGCGCGGCCCGGAGGCCGGTGCGAGGCCCTCCGGGAGGTCCTCCGGCGGGGTGTCCTGCGCGTGGCCGGGCAGGGCGACGTCGGCTTTCTGCCGGGCGGCCGGGCTGATCGGCAGCAGCTTGCGCCGGTCGCGCGGGGTGTGGGAGGCGTGCACACCGCCGGCGAGGATGGTCTGGAGCCGGTCGGAGATGTCGGCGTAGTCGTCGAAGCCGAGCACGCCGTCGGCTTCGGGCAGCGCTTCGGCGAGCTCCTTGCCGTAGCGCTCGGCCATGCAGCCGACGGCTACGACGGCCTGGGTACGACCATGATCCTTGAGGTCGTTGGCCTCGAGGAGGGCATCGACGGAGTCCTTCTTGGCGGCCTCGACGAAGCCACAGGTGTTGACGACGGCCACATCGGCGTCGGAGGCGTCCTCGACGAGGTCCCAGCCATCCGCCGCCAAGCGGCCTGCCAGCTCCTCCGAGTCCACCTCGTTACGGGCGCAGCCAAGTGTGACAAGAGCGACGGTACGGCGTTCGGGCATAGGGCTCAGCCTACTTTGTCCCGAGGCCGCATCCGTTGCCGCATGCGCACCAGCATCAGGAGGTACGGACAAAACGGTCACCCGGCGACGCGCCGCCGGGTGGCTACCGCATCGGCTCCGTCGCTGGTCAGCCCGCTACGGGGTCTCCCTTGGTGTAGCTCAGGCGCTGGACCTGTCCGCCGTCGCCCAGATCCTTGACCTCCTTGCCGTTCACGAACAGCTGCACGGCTCCGGCGTTGCCGAGGACGAGGTCGATCCGCTTGCTGTCGGTGAAGGTCTTGGAGGCGCCCTGCTTGAGCACGCCCTCTTCCAGCAGCTTGCCGTTGTGGTCCTTGGCGGACATCCAGGTCTGGCCGTTGTCGGCGGTGAGCTTGACGGTGACCTTGTTGGCGGGCACGCCGGCGATGGCGCTCGCGGACTGCTCCGGCTTGGGGTCGGCGGGCTTGCCGGGAGCGGTCTTCGGGGACGCGGGCGGCTTCGCGGAAGGGGACTCGGCGGCGACGGAGCCGCCGGAGCTCTTGGCCCCGCCGTTGAAGAGCGTGAAGCCGACGAAGCCCACGACCGCGACGATCGCCGCGACCATCGCGGCCGTCCAGTTGGGCCGCCGGGGCTCGGGGCGGATCCGCTCGGCCTCGAACAGCGGCGCCGCCGGGGTGGGCGAGGGGCGCCCGCCGTGCTCCGCGGCGTACTGGGCGAGCAGCTCGGTGGCGTCCAGGCCGACGGTCTGCGCCAGCACGCGGATATGCCCCCGGGCGTACACATGCCCGCCGCAACGCGAGAAGTCGTCCTGTTCGATCGCATGGACGATCGGAATGCGTACTCGGGTGGTCGAACTGACCTCTTCAACAGTCAGTCCGGCGCTGATACGGGCCTGCTGAAGGGCCCGGCCGACGGACGGCCGGTCGTCCGCGGGAACGTCGTCCGCGGGAGAGTTGCCGATGGACACGTGGGCGCCTTTCGAGCGTGCAGCCACCTGCTGGAGGTTCAGTCTAGGGGGGATACGAAAGCGTCGGGCAACCGGGAAGCCGGACTTTGTAGGCCATCAGATGGTTCTACGGCGCCGACGGTATGACATCGGCCCGCCCCCCTTTCCTCAACTGGGCACGTCGCCGAGAGAAACGGTTGGTCAGGCACCTCGTCCGGGGGTTCCCAGGGGCGGCCCCCGGCCGGACCTCTGCTACGAGCCCCCGCGGATCACCGTGAGCACCGCGTCCAGCTCATCGGGCTTGACCAGCACATCGCGCGCCTTGGAACCCTCGCTCGGACCCACGATGTTCCGCGACTCCATCAGATCCATGAGTCTGCCCGCCTTGGCGAATCCCACACGCAATTTCCGCTGCAGCATCGAGGTCGAGCCGAACTGGGTGGAGACGACCAGCTCGGCCGCCTGGCACAGGAGGTCGAGGTCGTCACCGATGTCCTCGTCGATCTCCTTCTTCTTCGCCGTCCCGACCGTGACGTCGTCTCGGAAGACCGGCGCCATCTGGTCCTTGCAGTGCTGTACGACGGCCGCGACCTCGGCCTCCGTCACGAACGCGCCCTGCATGCGGACCGGCTTGCCCGACCCCATCGGCAGATAGAGGCTGTCGCCCTTGCCGATCAGCTTCTCCGCGCCCGGCTGGTCGAGGATGACCCGGCTGTCGGCGAGCGAGGACGTCGCGAACGCGAGCCGCGAAGGCACGTTCGCCTTGATCAGTCCGGTGACGACGTCGACGGACGGGCGCTGGGTGGCGAGCACCAGGTGGATGCCGGCGGCGCGCGCCAGCTGGGTGATCCGGACGATCGAGTCCTCGACGTCCCGGGGGGCCACCATCATCAGGTCGGCGAGCTCGTCCACGATGACCAGCAGGTACGGATAGGGCGTCAGCTCGCGCCCACTGCCCTCCGGCGGCTTGACCTTGCCCGCGCGCACGGCGGCGTTGAAGTCGTCGATGTGCCGGAAGCCGTAGGCGGCGAGGTCGTCGTAGCGCAGGTCCATCTCGCGTACGACCCACTGCAGGGCCTCGGCGGCGCGCTTGGGGTTGGTGATGATCGGCGTGATCAGGTGCGGGATGCCCTCATAGGCGGTCAGCTCGACGCGCTTCGGATCGACCAGCACCATCCGGACGTCGTCGGGGGTGGCCCGGACCATGACGGAGGTGATGAGGCAGTTGATGCAGGAGGACTTTCCGGAACCAGTGGCTCCGGCGACCAGTATGTGCGGCATCTTCGTCAGATTGGACATCACATAGCCGCCCTCGACGTCCTTGCCGAGCGCCACGAGCATGGGGTGCTCGTCACCGGCCGCGTCCGCCAGCCGCAGCACGTCTCCGAGGTTGACCATCTCGCGGTCGGTGTTGGGGATCTCGATGCCGACCGCGGACTTGCCGGGGATCGGGCTGATGATCCGTACGTCCGGGCTGGCGACGGCGTAGGCGATGTTCTTGGCGAGCGCGGTGATCCGCTCGACCTTGACGGCGGGGCCGAGCTCCACCTCGTACCGCGTGACCGTCGGGCCCCGGGTGAAGCCGGTGACGGCCGCGTCGACCTTGAACTCCGCGAAGACGTTGGTCAGCGCGGCCACTATGGCGTCGTTGGCGGCGCTGCGGGCCTTGCCCGGGCCGCCGCGCTCCAGCAGGTCCAGCGATGGCAGCGCGTAGGTGATGTCGCCGGACAGCTGGAGCTGTTCGGCCCGCGCGGGGAGCCCCGCGGTGGCCTCGGGCGCGGCTCTGGTGAGGTCCGGGACGTCCTTGGTGAGGTCGGCAACGCCCGTCGTCCGCTGCCCGGCGGTACGCGCGGCGGGCACGGCGCCCGGCTGCTCGCCCTCCTGGGAGATGCCGCTGCTGAGCCCGGCGACGAGCGGGGTGGGCGGCACGCCGTGCAGCAGCGCCCCGTCGAGCGAGGCGGCCGCCGCGGCCGCGAGGTCCACCGCGTCCGGTTCCCGGCCGGCCGGCGGCTCCACGGGCTGTCCGGCAGCGCGGCGCGGCTTGCGGCGCCTGCTGAGCGCCTCCTCCTCGGCGTCCACGCCGAAGTCGTCGTCGGCCCCCGGGTGCACCGGAGCGCGCCGGGGGCGCCTGGCGGGGGCTTCGCGCCACTCGTCGGCGTACCCGTCGGCGGCCTCCGGTTCGTACTCACCGGGGTGCGGCTCGATCACACCGAGCCGGATGCCCAGCTGCCGCAGCCGACGCGGGATGGCGTTGACGGGGGTGGCCGTGACCACCAGCAGTCCGAAGATCGTCAGCAGCACCAGCAGCGGTACGGCCAGGACCTCGCCGACCGTGACGATCAGGGGCTTGGCCGCGGCCCAGCCGATCAGCCCGCCGGCGTCCCGCAGCGCCTGCGAGCCGCCGTCGCGAGGGGGCGAGCCGCAGGCGACGTGGACCTGTCCCAGGACCCCGACGACCAGCGCCGAGAGGCCGATGACGATCCGCCCGTTGGCCTCCGGGCGCTCGGGGTGGCGGAAGAGGCGGATGGCGATGGTGCCGAGCAGTATCGGCACGACCAGGTCGAGCCGGCCGAAGGCACCGGTGACGAGCATCGTCACCAGCTCCCCGACCGGGCCCTCCAGGCTGGACCAGGTGCCGGCGGCGACGATGAGGGCGAGGCCCAGGAGCAGCAGCGCCAGCCCGTCCTTGCGGTGGACCGGGTCGAGGTTCTTCGCGCCGCGGCCGACCCCGCGGAACAGCGCGCCGACGCCATGGGCCATGCCGCGCGCGACGCGGCGGACGCCGCCGGGCGCGGGGGGCGCCCCGCGCCGGGGTGCCGCCTTGGCCGCCGTCTTCTTGGCAGGGGCCCGGCGTGCGGGCGCGCGGCCCGCGGCTTTCGCCGGCGCCTTCTTCGCGGGTGCCTTGGCGGGCACCTTCTTGGCGGCGCTCCCCGGGCGCCCGGCGCGCTGCTTGGAGGTGCCCGCCGTGCTCTGGGAACCCTTGCCGGACGTACGTGAGGCCATGGAGCCGAGGTTACCGTCGTCGGGCGTGAGGGACACCTGGGCCCTGGCGTTCACCCATTCGTGTCGCGGTCCCGTCGTACCAAGGGTGACGCGGCGTCAGGGCGTCAGCTGGGGGAGGGAAGCGGACTGGCGCCGCTGCCCGTGCCGGGCTCCAGGGCGTCCAGCGCCCGGCGCAGCCCGGTGAGTTTGCGCTCCAGGTGGGCGGCGGTGGCGACGGCGGCGGCGTCCGCGGACTCGTCCAGCTGCTTGGTGAGCGCCTCGGCCTGCTCCTCCACGGCGGCGAGGCGGGCGGAGAGCTCGGCGAGCAGCCCGGCGGGCTCCTGGGCGGTGGCCGTGCCACCGCGGCCCTGGCCGCTCTCCAACTGGAGCCGCAACAGGGCGGCCTGCTCCCGCAGCTGGCAGTTCTTCATATACAGCTCGACGAAGACCGAGACCTTGGCGCGCAGCACCCACGGGTCGAAGGGCTTGGAGATGTAGTCGACCGCGCCCGCGGCATAGCCGCGGAAGGTGTGGTGCGGGCCATGGTTGATGGCCGTGAGGAAGATGATGGGGATGTCCCGCGTCCGCTCCCGCCGCTTGATGTGCGCGGCGGTCTCGAAGCCGTCCATGCCGGGCATCTGGACGTCCAGCAGGATCACCGCGAAATCATCCGTCAGCAGCGCCTTGAGCGCTTCCTCCCCTGACGATGCCCGCACCAGTGTCTGATCGAGCGCCGAGAGGATCGCCTCCAGCGCCAGCAGATTTTCCGGCCGGTCATCGACCAGGAGGATCTTGGCCTTCTGAACCATGCCCCGTCCTCCTCGTCCCGGCTTGGGGTCTCCCCGGCTCCAGGAGCCGGGGGAGGCACCGGGCGCCGCCCCAGGGGACGACTCCCTTGCGCCGCCCGTCCTTGTGCCGGTCATGGTAGCCGCACCCTGCCGGTCGCCACACCCTGTCACCGCGATGTCACTGTGCACGTAGCAGAAACGTAGTGGGAGACCAGAAGGTTCCCCGAATCCCGGCCTCCCACACGTCTTCGGCCACAGTCAGTCAACAGGTGGTCAGAAATCATTCGGCCACCCGTCACTCAGCGCGCATCCACTGCTCCATCAACGTCAGCAGATGATCCGTATCGACCGGTTTGGTGACATAGTCCGACGCGCCGGCATCGATGCTCTTCTCCCGGTCGCCCTTCATCGCCTTCGCGGTGAGCGCGATGATCGGCAGGCCCGCGAACTGCGGCATCCTGCGGATCGCGGCCGTCGTGGCGTAGCCGTCCATCTCCGGCATCATGATGTCCATGAGGACCACCACGACGTCGTCGTGCTGCTCCAGGACCTCGATCCCCTCGCGGCCGTTCTCCGCGTAGAGCACCGACAGCCCGTGCTGCTCCAGGACGCTCGTGAGCGCGAAGACATTGCGGATGTCGTCGTCGACGATCAGCACTTTCTCGCCATGGAAGGCACCGCTGAACCCACTGCCGAACCCGTGGGTCGACGGTCGCTCTGCGTCACCGGCGCTCTCGTCCGGCCACAGATTCTCCTGCGGCGAGGCCGTCGCCGGGAGCGCCGCCGGGGACCCCGGACCCGTCGGCGCGGCCTGCGCCGGCCATTGCCCGGCCGCCTGCGCGGCCCGCTGGCGCCGCAGGAAGAGGCCTGCCGCCCCGCGCCCGTGCTGCTCCCCCGCGCCGTGCCCGGCGAACCGCCCACCGTGGTCGACATGGTCGGCGCCGTCGCCGAGCGCCCCCGGCAGCTCCGCCGGCGCGAGGCCGTGGCCGCCCGGCGCGAGCTGCGGATAGCCCTGGGGCGGCAGCTCACCGGCGTTGAGCGGGAGGTAGAGGGTGAAGGTGGAGCCGCGGCCCGGCTCGCTCGCCGCGTGGATCTCACCGCCGAGCAGTCGCGCGATCTCCCGGCTGATGGACAGTCCGAGACCCGTGCCGCCGTACTTGCGGCTGGTCGTCCCGTCCGCCTGCTTGAACGCCTCGAAGATCACCCGCATCTTGCTCGCCGCGATCCCGATGCCGGTGTCGGTGACCGAGAAGGCGATCACGTCGCCGTCCGCGTCGTGCAGCGAACCGGCCTCCAGGAGCTGCTCCCGGATGGTGTCCGGCACATCCCCGCCGGCGGGCCGGATGACCAGCTCGACGGCGCCCGTGTCGGTGAACTTCACCGCGTTGGACAGGAGGTTGCGCAGCACCTGGAGCAGCCGCTGCTCGTCGGTGTGCAGCGTCGCCGGCAGTTCCGGCGAGACCCGTACGGAGAAGTCCAGGCCCTTCTCCGCCGTCAGCGGACGGAAGGTGGCCTCCACATAGTCGACGAGCTGGACCAGCGCGATCCGCGTCGGACTGACGTCCATCTTGCCGGCCTCGACCTTCGACAGGTCCAGGATGTCGTTGATCAGCTGGAGCAGGTCGGAGCCCGCGCCGTGGATCGTCTCGGCGAACTCCACCTGCTTGGGAGAGAGATTGCCGTCGGCGTTGTCGGCGAGCAGCTTCGCCAGGATCAGCAGCGAGTTGAGCGGCGTGCGCAGCTCGTGCGACATGTTGGCGAGGAACTCGGACTTGTAGCGCATGGAGACCGCGAGCTGCTCGGCGCGCTCCTCCAGGACCTGCCGGGCCTCCTCGATCTCGGTGTTCTTCACCTCGATGTCGCGGTTCTGGCGGGCCAGGCGCTCGGACTTCTCCTCCAGCTCGGCGTTGGAGATCTCCAGCGCCTTCTGCCGGTTCTCCAACTCCGCCGACCGCTCGCGCAGTTGCTCGGTCAGCTCCTGGGACTGCTTGAGCAGGACCTCGGTCTTGGTGTTGACGCTGATCGTGTTGACGCTCGTGCCGATCATCTCGGCGATCTGGTTGAGGAAGTCCTTCTGGATCTGCGCGAACGGCTGGAACGACGCCAGCTCGATGACCCCGAGGACCTGCCCCTCGAACAGCACCGGCAGCACGATCACATGGGCCGGCGGCGCCTCCCCCAGCCCGGAGGCGATCTTCAGATAGCCCGGCGGCACGTTCTCCACCAGGATCGTCCGCTTCTCCTGCGCCGCGGTGCCGATCAGCGTCTCACCCGGCAGGAAGGAGGTGGGCATCGAGCCCATGGAGTAGCCGTACGAGCCGAGCATGCGCAGCTCGTACGCCTCTTCCTCCTCCTCGGCGCCCTGCTGGCCGCCCGTCGGCATCGCCAGGAAGAACGCCCCGTGCTGCGCCGAGACCACCGGCGTCAGCTCGCTCATGATCATCCCGGCGACGTCCTCCAGATCGCGGCGGCCCTGCATCAGGCCGGAGATCCGGGCGAGGTTGCCCTTGAGCCAGTCCTGCTCCTTGTTGGCGAGCGTGGTCTCCCGGAGGTTGGCGATCATCGTGTTGATGTTGTCCTGGAGCTCCAGGATCTCGCCGGCCGCGTCCACGTCGATCTTGAGGTTGAGATCGCCGCGGGTCACCGCCGTGGCGACCTCCGCGATGGCCCGTACCTGCCGGGTCAGATTGCCCGCCATCTCGTTCACCGACTCCGTGAGGTCCCGCCAGGTGCCGTCCACGTCCCGCACCCGAGCCTGACCCCCCAGCTGGCCCTCGGTACCCACCTCGCGGGCCACCCGGGTCACCTGGTCGGCGAACGACGACAGCTGGTCGACCATCGTGTTGATGGTCGTCTTCAGCTGCAGGATCTCGCCGCGCGCGTCGATGTCGATCTTCTTCGTCAGGTCGCCCTGGGCGATGGCGGTGGTCACCATCGCGATGTTGCGGACCTGACCGGTCAGGTTGGACGCCATCGAGTTCACGGACTCGGTGAGGTCCTTCCACGTGCCGCTGACGCCGAGCACGCGCGCCTGGCCGCCGAGGATGCCGTCGGTGCCCACCTCCCGCGCGACGCGCGTGACCTCGTCCGCGAAGGACGACAGCGTCGTCACCATGGTGTTGACGGTGTCGGCCAGCTGCGCGACCTCGCCGCGCGCCTCGACGGTCACCTTCTTGGTCAGGTCACCGTTGGCGACGGCGGCCGCGACCTGCGAGATGTTGCGCACCTGACTGGTCAGGTTGTTCGCCATCAGGTTGACGTTGTCGCTGAGGTCCTTCCAGATGCCGGTGACGTCCCGGACCCGCGCCTGGCCGCCCAGCTGTCCCTCGGTGCCCACCTCACGGGCGACCCGCGTGACCTGCTCGGCGAAGTCCGAGAGCTGGTCCACCATCGTGTTCACGGTGGTGACGAGTTCGAGGATCTCGCCCTTCGCGTCGACGGTGATCTTCTTCGACAGGTCGCCCTTGGCGACCGCCGTCGTCACCTCGGCGATGTTGCGCACCTGGGAGGTGAGGTTGTTCGCCATGAAGTTGACGGACTGGGTGAGGTCCTTCCAGGTGCCGGAGACGCCCTGCACCTCCGCCTGACCGCCCAGGATGCCCTCGGTGCCCACCTCACGGGCTACGCGTGTGACCTGGTCGGCGAACGAGGACAGCTGGTCCACCATCGTGTTGAGGGTGTTCTTCAGCTCCAGGATCTCGCCCCGGGCGTCCACGTCGATCTTCTGCGACAGATCACCCCGGGCCACGGCCGTGGCGACCTGCGCGATGTTACGGACCTGGGCGGTCAGGTTGCCCGCCATGCCGTTGACGGAGTCGGTCAGATCGCGCCACACGCCGGCCACACCCGGCACCTGCGCCTGGCCGCCGAGCCGTCCGTCCGTACCCACCTCGCGGGCGACCCTGGTGACCTGTTCGGCGAAGGCGGAGAGCTGGTCGACCATCGTGTTGATGGTGTTCTTCAGCTCCAGGATCTCGCCGCGGGCGTCCACGTCGATCTTCTGGGAGAGGTCGCCGCGCGCGACCGCCGTCGTCACCTGGGCGATCTGGCGGACCTGCGACGTCAGATTGCCGGCCATGAAGTTGACCGAGTCGGTCAGCTCCTTCCAGGTGCCGCTGACGCCGTCCACCCGGGCCTGACCGCCCAGCCGCCCCTCCGTGCCGACGTCGCGCGCCATGCGCGTGACCTGGTCGGCGAACGAGGACAGCTGATCGACCATGGTGTTCACGGTGTTCTTCAGTTGCGCCATCTCGCCGGAGACGTCGACAGTCACCTTCTGCGAGAGGTCGCCGTTGGCGACCGCCGTGGTCACCTGGGCGATGTTGCGCACCTGCCCGGTGAGGTTGCGGAAGGCGGTGTTCACCGAGTCGGTGAGGTCCTTCCACGTGCCCGCGGCGCCGGGCACCGCGGCCTGACCGCCGAGCTCGCCCTCGACCCCGATCTCCCGTGCCACGCGCGTCACTTCGGCACCAAAGGCGGACAGCTGGTCCACCATCGTGTTGACCGTGTTCTTGAGCTCCAGCATCTCGCCGGAGACGTCGACGGTCACCTTCTGGCCCAGGTCACCGTTGGCCACGGCGGTGGTCACCTGGGCGATGTCCCGCACCTGCGTCGTGACGTTGCGGAACGCGGTGTTCACCGAGTCGGTGAGGTCCTTCCACGTACCCGCCGCGCCCGGCACCTGCGCCTGGCCGCCCAGCAGGCCCTCGGCGCCGACCTCGCTGGCCACCCTCGTCACCTCGTCGGCGAAGGTGCGCAGCGTCTCGGTCATCTGGTTGATCGTCTCGGCCAGCTGCGCGACCTCGCCGCGCGCGCTGACCGTCACCTTCTGCGACAGATCGCCGTTGGCCACCGCCGTGGTGACCTGGGCGATGCCGCGCACCTGGGCCGTGAGGTTGCCGGCCATCAGGTTGACCGAGTCGGTGAGGTCCTTCCAGACCCCGGCGACACCGGGCACCTGCGCCTGGCCGCCGAGCTCGCCCTCCGTGCCCACCTCCCGCGCGACGCGGGTCACCTCGGAGGCGAAGGACGAGAGCTGGTCCACCATGGTGTTCACGGTGTTCTTCAGCTCCAGCATCTCCCCGGCCACATGCACGGTGACCTTGCGGGAGAGGTCGCCCTTGGCGACCGCCGTCGTCACGAGAGCGATGTCACGCACCTGAGCGGTGAGTCGCGATGCCATCGTGTTGACGGAATCCGTGAGGTCCTTCCACGAACCCGACATTCCACGCACCCGGGCCTGCCCGCCGAGCTTGCCCTCGGTGCCGACCTCGCTCGCCACCCGCGTCACCTCGTCGGTGAACGCCGACAGCTGGTCCACGAGCCCGTTGACCGTCCGCCCCACCTTGAGGAACTCGCCCCGCAGCGGGTGCGCCGCACCGTCCGCGCCCTGCGAGCGCAGGTCCATCCGCTGTTCCAGGTCGCCCTCGGCCACCGCGGACAGCACCCGGCCGACCTCGGACACCGGCCGCACCAGGTCGTCGACCAGCGCGTTCGACGCGTCGATCGCCGCGGCCCAGGCACCCTCACAGGCGCCGACCTCCAGCCGTTCCGTGAGTTTTCCCTCACGTCCGACGACCCGGCGCACCCGCGCCAGCTCCCCGGTCAGCTGCATGTTCCGGTCGGCGACCTCGTTGAAGACGGCCGCGACCTCGGCCATCACGCCGTCGCCGGAGACCGTCAGCCGTTTGCGAAAGTTTCCGTCCCGCATCGCCGCGAGCGCCGACAGCAGCCTGTTCAGGGCCGCCGTATCCACTTCCGTCGTCCCATTGGCCCGGGACCGTCCGCCTTTCGCGCGCGTGCTCACGCCCCGCGCCGCTGCGCCAGACTCCACCGTGTCCCTCCCGCAGGGTCGATCATCCTCGTCGGGCTTTCTTCAATCTTTCCCAGTGTTTCACCCTGGCCCAGCCAGGCCATAACAGTTCGGCAGCATCGCACATGGTCCGCGGGCACTCCCAAGGTGGAATCAGCCCGCACCGGCCTCCGCCCGTGCGGTGAGGGTAAGTAACCTGGCATCCGGCCGGGGCAATGGAGGGGCGCTGCGAGATGGGTGAGCAGATCGCCGAGACCTACACGAGGAGACCTGTGATCACCGCGCGTGCTGCCGCCACCTTCGAGCCGGTCGGACGCTCGGTGGCATCCGCCCGGGCCTTCGTCAGGGACACGCTCCAGGGTTGGGGCCACCCCGACATCATCGACGACGCGGTGGTCCTCACCAGCGAGCTCGTCACCAATGCCGTCGTCCACGCCGGCACCGCCGCCGATGTCCTGTGCATGCGGACGAACACCGGGGTGCGCGTCGAGGTCGCCGACCGCTATCCCGACCGCGAGGTGCCGCTCCAGGGCTCCCCGCGCCGGCTCGGCGGCGTCGACCGCGAGGGCGGCCGCGGGCTGCTGCTGTGCGCGGCCCTCGCCACCCGCTGGGGCGTCGACTACAGCCCCACCCACAAGCAGGTGTGGTTCCAGCTGGATCTGCCCGACCGGCCCGCCGGCACCCGCTCCGCCGGCCCCGCCCTGCCCGCCGAGGCCCTTCCGGTCGCCGAGACGCGGGTCCGGGTCGCCGTGATCCAGATCGACCGCACCGGCTCCATCAGCTCCTGGAACGACGACGCCGACGCCCTCTTCGGCTTCCCCTCCGACCAGGTCCTCGGCAAGCCGCTGGCCGACTTCGCCGCCTGGCCGCACACCCCGGGCACCTCCACCGGTATCGCCGACGCCCTGCGCCTGTCGCGCTGGGAGGGCTCGTACGGCATAAGGGGCGCCGACGGCCGCATCATCCCGGTCTACGCCTCCCACCTGCGCGTACGTGACAACGACGGCGCGCCGTCCACGGTCTGCCTGCTCGTACGGGAGGAGGAGCGGGCCGTCCTGCAGAGCCTCCAGCGCTCGGGCGGCACGGACTCCGGCGCCGGCGACCGCATCTCCGCCGACCCCTTCGAGGTCTTCATCGGCTCCCCCGCCCCCGATGACCTCGACGGCCTCCTCCAGCGCACGGTCGAGCGCGCCCGTGACATGCTCGACGGCGACGCCGCGTATCTGCTGCTCGCCACCGACGACGAGACGGAGCTGGAGGTGCGGGCCTCCACGGGCCTGCCCTCGGCCCGCCAGCGCTTCGCCCGCGTCCCCGTCGAGGCCGGCACGGGTCGCTACGGCTCGGCCCGGATGCCCGCGGTCCATGAGGACCTCGCGGTCATCCCCGGCGCGGTCCCGCTGCTCGCCGACACCGGCATGCGCTCGGTCGTGACCGTCCCCCTCAAGGTCGAGGGCCGCCTCACCGGCTCGCTCGGCGTCGCCGCCGAGGCCCCGGGCCGCTACAGCAACGAGGAAGCCCTCCGCCTCCAGTTCGCCGCCGACCGCATCGCCCTGGCCGTCGAACGCGCCCGTCTCAACGAGCTCGAACGCCTGCGCCGCGGCTCCCTGTCCTTCCTCGTCGAGGCGTCCGACCTGCTGGCGGGCACCCTCGACCGGGACCAGACCCTGGCCCTCATGGCCCAGATGACCGTCCCCACCCTCGCCACCTGGTGCGCGGTCTACACCGTCGCCGACCCCACCTCCGAGCCCGAGCTGTCCTACGTCCTGCACGAGGACGAGGACCGCATCGACGGCCTGAAGACCCTCCTGGGCCGGCTGGCACCGCCCGAGCCGGTCCCCACGCCGGGCGCCCGTGTGTGGACCGCCCCGGCCGAGGCCGCCCACGCCTCGGCGCTGCGCAGCTCTCTGCGCAGCCTGGGCCTCAAGGACATCACCCAGCACTCCGCGGGGCCGGGCACCTCGCTCGCCACGGCGGCCGCGGTCGGCGGCGAGACCGTCGTCCTGCCGCTGGTGGCCCGCAACCGCGTCATCGGCATGCTCACGCTCGGCAAGCCCACCGACGACCACTTCCGCCAGGAGATCCTGGAGCTGGCCGAGGACCTGTCCCGCCGGGCCGCGCTGGCCTTGGACAACGCCCGCCTGTACAGCGAGCGCACGGCGATCAGCCAGTCCCTCCAGCGCAGCCTGCTGCCGCCGGAGCTGCCGACCGTCCCCGGCGTCGAGGTCGATGTCATCTACCGCGCGGCGGGCGAGGGCAATGAGGTCGGCGGTGACTTCTACGACCTCTTCCCGATCCGCGACGGCGCGTACGGCTTCGCCATCGGCGACGTCTGCGGTACGGGCCCGGAGGCGGCCGCCGTGACAGGCCTGGCAAGGCACGCCCTGCGGCTCCTGGCCCGGGAGGGGTACGGCGGCCCCGCGGTCCTGGAGCGGCTCAACGCGGCGATCCTCGACGAGGGTGCCCGCAGTCGCTTCCTGACGCTGCTGTACGGCGAGCTGTGGCCGCAGGAGGACGGCAGCGCGGTCCTGAAGGTCGTCTGCGCCGGTCATCCGCTGCCGCTGCGGCTGCGCCAGGACGGCAGCGTCGAGGCGGCGGCGGATCCGCAGCCGCTGCTGGGTGTGATGGAGGACCTGGAGCTGTACGAGCAGACGGTCACCCTCGATCCGGGCGATGTCCTGCTGTGCGTCACCGACGGCGTGACCGAGCGCCGCGAGGGCAGCCGCATGCTGGGGGACGACGGGCTGGCCGATGTCCTGACGACCTGTACGGGTCTGACGGCCGGAGCGGTGGCCGGGCGTATTCTGCGGGCCGTCGAGCGCTTCGCGGCCGAACCTGCGTCGGACGACATGGCGATCCTCGCCATGCGGGTCCCCGAGCTCCTGAACCCCTGACGCGACATCAGCGGGGCGGGTCTCCCCGAACAACGAGAAAGGCCCCCGCCATTGGGCGGGGGCCTTTCTCTTATGGAGCCCCAATACGGAATCGAACCGTAGACCTTCTCCTTACCATGGAGACGCTCTGCCGACTGAGCTATTGGGGCCGGCAACGAGATAAAGCATACCCGACGTTCGCACGTCCTTTTGACCATCCGGGGCTCTCGGCCGGCGGGCGGTTTCAGGCGGCGACCGGGAGAAGGCCACCGAGCGCGTTGCAGGCGGCGGTCAGGCGGTGCAGCTCCCGGTGTGTCGTTCCGCCGTCGACGGGCAGCGCCAGGCATTGGTCGGCGGCCCGCTCGGTCTCGGCGAGCCACAATTCCCGCCGGAACGCCGGGGTTCGGTGTACGGGCGTCTGTACGGGCACGTGGCACCGTACGCCGCGCGCCCGCAGGGCCCGCGCGAAGGCGTCCCG
This sequence comes from Streptomyces sp. NPDC023527, assembly GCF_055560115.1. Lineage (NCBI taxonomy): Bacteria > Bacillati > Actinomycetota > Actinomycetes > Kitasatosporales > Streptomycetaceae > Streptomyces > Streptomyces sp. NPDC023527. The sequence goes on from NZ_JBVHJJ010000011.1 coordinate 302,048, forward strand.
GTCGGGCCGTCCGTTGCCGGGCACGCGGACCACGTAGGAGCGGAAGCTGTGCGCGCTCGGCGGCCCGGCATCGGGGGTTTCGACGCCGCGGAGCCGGCTGTGCAGGTACTCCGCGTTCTCGCGCCGCCTCCTGACGTCCTCGTCGGCCGGCTCCGGCGGTTCGTACTCGATGACGAGGAGCCCACGCTTCTCGGTGACGGTTCGCAGTCCCGCCAGGTCGGCCCGGCGCCCGAAGAGGTGTACGGGCATGACGGCCGCGGTGCGCAGGGTCAGGGTCGCGGCGACCGAGGCCGGGTCGAGGCAGAGGCTCCGCGGGTCGATGTCCGCGAAGACGGGCACCGCCCCTGCCCGGCGGACCGCCTCGGCGGCGTCCGTCGTGGCATACGAGGGCACGATGACCTCGTCACCCACACCGACCCCTGCTGCCGTCAGCATCTCCACTGTCCCCATGGAGGGGAGCGTTCCCGGGGGACGTGAACGGGGAGTGACGACGGGCAGGTCATCGTGAAAACAAAAAAGCTCTGTCATCCGAACCGAAGTTCGGATGACAGAGCTTTTTATAAAATTTGTTCGGCGGCGTCCTACTCTCCCACACGGTCCCCCATGCAGTACCATCGGCGCTGAAAGGCTTAGCTTCCGGGTTCGGAATGTAA